>CAKTZK010000021.1 GCA_934635515.1 uncultured Oscillospiraceae bacterium
ACCATCCACGCCTCCACCGCCAAGCAGAAGGCCGTGGACTCCCGCGGCGGCAGCGACTGGCGCACCGGCCGCTCCATCCTCAATAACATCATTCCCTCCTCCACCGGCGCGGCCAAGGCCGTGGGCCGGGTCATCCCCTCCCTGAAGGGGAAGATGACGGGCATGTCCTTCCGGGTGCCCACCGCTGACGTGTCTGTGGTGGACCTGACCGCCAAGCTCTCCCGTCCCACCAGCTACGCTGAGATCTGCTATGAGATCCGCCACGCCAGCGAGACCAATCTGAAGGGCATCATCGGCTACACCAAGGATCAGCTGGTGTCCACCGATCTCATCGGCAATCCCTGCCCCTGCATCTTTGACGAGAGCGCGGGCCTGATGCTGGACCACGACTTTGTAAAGCTCATTGCCTGGTATGACAATGAGTGGGGCTACAGCTGCCAGGTGGTGCGGATGCTGGACCACATGGTCACCGTGGACGCTGAGGAAGAGGCAAAGCAGGCCGAGGCCGCCGCTGCCGAGAAGTAAAAGCACCGCTGTGTGAACAGGCCGAAGGGCTGACCTTATACGACACACGATACATAGAAAAGCGAAGACCGGAGTGCTGCCAGGGCAGCACTCCGGCTTTTTGTAACGGTTTCGTAAATAATGGGAGAGGGCGGTTGCAAAAAAATTTTGCCCATGCTAAACTACTTGCAATGATGTAATATGGGCCGGTAGGCCCTGAAAAAGGAGTGGACCGGATGCCGAGATTCAGCGTGAAAAAACCCCTTACGGTGTTTGTGGCTGTGCTGGCCATATTGGTGCTGGGTGTGGTGGCGTACCTGAAGATGACGCCGGACCTGATGCCCAATATGGATTTTCCCTATGTGGTCATTGTGACCACCAGCCCCGGTGCCAGCCCCGAGACCGTGGAGGCGGACATCACCAAGCCCATGGAGCAGTCCATGGCCACGCTGAATGAAATAAAGCATGTGACCTCCTCCAGCCAAAACAGCGTCTCCATGGTGGTTCTGGAGTTTGAGCAGGGCGTGAACATGGACTCCACGGGCGTGGACATCCAGCAGAAAATAGCCACCCTCCAGGGCGGCTGGGATGATACCGTGGGCACCCCCTATGTGCTGAAAATAAACCCCACCATGCTTCCGGTGGCCGTGGCGGCCGTGTCCAGCGACAAGATGGATGTGGCGGAGCTTTCCGAGTTTGTGGACAGCACCCTCTCCACCAAGCTGGAGGGCATCACCGGCGTAGCCAGCGTCTCCGTCAGCGGTATATTGCAGCGGCAGATGAATGTGATCCTCAGCCAGGAGAAGCTGGATGCCCTGTCCGAAAAGCTGGCCGCCGCCGTCAGCGCCCGGTTAGATGCCTCCCGGGACCAGCTCCGGCAGACCCGCCAGCAGCTTTTGGACGCTAAGGAGGCCATCCGCACAGCAGAGGAGACGGCCATTTCCCAGACCGCGGAAAAGGCCCTTTTGGCCGTCCGGGATAGCCTCCGGGAAATGGATATCCAGGAGCAGTCCCTCCGGGAAAGACTGACCCTGCTCCAGGAGCTTTTGCAGCGGAAAACCGAGTTGGAGGCAAAAAAGGCCGGCTACGATGCCCGCATTGCCGCCATTGAAAATAACCCCCTCCTGACGCCCGAGCAGAAGGAGGAGCAGATCGCCGCCATCAAGGCCGAGAGCGAATATATCCGCATCACCTCCGAGCTGGCGGAGATCGACCTGCGCCTGAAGGCCCTGGGTACGGACTGGGACCATCTGCTGGAGGAAATCGAAAAAACAGCGGAGCAGCTCCGTCAGCTCCAAGAAAAAATTCAGCAATTCAAGTCCGATAACGCCGTTCTGGCGGGCCTGGTGGAGAAGATCACCTCCGGCGCCATGACCCTGGCCGATGGGGTCCAGCAGCTCATTTCCGGCAGCGTTCAGATAGACTCGGCCCTGACCCAGCTGGATTCGGGCCTGGCCACACTGGAGCAGAGCCGCTCGGCGGCCCTGGCCCAGACGGACCTCTCCGGTATGCTGCAGCTGAGCACCGTTTCCGCCCTGCTTACGGCGCAGAATTTTTCCATGCCCGCAGGCTATGTCCAGGAGGACGGCGTGCAGTATATGGTGTCCGTGGGCGATACGATCACCACCCAGGAGGACCTGCGCAATTTGGTGCTGCTGGACCTGGGCCTGGAGGGGGTAGATGCCATCCGCCTGGAGGATGTGGCGGAGGTATTCGTCACCGATAACAGCGATAAGATCTATGCCAAGCTCAACGGCGAAAACGGTGTCACCGTCACCTTTAATAAGCAGTCCAACTATGCCACGGCGGAGGTATCCGAAAACATCTCCGACCGCTTCGACCAGCTGGCCCAGGAGTACGACGGCCTGCACTTCACCGCCCTCATGGACCAGGGGGATTATATTCGCATCATCATCGGCTCCATCTTTTCCAGTCTGGCCTGGGGCGCCCTGTTTGCCATTTTGATCCTGTATCTGTTCCTGCGTGACCTGCGCCCCACGGTCATCACCCTGGTCTCCATCCCCATCAGCGTCATTTTCGCCGTGGTGCTCATGTATTTCTGCGGTGTCACCATCAACATGATCTCCCTGTCGGGCCTGGCCGTGGCAGTGGGTATGCTGGTGGATAACTCCGTGGTGGTCATTGAGAATATTTACCGGCTCCGCTCCCAGGGTGCCAATGTGCGCCAGGCGGCGGTAGCCGGAGCGGGCCAGGTGCTGGGGGCCATCACTGCCTCCACCCTGACCACCGTGTGCGTGTTTCTGCCCATCGTGTTTGTGGAGGGCATTACCAAGCAGCTCTTCACAGACCTGGCCCTGACCATGACCTTCTCCCTCCTGGCCAGCCTTCTGATTGCCCTGACCCTGGTTCCGGCCATGGCGGCGGGTATGCTGCAAAAGCAGAAGCCCATGAAGCCGGGCCTGCTGGATAAAATTTATCCCGGCTACCGCAAGGCCGTGGCCTGGTCCCTGCGCCACAAGGCTGCGGTGCTGGGGACGGCGGTGGTGCTTTTGGCAGGCTCGGCAGCCCTGACCATTCACCGGGGCTTCGTATTCATGTCCGAAATCGACCTGAACACCGTCAGCGTCACCATCACCATGCCCGAGGGCTGCGACCATGATAAGGCCGCCGAGCTTGCCGACGAGGTGACCCGCCGGGCGCTGACCATTGAAAATGTCCAGACCGTCGGCGCGGCCATGTCCTCCAGCTCCGCCATGTCCATGATGAATATGGGCGGCATGGGCGCCGCCGGGGGCGACTACGATGTCACGGCCTATGTCATCGCCCCGGAGGGGGAGAGCGGCAACGCCGCAGGCCGGGAGCTGGTGGAGCTGTGCAAGGATATGGAGTGTACCGTCTCCTATGCCGGCGCGGCGGACAGCATGACCCAGATGCTCACCGGCAGCGGCATCACCCTGCAGGTGTACGGCGATGATATGACCGCGCTCCAGGAGGCCGCCAAAATGGCAGGCCGGGCCCTGGAGGGCGTTACCGGCGTAGAGAGCGTTTCCAACGGCTTGGAGGATGCCGTTCCCGCCATCCATATCACCGTGGACCGGGAGAAGGCCATGACCCACGGCATGACCGTTGCCCAGATCTATATGCAGGTGGCCCAGGCTCTGTCCGGCACCACCGCCGGGGCGGACATGACCTTAGACGGCCAGGATATGACCGTCACCATCGGACGGCCCCAGGAGCAGCAGGTGACTCTGGATAACCTTATGGACCTGGAGATCACCTCCGGCTCCTCCACCGGCAGCGCCATGAGCTCTATGTCCGGCGGTACCGGCAGCTCTATGAGCGGCGCCTCCCTGTCCGGCAGCTCCTCTCTGGGCAGCTCCGCTGCGGCTGTTGCCTCCGCCGATAGCTTCAAGCTGGGCGAGGTGGCCACCCTGGAGCGCACCGTGAGTCTCAGCACCATCAGCCGCCAGGAGCAGCGCCGGTGCATCACCGTCACCGCCGCCGTGGACGAGGATCACAATGTGACCCGGGTCTCCTCCGAGGCCATTCGGGCCGTGGAGGCCCTGACCCTCCCGGCGGGTACCTCTGCCGAGTTCAGCGGCGAAAACGAGACCATCATGGAGGCCATGCAGCAGCTCCTGCTCATGCTCCTGCTGGGCATATTGCTGGTGTACCTGGTGATGGTGGCCCAGTTCCAGTCTCTGAAGTCTCCGTTCATTGTCATGTTCACCATCCCCCTGGCCTTCACCGGCGGCTTTATCATCCTTCTTGTGTGCGGGGTGGAGCTGAGCGTGGTGTCCCTCATCGGCTTTGTGATGCTGGTGGGCATCATCGTCAATAACGGCATCGTCCTGGTGGACTATATCAACCAGCTGCGCCTGGAGGGTATGGAGCGTCGGGAGGCCATCATTGAGGCGGGCGTCACCCGCCTGCGCCCCATCCTCATGACCTCCATCACCACGATCCTGGGTCTGCTGGTCATGGCCTTTGGCGGCGATGCAGGCACAGCCCTGATGCAGCCCATGGCCCTGGTGTGCATCGGCGGACTGGTGTACGCTACGCTGATGACGCTGCTGGTGGTGCCGTGTATGTACGACATCATCAGCCGCAGGGAGCTGCGGAAGGTAGCTGAGAGCGACCTGACCTACCGGGAGGACACGCATTTGCCGGAGGGGCAGAGCGACCCGGAGGAGAAAATGTCCCGGGATAAGGATGCGGCTCAATAACACAATAGCTTTAAGCGCACGGCTGAAAATGCCGTGCGCTTTTTTGATTGCTATCGTTTTAATGTTGGATAGACTGGGGCTGTTTTTTTAGTCAAGATATTGTTTCAGGTAATTGTTGAAATGATCGACCAAATCTTTGTCTGTCATCTTTGGACGCCACATAAAATAATTCTTATCATATTTATCAAACCAGAAAGCAATCTCGCGGTTGCGCTTTGGGTCACGTGTAATATCACCTTCTAACACAATCCAGAATGGCAATATATCCCCACTTGTGATGCCGCTTAACTCTCGATATTTCTTCATAAGACCGGGAGTAAACAGCTTACACATTCTTTCGTGCACATTGCCCCGTCCAGCACGTGGTGTTTTACCTTCAACCCAACCATCTTGGCGTTTGACTTCACCAAAGAGAATCTTGCCGGATTTTTTATTGCGTATAGAAAAATCCGGGAATACACCCCAGCCTCTTCTTTTCGCATTTTTCATAGCATCTTCGCTGGGAGTAAATATTTCAGATAACGTTTTATCTGGTAATACTACATGTTCATATAGATGTTTTAAATCCTTAGGGTGATCGTTGACCTCATAAATAGATGGATCAAGATTCGAACGAAGTGCTGTAATCAAATTTTTTTCTGCAGAACCTGCAAGTCCTCGTGGCCCAGATTTAGTTTGCCAATTTTTCCTCTTTCTCAATGCATTGCCTGCCATATGTAACCCCCTATAGTCCTTTAAAAAGTTCTTCAAGAGATATACCGAGACCTTGAGCGATTTTAGCTATATTATTAATAGAGATATTTCGTTTACCACTTTCTACAGAGGCATAATAAGTTCTGTCCATATCTATAGATAATGCAAACTTTTCTTGACTCAGGCCTTTAGCGTTTCTAAGCGCTCTAATGCGTGCACCAAATTGTTTTGTAATCATAGAAGCACCTCTTTACATAATGAAATACTATATGTTGCTGGCATTTAAGACAACGGGTTATAAGTAACAAATATATTGACTATTAGCAGGTTGCGTATTATAATTAACGGCAATAGGTAGCAGTTGAAGAATGGAGATATAGCATGCTAAATGAAAAAAAAGAAGAAATAACGGCATATTCGATATATAGAGTCCAACAAAAAGAAAGAGTCAAGATTAATCCGCTCCAGGATATCTATCCGTACTTGCCGAATAAGAAATATCAGGTTATTTATGCAGACCCACCTTGGGATTATGGCGGGAAAATGCAATATGATAAGACTGTGCTTAAGGAAGAAAATGGTGGATTTGAGAAAAAGATTTTTTTAAGCTCCGCCGAGTTCAAATATCCGACTATAAAGCTTAAAGACCTAAAAAAATTGGACGTATCTTCTATTGCAGATGACGATTGTATTTTGTTTATGTGGACTACAGGCCCACAGATGGCTAACTCTATTGAACTTGGGAAGGCATGGGGGTTTGAATATAAAACGGTTGCATTTGTATGGGATAAGATGGTGCATAATCCTGGCAGGTATACACTTAGTCAGACCGAGTTTGTTTTGGCATTTAAGCGAGGAAAGTTCCCACAACCACGTGGAGCAAGAAATGTTAGACAGATGGTTACAGTTCACAGAGGCGAACATAGTGTGAAACCTGTCGAAGTCATTGAAGGAATAACTAAAATGTTTCCGAATCAAATGAAAATAGAGTTATTTGCGCGAAACAATTATGAAGGATGGGATAATTGGGGACTTGAAATACCAAATAGCGAAATTGAAATTGAAACAGGATTGAATCAAAAAATTTGGAAATAAACAGATAATATTACTGCGTATGTAATAAGGGGTTCCGGCCTTATTGGTTGGAGCCTCTTATTTTGCCTTGTATTAAATACATATAAAATCGGATGACAAAGTAGTAACAACAGATCTGCTCGTAAAAGTGCTGGTTACCTGGGGGGCGATGGCGGCATAGTATGAGCCGGAGAGTCATTTCTTTGTGCAAAGGAGGCAGATCAAATGATTCATCTTCGCGGTGCGTCCTTTGTCTACCAGGCGCCCGACGGTGAGGTGGAGGCTCTGCGGCAGGTGGATATGGACATTGCCCCGGGGGAGTTTTGCAGCGTGGTGGGACCCTCCGGCTGCGGAAAGTCCACGCTGCTGTCGGTGATCTCCGGGCTGGAGAAGCTGACATCCGGGACGGTGGAGGTGGACGGGGCTCCGGTACAGGGGCCGTCGGATAAAATAGGATTCATGCCCCAGCGGGACCAGCTCTTTCCCTGGCGCACTATCCGGGACAACGTGACCCTGGGACTGTCCGTCCTGGGTAAGTGCACCCCGGAAAACCTGGACTACGCCGACACCCTCCTGCGGCGCTACGGTTTATGGGAATTTGCCAAAAAGCGGCCGGCCCAGCTCTCCGGCGGCATGCGCCAGCGGTGCGCCCTCATCCGCACCATGGCCACAAATCCGAAAATTCTGCTGCTGGATGAGCCGTTCTCGGCCCTGGATTTCCAGACGAGACTCTCGGTGTCCTCGGACATCGGGCGCATTATCCGCCGGGAGGGAAAGACGGCGCTCCTGGTCACCCACGACATTTCCGAGGCCATCAGCCTTTCGGACCGCATTTTCGTTCTCAGCGCCCGGCCCGCCGTGGTGAAAAACGTCCACGACCTGGAGAAGCTTCGGGGGCTTTCCCCTCTGGAGCGGCGGGACACAGAGGCGTTCCACACTTATTTTCAGGCCATTTGGAAGGAGCTGGATCACCATGAATAGTCCCTCCCTGTCGCCGGGCCGGCAGGCGTATCTGCTGGCGGTGCGGCGGCAGAAGCGGCAGGTGCGGCTGTGGCAGGCGGCACTGCTGGCGGGCCTGCTGGCCCTGTGGGAGCTGAGCTGCCGGGTGGGCCTGTCCGACGGCTTTCTCATCAGCAGTCCCAGCCGCATGGCCGCCACCTTCGTCTCCCTTTGCCGCAGCGGCGACCTGTGGCGGCACATAGGCGTTTCCTGCGGGGAGACGGTCATCGGCTTTCTCTCCGGCACCGCCCTGGGCACGGCGGTGGCCATCTGTATGTGGTGGTCGGGGAAGCTGGCCCAGATTTTAGACCCGTATCTAGTGGTGCTCAATGCCTTGCCCAAAACGGCCCTGGGCCCCATTTTCATCGTGTGGATGGGGGCGGGACAGGGGGCCATCATCGTCATGACCCTGGCCATCTCCCTGATCGTAACCATACTGAATATGTACCAGGGGTTTCTCTCTACGGATGAGGAAAAAATTCGGCTGCTGCGCTCTTTGGGAGCCAGCCGGTGGCAGATACTGTGGCTGTTGGTGTTCCCGGCCAACGCGCCCACCCTGTTTTCTACCCTAAAGGTGAATGTGGGGCTATCCTGGGTGGGCGTCATCATGGGCGAGTTTCTGGTCTCGCAGGCCGGACTGGGGTATCTCATCGTCTACGGCTCTCAGGTGTTCAACATGGATCTGGTGATGACCAGCGTGGTGATCCTGGCGGTGGCGGCGGTGGTGATGTACCGGCTGGTGCTGTGGGTGGAAAAAATCTTAAATCGGTTTTGGGGGAAAGGACTATGAAAAAAATTCTCACATTCCTGCTGGCTGCACTGATGATCGTACCGGCCCTGTGCGCCTGCGGCAAAAAGGAGGAAACCGTGGTGCGGCTGAACGAGGTGACCCACTCGGTGTTCTACGCGCCCCAGTATGTGGCCATGAGCCAGGGATTCTTCGAGGACGAGGGGCTGAAGGTGGAGCTTATCAACGGCGGCGGGGCTGACAAGGTGATGACCGCCGTGGTCTCCGGCCAGTCGGACATCGGCCTGGCAGGGCCCGAGGCCAGCATCTATGTGTATAACCAGGGCAAGGAGGACCACACCCAGATCATCGCCCAGCTGACCAAGCGGGACGGCTCGTTCCTGGTGGGGCGGTCCGATGGGGAGTTCTCCTGGGAGGACCTACGGGGCAAGACCGTTATCGGCGGGCGCAAGGGCGGCGTGCCGGAGATGACCCTGGAATATGTGCTGCGCCGGAATGGCCTGACCCCGGGCGTGGATGTGACCGTGGACACCTCCGTGCAGTTTAACATGATGGCCGGGGCCTTCACCGGCGGTCAGGGGGACTATGTGACCCTCTTTGAGCCTACGGCCACCCAGGTGGAAGAGGCTGGGCAGGGCTATGTGCTCACCTCCATCGGCCAGGAGAGCGGCGAGATCCCCTACACGGCCTACTTTGCCAACATCAGCTGGCTGGAAAAGAACGTTGACACGGCCCAGCGGTTTGTAAACGCCATTGCCAAGGCCCAGAAATGGGTGCGGGAGCACACGGACCGGCAGGTGGCCGAGGCTATCTGCGACCAGTTCCCGGACACCAGCCTGGATGAGCTGGAGGCCGTCACCGCCCGGCACCGGCAGATCGATGCCTGGAACGCCACGCCGGTGATGGAGCGACAGGCCCTGGAGCGGCTGGAGACAGTGATGGAGCAGGCCGGGGAGCTGCAGCACAGCGAGTGGGTGCCCTTTGAGGAGCTGGTGAACAACACCTTTGCCCAAAATGCCACAAACTAAACTGGCGAAAAAACTTCGTTTTTTCTGCCAAAAGGCTTGCAGTCTGCTGCGTGCATAATTTTGCCGCCTTGCGGCAAAATTCCACACTTGCAGCCTGAGAGGTATTTTTCCCCACGCACAGGTCGCGGTGAAAAATGATTTCAATTATTTGCCGCCTGCGGGCGGCAAACTCTGCGAGGCTTTTTGTGAAGAAAACCCCGCCGTCTGGGGTTGTCCCGGGCGGCGGGGTGCGTGTCGAAAAAGTCTTTTCGCCCCGCTGAGTAAGTTTTTGAAACTTTGAAAAAGTTTCAAAAACTATTGATTTCAATGGTGAGGGACACCCTTCTTGGGTTTCCCTCACACTCCCTTCCTTACCGTTATCGCAATCTTACCACTTTATCGACAGTGGCGGGGATGCTTTTTCGGAGGTTTTCCACATTTTTCGGCGGAAATTGTGGACAAATACCCCGGTTTGTGCTATCTTTATCTTGTATTAGTATCAATAAGTGCGTTTTACCTGTTTGGGAAAGGATGAAATACCACTGTGACAGCCTCTGTGACAAAAGTGAATACCGTCAAGCGGCTCATTTCTGCGCTGCTGGTCCTGCTGCTTCTGGCGGGCATGATCATTCCCGTGCTGGGCAGCGTAGGCACGGACGCCTATGTTAACGACGACGAGATCAATGTCCGCACCGGCCCCGGCACCGGCTACGGTACCGTGCTGTTCAATGGCTCCAAGTCCATCCGGCTCTATCGGGGCCAGTATGTGCGGGTCATCGCCGTGCAGCGGGGCAGCGATGGGCACGACTGGTATCAGATCGTGTTCGTCTACAAGGGCTACACCAAGGTGGGCTATATGCGCAGCGACTTCGTCAGCTACATCGGTGATGACCGGGCGTACTGCAAGTATCTGGACGAGCAGGGCTTTCCCAAGAGCTACCAGCCCTATCTCCGGGCTCTGTACGCCGCCAGCGGCGGCAAGTGGACCTTCGTGGCCTACAAGACCGGTCTGGACTGGAAGGAGGCCCTGGAAAACGAGTCCACCCTGGGCCGGGCGCTGCTGCATTGGTCCTATGACACCGCCCAACGCTCCACGGCCCCCGGCGCTTACGATAGCTCCACCGGGGAGTGGAGGCAGTTTGAGCCGGGCTGGTACGCCGCCAGCCGGGAGACGGTGGCCTATTACATGGACCCCCGTTCCTACCTGACAGACGGCACCTGCATCGCCTTTGAGCTGCTTTCCAGCAACAATGCGATCACCCCTGACCAGATGAAAAAGGTGCTGGGCGACTGCGTTTGGGCTACGGACGAGATTATCGACGAATTTATTCAGGCCGGTAAAGAGGCCAATGTCAGCCCCATTTACCTGGCGGTGAAGGCCCGGGGCGAGATCGGCACCGGCGCCACAAAAAATGCCACCGGCTACCCCCTCAGCGACGGGAAAAAATATTATAATTTCTTCAATATCGGCGCCTACGGCGGCAGTGACCCCAACTACAACGGAATTTTATATGCGCAAAAGGAAGGCTGGGACACCAGCTACAAGGCTCTGCTGGGCGGGGCAAAATTCATATCCGAGAGTTACATAGCCAAGGGACAGAATACAATGTTCCTTCAGCGCTTTAACTTTTCAAAAACAAATACCTTCGGACACCAGTACGCCACAGACATTACCTATGCGTATATGGGAGGCTGGAACACCTATGGGTCTTATGCCGAGAACAATATGCTGGGTGTGAATCTCATAATCTCCGTCCCCGTTCTGGAGAATATGCCCGCCGTGACCAAGCTGCCCACGGCCAGGTACGAGGACGAATATGTGGACCCGGAGCCCGAACCCGAGCCTGAACCGGGGCCCAATCCGGAACCTAATCCCGAGCCCAATCCCGAGCCCTCTGAGCGCTATGACTATGTGAATGAGCTGAATCTGCGTCTGTCGGATTCCTACCTCTCCGGCTTCACCCTGGGCACCCCTGTTAAGAGCCTGATTTCTCAGATCAAGTCGGTAAATAAGAACGCAACCGTCACCGTCACTGCCGGGGGAGCGGCCGTAGCAGACAGTGCCCTGGTCGCTACCGGTCAGGTGCTGACCATTCAGGATGCCGCCGGGACCTATACCTACACCTGCGTGGTGTATGGCGACGCTAACGGCGACGGACGCATCGCCGCCACGGACCTGCTGGCGGTGAAGAAGCACATCCTGGGCACCCAGACTCTATCCGGGGCCTATGCCCGCGCTGCCCAGCTCTCCGGCAGCAAGATCGCGGCCACCTCGCTGCTGGCCATTAAGAAACACATCCTGGGCACTGCGCCCATCGTGCAGAAATGATAGGTGACCTATGAAACTACTGAAAAAAACCCTTGTGCGCCTTGCGCTGCTGTGCGCCATGCTTTTCTCCCTCCTGCAGGTGAGCTATGCTGCGGGTATATCTGTGTCCGCCGGGCAGAGCACCGTCAGTGTGGGCCGTACCGTGGCCTTTACCATCACCGTGCCTGCCGGGTCTGAGGCGTGGACCTATTCCGTGGCCTATTCCGCTAACCTTACATTGGAGTCCGGCGACCTGGCCCCCATGGGCTTTGAGGGGGATAACCGCACCAACCAACTCGTGTTCCGTGCCAATGACACCGGCACCGGCTCCGTGTGGATCTCCGCCGGCTCCTACTGCGTGTCCGGCGTGGACTATGATGCCTCCGGCAGCGCCTCGGTGTCCATCGTCTCCGCCTCCACCCCCGATGACAGCGAGCCGGACTACACCCCCAGCACCCCGGGCAAGAGCGGCAACAATGCCCTCTCTGCCCTCACCGTCAGCGCCGGGACCCTGACCCCGGCCTTTGACCCGGCTGTGACCGAGTATACCCTCTCCCTGCCCCAGGGCACCGAGAAGCTCACGCTCACCGCCACTCCCTCCGACTCCAACGCCACCGTCCAGGGTGACGGGGAGCTGACGCTTCAGGAGGGGGAGAATACGCTTTCCCTGGTGGTCACCGCCGAAAACGGCGATACCAAGACCTATACCATCACGGCCAAGGTGGCCCAGGAGCCTACGCTGTTTTTTGACTACGGCGGAGCGAAGCTGGGCGTTGTGAAGGATGTGGAGGGAGTCGTGCCGCCCACCGGATTTACCGCGGCGGAGCCGATCTCCCACGGCGGGGACACGCTGCCTATATGGGTGGACGCTTCCGGCAAGCGCACACTGGTTTACCTGGTGGATGAGCAGGGGGCGGCCGGTTTCTACCTGTACGACAAGACGGAGGGGATACTGTCGCCCTATCTGCCGCTGACACTGGGCGGCACGACCTATATCTACACCGGCATCCCGGCGGACAAGGCTGTGGTACCCGGGCTTACCGCCGGGACAGTGGAGGTCCTTTCCCGGACCATCTCGGGCTGGCACTACGAGGACGAGACACTGAAGGACTTTGTGGTGCTCTATCTGATGGACGGAGAGGGGCAATACGGCTACTACAATTACGACACGGTGCAGGGAACGCTGCAGCGCTTTGACGGGGCGGTATACACGGATGACGGCGGGCAGATGCTGCGCCTGCCGATGCTGTATGTATACATCGCCGGGGGTGCGGCGGCACTGCTGCTGATCCTGACGATTGTGTTTGCCTGTGTATCCGGCAGCCGGGGCAAGAAGCTGCGGCAGCTGCGAGACGGGCAGGCCGAGACGGAGAAAGAGGACAGCAGTCCGACAGAGGAAGAGCCGATAGCGGAGGAACTGCTGGCATCGGAGGAGACAACCCAGCCGGAGGAAACGGACACGGCAGAGCAGCCCCCAGAGCCTGCAGCAGAAGAAACGGAGAAAACGGAGCAGGCACAGCCGGAGGGCCGGGACGAGACAAAGGAAGAAGTGCCGGAGGAGAAGGAAGAGCCTGCATCAGAGAAACCGGGGCAGGCGGAGCCGGTCCGGGAGGAGCCGCCGACGGAAGCGGACAAGTCCCAGGCGCAGGAGAAAACGGAGGCGTCCCTGGAGGACACGCTGAGGGAGCTTCCCTTGGATGAGCTGTTGCGGGATATCCGGGATCTATAATGGAATAAAAGAAAAGAGCCGTGCAGGATATGCATCCTGCACGGCTCTTTTGCGCTTTTGGAGGGGGCGAAAGGAAATTCGGAGCCTTGTTGCCGGGCTCAGGGCAACAGGTGGGGAACAAAAAGCGGCGAACGGGGGGAGGTACAGAGAAAAAGGAAAGGAGCGAGGCAAGTGAGGGAGAGAGAATGGGTGCGCTGCGACCGATGCGATGGAGAGGTCTATGAGGGGGCGGAATACTACCAGATCAACGGGCAGTGCGTGTGCAGAGAGTGCCTGGAGGAATTTGCCGGACACTGGTTTGCGCCCTTTCGGCTTATTGCCGGGGAGGAGCTATGAGCGGAAAAGGTATGGATTTCTGGGCCCAGGTGCGCCGGGCGTATGAGCGGGGCGAGGGCAGCTATCAGGAGCTGGCGGAGCGATTCGGCGTGAGCCAGCGGGCGGTGTGCAGGCACGGCCTCAGCGAGGACTGGAAAAAAGAGGAGCCTCAGACGGAGCGGACGGCCCTGCGGGAGGTGACGCAAAAGCTCCACTGGGCGGCCCTGCGGGAGATCGCACGGCTGGAGGAGCAGGAGGCGGATGTGAAAACCATCCGGGATCTGACCGCTCTGGTGCGGGAGCTGAACCAGCTGGCTAAGTGCGACCGGGAGGAGCGGACGGAGAGCCTGCGGGTGCAGTGGGGAGAGGAGACGGAGCAGTGGGGCGAGTGAATACCCTCCATATCGGGGTACCCAATGAGAAGCAGAAGCTGTTTTTGCAGTGCCGGGCCAAGTACATCGCCTTCGGCGGGGCCCGGGGCGGCGGGAAAAGCTGGGCGGTGCGGACCAAGGCGAAGCTGATGGCTCTGCGGTACCCGGGTATCCGGCTGCTGCTGGTGCGGCGGACCTATCAGGAATTGGAGAACAACCACATTCAATTTCTGCGGCGGGAACTGGCGGGCATCGCCGAGTATAAGGCAACGGGGCGGCAGTTTATTTTCCCCAATGGGAGTGTGCTGGATTTTGGATACTGCGCCTGCGATGGGGACCTGGACCGCTACCAGGGGGCGGAGTACGACGTGATCTTCCTGGATGAGGCCACCCAGCTGCGGGAGGAGTGGATGCGGCAGTTTGCGGCCTGTCTGCGAGGCGTGAACGACTTTCCCAAGCGCATTTACTACACCTGCAACCCCGGAGGGCCGGGACATGGGTACATCAAGCGGCTTTTCATTGACCGGCGGTTTGGAGCCGGGGAGGAGCCGGGGGACTATGTGTTCATCCCGGCGCGGGTAACGGACAATCAGGCGCTGCTGAAAAAGCAGCCGGAGTATCTACGGCAGCTGAAGGCTCTGCCGCGGAAGCTGCGGGAGGCCTGGCTGGAGGGCAAGTGGGACATCTTTCAGGGGCAGTTTTTCCAGGAGTTTACGGACGACCCGGAGCATTATAAGGACCGGCGGTTTACCCATGTCATTGAGCCCTTTGACATTCCCAGGGAGTGGAAAATTTACCGGAGCTATGACTTCGGGTACGCAAAGCCCTTTTCCTGCGGCTGGTGGGCGGTGGACTTTGACGGGTGCATTTACCGCATTTTGGAGCTGTACGGCTGCACGGAGAATCCCGACGAGGGAGTGCGATGGACACCGGAGAAGCAGTTTGCCAAGATCCGGGAAATTGAGGACACGCACCCGTGGCTGAAGGGACGGAGCATCAGCGGTGTGGCGGACCCGGCCATTTGGGACAGCAGCCGGGGGGAGAGCGTGTATGAGACGGCGCTGCGGCACCGGGTGTATTTTTCGCCGGGGGACAACCGACGGATACCGGGATGGATGCAGATGCATTACCGGATGGCCTTTGATGGGGAAGGGTACCCGCAGATGTATGTGTTCAAAGGGTGCAGGGCGTTTATTAGGACGGTGCCAAACCTGATGTTTTCCGACACGGAGCCGGAGGACCTGGACACGCGGCAGGAGGACCATGTGGCGGACGAGAGCCGATACTTTTGCATGTCGCGGCCCATTCGGCCCGTGCGGCAGGGGCAGGAGCTGCAGCTGGGGGATGATCCGCTGAATATGAGGAGAAAGTGAGATGTAAGAGGAAAGTGGAAAGAGGGAGCGGTTTGGGGAATGGTGTGGGGCATGAGGGTGCGGTGGGGACGACCCTTCCGGCGCTTCGCGCCACCTCCCCTTGCGCAGGGGAGGCTTGAGACGGGGATGCGGATTGCCACAGCCAGTTTGCGAACTGGCCTCGCAATGACAGGCTACAAGAAGTGCAGGGTAAACTCGGGGGCGGGCCGTCCGGGAGGCCGGCCCCTACGGATGGTTACAAGGAGTACGGGGGTTATCGGACGGCGGGGTGAGGGGAGAGAATCGAGCGCTGCCAGTGGCAGAAGAAGCGAGATGAGCGAGTGGCCGCGGTCAAAATTTCAAGTGGCAGCTGCAAGGCAGCGCGGAAATTTTGGGCACCGCAACAGGATCATCGGCCCCTACGGAGGGGTTTTAAGGGGTGCGGTAGTCGACCCCTCAGTCACGGCAGAGCCGTGACTGCTCCCCTTACGCAGGGGAGCCGGATTAAGAGAAGAGTGAAGAGTTTGGGGGCGGGGGGGATTTTATGAAAAAATTTTAGGTGTTGCACAGGGGAGGGCAACGGGAGAGGCAACGAAGCTATGGCGGGCGGGGACAGATGAGAACAAAAAGGAGGTTTGGGTCATGGACGGTATGACTTTACAGAAGCCCAAGATCGGCGCGGAGGAGGTGCGCCGGGCGGCGCAGATCCTAAAAAAATACAAGCAGGGCAAGGCACATCTGGAGAGCCGCATCATCGACAACGAGCAGTTCTGGAAAATGCGGCACTGGCAGCAGATGGAGAAAAACGGACAGGGAGGCAATCCCGGAGACCCGCAGCCGGCCAGTGCGTGGCTGGTGAACTGCATCCTCTCCAAGCACGCAGACGCCATGGACTGCTACCCGGAGCCCACGGTGCTGCCCCGGGAAGAGGGCGACCGCCTGGAGGCGGCGAAGCTGACGAAAATTCTGCCGGTGGTGCTGAAACAAAACCAGTTTAAGCGGACCTATTCCGACGCCTGGTGGTACAAGCTGAAAAGCGGGTGTGCCGCCTACGGCGTTTTCTGGGATGCGGGAAAGCTGGGCGGCCTTGGGGACATTTCTATCCGCAGGATGGACCTTTTGAATTTGTTTTGGGAGCCGGGCGTTCGGGACATTCAGGACTCGGAGAACTTTTTCTCTACGGAGCTTATCAGCAACGAGCAGCTCCTGCGCAGCTATCCGCAGCTGGAGGGAAAGCTGGGAAGCGGCAGCTTCACGGTGAGCCGATTCCTCTATGACGACACGGTGGACACCTCTGACAAATCCCTGGTGGTGGACTGGTACTACCACACCACGGACGGGGGACGGAAGGTACTGCAGTACTGCAAATTTGTGGGGGAGACGGTGCTCTACGCTACAGAAAACGACACCCGGGTCCCTATGGAGGAGAAGGTGATGGGCCTGGAGGCCGACGGAACGCCGCATATAGAAAATGTGCCGGTGGGGCTGCCTATGAGTCTGCGGGGATGGTATGACCACGGGAAGTACCCGTTTGTATTTGACGTGCTGTTTCCCGAGGAGGGGACGCCCTGCGGGTATGGGTACATTGACCTGTGCAAGTCGCCCCAGAAGCAGATCGACCTGATGAACCAGGCCATCCTCAAGAACACCCTGGCGGCGGCTACGCCCCGGTTTTTCGTGCGGGCTGACGGGGCGGTGAACGAGAACGAGTACGCCGACTGGACCAAGCCCTTTGTGCACACCAACGGAAACCTGGGCAGCGACTCCATTGCGCCCATCCACACGGCGGGGCTGGACAGCGTGTATGTGGCCATTCTTCAGAGCAAGATCGCGGAGATGAAGGAGACGGCGGGCAATCGGGATGTGGCCAACGGCGGCACGGCTTCGGGTGTGACGGCGGCTACGGCCATTGCGGCGCTGCAGGAGGCGGGCGGAAAGCTGTCACGGAACATGATAGACGACGGGTACGAGGCGTTTTCCGATGTAGTGACGCTGTGCATTGAGCTGATAAGGCAGTTTTACAGCCTGCCCAGGCAGTTCCGCCTGCTGGGGGGCGAATTTGCCAGCTACGACAGCAGCGGGCTCCAGCCGGTGGCTATGAGCGACGGGGTGGAGGTGTCCTATCGGGTGCCGGTATTTGACCTGGAAATTTCCGCTCAGCAGGAGAATCCGTACAAGACCATGGAGTATAACCAGTTCGCCTTGCAGCTGTTCCAGATGGGCTTTTTCCGGGACGACATGGCCCAGCAGGCCCTGCGGTGCCTGGAGCTGATGGACTTTAAGAACAAGGACCTGGTGATGGGGATGATCCAGCGGGGGCAGACCCAGCAGAAGGAAATTGAGAGCTTGCGGGCGCGGCTTTTGCAGACGGCGGCGGTGGTGGACCAGGTGAAGGGCACGAATCTGACGGAGGCTTTGGCCCGGGAGTATGCGGACAGCGCGGCGCCCGGAGCCGGCGCGGGAAAACGGCGGGAGGAGAAGACCTCGGCCGTGGAGCGCAGCCGAAAGGGTACCCGAGAGACGGTGCGGCCCCGATGATCCAGGTGACGGCGGAGCCGGGGCGTTTGACTCTGGAGGGACACGCAGGGTACGCGCCGGCGGGACAGGACATTGTGTGCGCGGCGGCGTCGGCCCTGATGCTGGCACTGGTGGAGCGGATGCAGGAGAAAAACCTGGTCCGGGAGCTTATCATGCGGCCAGGGTATGTACGCATTACCATGCGGGGCGCGGAGAGGGAGACAGAGCTGGTGAAGTGCGGGCTTCGGCAGCTGCAGCGGCGGTTTCCCCGGTATGTGGAAGTGCGTGAAAAATAAGGCCATTTCTCCCGGTGAGGGAGTGGTGATACGGGTCGTGGCCTACCACGGGAAAGGACGAGACCATGGAAATGGAAGAAAATCAGGTGCAGATGTGTGACCAGACGGGCGATGCGGCTCCCGACGCCGGGGAGCAGGAGGACTTTGAATCTTTGATCCGGGGACGGTACAAAGAGGAGTTTGACGCCAGGGTGCGGAAAATTTTGGACGGTCGGCTGCGGGGGATGCGGCAGGAGAATCTGCGGCTGAAGGAGCGGCAGGAGCAGTCGGACCAGGCGCGCCGGGCTGAGGCGGCGGAGCGCATTGACCGGCTGCGCAGGCAGGAGGGGGAGCTGCAAAGGCTGTATCCGGGCTTTCGCTGGCAGGAGGAGATGCGCCGGGAGGACTTCGGCAGGCTGATTTTGGCGGGGGTGGAGCCACGGGTGGCCTACGAGACGGTGCATGGCCGGGAGCTGATGGAGAAGGCCATGCGCTATGCCGCCGGGCGCACCCGCAGACAGGTGGCCGGGAGCCTGGCCAGCGGCATGGGCCGGGTGGCGGAGAACGGCGGGCGGAGCATTGCTGTGACGGCCAGCGACCCGAGAGGGCTCACCAGTGAGGATCTGGCGGACATTCGCCGGCGCGTACTGGACGGGGAGAAGATTCGGTTTTGAGGGGAGTGCTGGGGGAAGGTGACCCCTCAGTCAGCTTCGCTGACAGCTCCCCTTGCGCAGGGGAGCCTTTGGACGGGGGGTACGGATTGCCACAGCCAGTGTGCGCACTGGCTTCGCAATGACAGGTTGCAAGGAGTGCGGTATAAGCCCGGGCAGATAGGGGCGTGGCGTGGCGGACGTTCCTCAGCGCGGAGACAGGATTATTTTTGATTTGGAGAAAGGAAAGAAGAACATGGAACTGAACTATCAGATGTTTGCGGATGCAAATACCCAGACTACCGGCGGGCTGTCCGCCGAGATGAAGACCTATTACGGCATGGAGCTGCTGGAAAATGCCAAGCCCCAGCTGGTGCACAACCAGTTTGCCGCCACCAAGCCCCTGCCTGTGGGCGGCGGCAAGACCGTGGAATGGCGTAAGTTCGGTGCTTTTGACAAGGCGCTGACCCCCCTGACCGAGGGCGTGACCCCCGACGGCAGCGGCATTTCCGTCAGCTACATCACCAAGGAACTGGCCCAGTACGGCGACTATACCACCGTATCCGATATGCTGGACCTGACGGCCATTGACGACGTGGTGCTGGAGATCACCGACCGCCACGGCAACAACATGGGTCTGACCCTGGACACCGTGACCCGCAATGAAATTCAGCAGGGCAACCAGGTCATTTATGCCCCGGTGCTGGGCGAGGGCGGCCAGCAGACCGCTGTGACCAGCCGCGTGGCCCTGACCCCGGCCTGCAAGATGACCAGCGAGCTGGTGGCCAAGGCCGCCACCCAGCTGAAGAAGATGAACGCGCCTACCTTCGACGGCAAGTATGTGTGCATCATCCATCCCTCTGTAGCCTTTGACCTGCGCCAGGACGAGGCATGGATCGCCGCCCACCAGTATGCCGCCGCCACGGAGCTGTTCTCCGGCGAGATCGGCGAGCTGCACGGTGTACGCTTTGTGGAGACCACGGAGGCCAAAATTTTCTGCGGCGCTGACCTGGCTAAGGACAGCCGCAATCTGGCGGTGAACGGCGCGGTGACGAACAACGCCACCGTAAACTTTGACGGCGGCACCGTGGAGAGCGGCAGCCTGGTGGATCGCTATGTGATCATCGGCGGTAAGCGCTATAAGGTGGTCAGCAACACCGACAACTCCCTGACCCTGGCGGAGGCCATTACCGCCGCGGACAACGCCGTTATTTATCCCGGTGAGGGCGGCGCCGAGGGCTGCGCCGTGTACGGATGCCTGTTTGTGGGCAAGGGCGCTTACGGCGTGGTGGACCTCAGCGAGGGCACCGAGGTCATTGTGAAGCCTCGCGGCTCCTCCGGCACCGCCGATCCTCTGGATCAGCGCTCCAGCGTGGGCTGGAAGGGCATCCACGCCGCGGCTATCCTGTACGACGAGTACATGGTGCGCGTGGAGTGTGGGTCCTCTTATTCTAACGAGGATAAGGCCAACTGAGTGAGCGTAGGGGCGGGGGATGACCTCGGAATGACACGCCGCAAGAGGCGCGGCGGGGCGGGCGGGGTAGAATCCCGCCCCTACGGAGGACAAGGAGATTTGTGCAAGCCCGGGTTGGGCGGACAGGGGCGTCCGCCCCTACGGGTGGGATGCAAGAAGTGCTGGGGCCGACCCCTCAGTCACGGCTTTGCCGTGACAGCTCCCCGTGCGCAGGAGCTGGCTCATAGGCGGCTCCCGGCGCTGCTTCAGGGCGTTGAAGCGCAGGCGCTCGTGGGCGGCGTGCTTG
>CAKTZK010000022.1 GCA_934635515.1 uncultured Oscillospiraceae bacterium
TGCTGTTCTGCTCTGCCCGGCAGGGCATTGCGTCCTATTCACCCGATGTGCCCGGCACGGACTTAAAGCCGCTGTTTGACACCATTCTGGACTATATCCCCGCCCCCGAGGCCAATGTGGATGAGCCGTTCCAGATGCTGGTGTCCGCTATTGATTATAATGAGTTCGTGGGCCGTATCGCCATCGGACGCATTGAGCGGGGGACCCTGAAGCAGAATCAGGAGATCGCCGTGTGCAACTACCACGACCCCGATGCACCGGCCAAGAAGGCCAAGGCCGTGAGCCTGTATGAGTTTGAGGGCCTGGGCAAGAAGCCGGTCACGGAATCCACCGCGGGCAACATCATTGCCCTCAGCGGTATCGGCGATATTACCATCGGCGACACTATATGCGATCCCGGTGCTGTGGAGCCGCTGCCCTTTGTGAAGATCTCAGCCCCCACGATGGAGATGACCTTCTCCATCAACGACTCGCCCTTTGCGGGCCGGGAGGGCAAATTTGTCACCTCCCGTCAGCTGCGAGAGCGGCTGTTCCGGGAGACGCTGAAGGATGTTTCCCTGCGGGTGTCTGAAATTCCCGGGGCTATGGACGCCTTTAATGTGGCGGGGCGGGGTGAGATGAGCCTGTCCATTTTGATCGAGACCATGCGCCGGGAGGGGTATGAGTTCCAGGTGTCGCCTCCCCGTGTGCTGTATGAGACCATCGACGGCAAGAAGTGTGAGCCCATTGAGCGCCTGGTGGTGGATGTGCCCAGCGAGTCTGTGGGCGCGGTTATCGAGAAGATCGGCGCCCGGAAGGGCGACCTGGTGGAGATGACCCCTGTGGGAAGCCGCATGAAGGTGGAGTTCCTGGTCCCGGCCCGGGGCCTGTTCGGCTACCGCAACGAGTTCCTCACCGACACCCGCGGCGAGGGCATCATGGCCAGCGTATTTGACAGCTACGCCCCCTACAAGGGCGAGATGAACCGCCGGAACACCGGGTCCCTGGTGTCCTTTGAGACCGGCGAATCCATTACCTATGGCCTCTTTAACGCCCAGGAGCGCGGGACGCTGTTTATCGGCGCAGGCGTGAAGGTGTACGAGGGCATGGTGGTGGGCGTGTCCCCCAAGCAGGAGGACATCACCGTGAATGTCTGCAAGAAAAAGCAGCTGACCAACACCCGTGCCTCCGGCTCCGATGATGCGCTGCGGCTGGTGCCGCCTCGGAAGATGAGCTTGGAGCAGTGCCTGGAGTTTTTGGCGGACGACGAGCTGCTGGAGGTCACGCCGGAGAACCTACGCATCCGCAAGACCATCCTCAACCACGAGAAGCGCATGAAGGCCGCCCACGGCAGCAAGAAAAAATAAACAAGAGGGCCTGCTCTGCAGGGTTCTTTGCCGGCGTGCCGAAAGCAGCTTTTCGGCACGCCGTTTCCTCATTTCGGCAGCCCCTTTGCTGCCATTGACGGGAAGAAAAAAACAGTGTACAATGCAGAAAACAGATCGGCACGGAGTGATAAAAAATGACACTGAATGAGATGAAAATCGGCAGCACGGCTGTGATACGCCGGGTGGGCGGCGAGGGACCGCTGCGGTGCCGCTTTTTGGACATGGGACTTATACCGGGCACCAAGGTCAGGCTGCAAAAGGTGGCACCTATGGGCGACCCTATCGAGATCCGCGTGCGGGGCTATGAGCTGACGCTGCGTGTGGAGGACGGGAAAAAGATCGAGGTAGAGGAGGTCAAGGCATGATCTTCGCATTGGCAGGCAACCAAAATTGCGGCAAGACCACGCTTTTTAACGCTCTCACCGGCTCCAACCAGCATGTGGGCAATTTCCCCGGTGTGACGGTGGACCAGAAGGTAGGGGAGATCAAGGACGGCAAGAGCGGCTCGGTGGTAGATCTGCCGGGTATCTACTCTCTGCGGCCCTACACCCAGGAGGAGATCGTGACCCGGGACTTTATTCTCAAGGAAAAGCCCGACGGGATCATCAACATTGTGGATGCCACGAACATTGAGCGAAACCTGTATCTGACGCTGCAGCTTTTGGAACTGCGGGTGCCCATGGTGCTGGCGCTGAACATGATGGACGAGGTCCGCGCCAACGGCGGAACTATAGACGTGCAGGAGCTGAGTCAATGCCTGGGTATTCCGGTAGTACCTATCAGCGCCGTAAAGAGCGAGGGCGTGTCGGAGCTGTTGGACCAGGCCGTGCATACCGCCCGCACCAGAACACTGCCCAAGGTCTATGACTTCTGCTCGGAGGAGTCCGCGGTGCACCGGTGTATCCACGCGGTGGTACACATGATACAGGATCACGCCGATAAAGCAGGCATCCCGGCGCGTTTTGCCGCTGCAAAGCTCATTGAGGGTGACGAGAACATTATGCGGCAGCTACAGTTGGAACAAAATGAAAAGGAACTGCTGGAGCACTGCATCGTACAGATGGAGAGCGAGAGCGGCCTGGACCGCAACGCCGCCCTGGCGGATATGCGCTACAGCTTTATTGAAAAGGTAGTGGAAATCTGCGTGGTGAAGTGCCACGAGAGCAAGGAGCACCGCCGCTCTGTGCAAATGGACAAGGTGCTTACGGGCAAGTATACGGCCCTGCCGGTGTTTTTCGGCGTGATGTTTCTGATTTTCTACCTGACCTTTAATCTCATTGGGCAGAATCTGTCGGACTTTTTGAGCCTGGGCATTGACAAGCTGACTCTGCTGGCAGATAACGGCCTTACGGCCTATGGCATCAACCCGGTGGTACACAGCCTCATTATAGACGGCGTTTTTGCGGGCGTGGGCAGCGTGCTTTCGTTCTTGCCCATCATTGTTACCTTGTTTTTCTTCCTGTCTATTCTGGAGGACACCGGCTACATGGCCCGGGTAGCCTTTGTAATGGACAGGCTTCTGCGAAAGATCGGCCTGTCCGGACGCAGCTTTGTGCCGATGCTGATCGGCTTCGGCTGCACGGTACCGGCTATCATGGCCACCCGTACCGTATCCTCGGACCGGGACCGGAAAATGACCATTCTGCTGACGCCCTACATGAGCTGCTCGGCAAAAATACCCATTTATGCGGTGTTTTCTGCCGCCTTTTTCCCGAATCATGCGGCCCTGGTGATGATCGGTCTGTATGTGACAGGTATCCTGCTGGGGATCCTTTTGGCGATTGTGCTGAAGGACACGGCTTTTCGTGGGCAGCCGGTTCCCTTCGTGATGGAGCTGCCCAACTACCGTATGCCCTCAGCCAAGAGCGTAGGTCTGCTGCTGTGGGAAAAGGCCCGAGACTTCCTGGAGCGGGCATTTACCGTTATTTTCCTGGCCACCATTATTATATGGTTTCTGCAGACCTTTGACGCAAAGCTCAATGTGGTCACGGACAGTGCCGACAGCCTGCTTGCGCTGGTGGGACAATTTATTTCCGGCATTTTCAGACCCTTGGGCTTTAACGACTGGCGGGTAGCAACGGCACTGATCTCGGGCTTCACGGCCAAGGAAGCGGTGGTATCTACCCTGGCGGTACTGCTGGGCACCAGCACGGCGAATCTGGGACCGGCCCTGTCGGCGCTGTTTACGCCGCTGTCAGCACTTTCTTTCCTGGTGTTTACACTGCTGTATACACCGTGTATCGCGGCAGTGACCACCATTCGCCGGGAACTGGGCTCTATCTGGAAAATGCTCGGCGTGGTGGTGCTGCAATGCTCTGTGGCCTGGCTGATGGGTATGCTGGTTTATCAGATAGGAGGACTTTTATGAGCGTATTGGATTGGATCGCTTTGGCGGCTATTCTGGTGGGGGCCGGGTTTGCCCTGGCACATTTGATAAAGAGCAAAAAGAACGGCTGCTGCGGAAACTGTCACTCGTGCGGCGGCTGCTGCGAAAGAAAATAACGGAACGGGCGGATGCTTCGGCGTCTGCCCGATTTTTACGGGACTGGCACAGTTTTGCCCCGGGAGACATAAACTGCCCCAAGGGGTGGATGCTATGCTGAATCGATTTACACAACTGCGGCGCAAGGAGGTCATCAACCTCTGCGACGGCTGCCGCCTGGGCTGCGTGGGAGATGTGGAGGTGAAGCTGCCGGAGGGAGAGGTCCGGGCACTGATCGTGTTCGGCCCGTGCCGATTTTTCGGCCTGTTCGGCAGGGGAGAGGACTATTACATACCCTGGGACTGCATACAAAAGATCGGGGATGACATCATCCTCATCGATAAGCCCTTCCGCCGCCCGGACGCGCCGCCGGAGCGAAAACGCCGCCGCTGGGGATAGAGCGGAAAAAACGGCAGAAAATATAGAAAAAACCACTTGCATTTTATATTTGTATATGGTATCATATTTCAGAATTCCGCACGGGCTTAGACTCTCGGTCGGTGCCGCTTTGGTTGGCCGGGGGGAGGAAAAGCCTGGAGGGTAAAACTAAATTTCAAAGGAGAACGAATCAAAATGGCAAATCAGAATGTTGTTTCCATGAAGGCTCTGCTGGAGGCCGGCGTACACTTCGGTCACCAGACCCGCCGCTGGAACCCCAAGATGGCTCCCTACATTTACACCGAGCGCAACGGGATCTATATCATTGACCTGCAGAAGACCGTGAAGAAGCTGGAGGAGGCTTACAACTTCGTGCGTGAGCTCAGCGAGTCCGGCCAGAGCCTGCTGTTCGTGGGCACCAAGAAGCAGGCCCAGGAGGCCATTAAGGACGAGGCCCTGCGCTGCAATATGTACTATGTGAACGCCCGCTGGCTGGGCGGCATGATGACCAACTTCAAGACCATGCGCACCCGTGTGGACCGCCTGAACCAGCTGAAGACCATGCAGGCTGACGGCACCTTCGATATGCTGCCCAAGAAGGAAGTTATCAAGCACCTGGGCGAGATCGAGAAGCTGGAGAAGTACCTGGGCGGCGTGAAGGAAATGAAGAAGCTGCCCGGCGCTCTGTTCATCGTGGACACCCGCAAGGAGCGCAACGCCATCGCCGAGGCACACCGCCTGGGTATTCCCGTTGTGGCCATTGCCGATACCAACTGCGATCCCGACGAGATCGACTATCCCATCCCCGGCAACGATGACGCTATCCGCGCCATCAAGCTGATCTCCTCCGTCATGGCCAACGCCATGATCGAGGGCCGCCAGGGCGAGCAGACCGAAGAGGCCGCCGCTCCCGCCGAGGAAGCCGCCGAATAAGCTGATTCCTTTTACCGCTGAACCAACGGGGCAGGGCGTGTCCCTGCCCCTTATTTTATGAATCATTGAACTGGAGGATATAAAAATGGCTTTTACTGCTGCTGATGTTAAGAACCTGCGTGAAATGACCGGCGTGGGCATGATGGACTGCAAGAAGGCTCTGGTGGAGACTGACGGCGATATGGACAAGGCCGTGGAATACCTGCGCGAGAAGGGCCTGGCCAAGGCCGCCAAGAAGGCCGGCCGCATCGCTGCCGAGGGCATGAGCTATGTGTGCGTGGAGAACGGTGCCGCCGCTATGGTGGAAGTGAACTGCGAGACCGACTTCTGCGCTAAGAGCGATTCCTTCGTGGCTTTCGTGAAGGACATTGCCAAGACCGTTCTGGAGTGCAATCCCGCCGATGTGGACGCCCTGATGAACTGCAAGTATGCAGGCTCCGACCTGACCGTGGCCGAGACCATGCCCGAGAAGGTCATGTCCATCGGTGAGAATCTGCAGATCCGCCGCTTTGTCCGCGTGGACACCAACACCTCCGTGGGCTATGTCCATGCCGGCGGCAAGATCGGCGTGCTGGTGAATCTGGCCGTGGAGGGCGGCATCGACGCCACCGAGATCGGCAAGAACGTTGCCATGCAGATCGCCGCTCTGAATCCCCGCTTCTGGGATAAGTCCCAGGTGAGCCAGGAGGTGCTGGACGAGGAGAAGAAGGTGGCCCTGGCTCTCATGGACCAGGATCCCAAGATGGCCTCCAAGCCCGCCCAGGTCAAGGAGAAGATCGTCATGGGCAAGATGAACAAGTTCTACCAGGAGAACTGCCTGCTGCAGCAGGAGTTCGTCCGGGGCGACCTGTTCAGCGGCTCCGTGGAGGGCTACATCGCTGACGCTGCCAAGAAGCTGGGCGGCTCCGTGAAGTTCGTGGACGCTGTGCGTTTCGCCACCGGCGAGGGCATCGAGAAGAAGCAGGAGGACTTCGCTGCTGAGGTCGCTGCTCAGATGAACATGGGCAAGTAATTCTTGCGATAATACGAATCAAAAGGACGGCTCCGAGAGGAGCCGTCCTTTTTGAGCCTGTTGGTAACTCCTGCGTTTTTTTCGGTAAGCCGATTGATATTTGCTTTTATCTACGCTATGTTGAATCAAAATTTAACAAACCAAAAGTTGGGGAGAAAATAATATGAAATGTCCGTATTGTGGAGAAGAGATGGAGAGAGGAATTGTATATCTTGATGGGAAAGGTAGTACAGCAGTCATCTACAAACCCGAAAAAGATGTTAAGAAAAGGGGCTTGTTTTCTAAGATGGAGCCGGTTGTATGGATAAAATATGCATCCGATGAAGAAGAATCTTACTGCTGCAAATCATGCAAAAAGGTGATGGTTATTCTTCCGGAATTATCTTGACAACCACCAGTTTGATAGTTTGATATTGCTTTATTTTTCCGGTCATAAATAAAACCTGTCATTCCGAGGGAGTGAAGCGGCCGTGAGAGTCCGTATTCTCCCTCAAAATGACAGGATTTTTTTGCGCTTTATCACAGCTTCTCCAGCTGCTCCGGGGTGTCGATGTCGATGAGCTGGGAGGAGGGGACCTCCAGGAGCAGCAGATCATCTTCGTGGGCCAGGATCACCGAGCGGCCGCCGCAGTCACCGGTGAGGGCCATCAGCTCCGGAAAGAAGCGGGCAGGGAAGAGGCAGGGGTTTCCCCGGCGGCCGTTATGGCCCAGGCCCACGATACGATCCGGGTGGGCGATGGCAAAGTCCAGAAGCCGGGACACCGTCTCCTTTTGCAGCTTGGGTTGGTCCGCTACCAGAAAAAGCACCGCATCGCAGTCCTCCAGGGCCGCCAGGCCAATGCGTATAGACTCGCTCTGCCCTCGCTCCGGGTGGGGATTGAATAGGGAAGGAAAGCCGTATTTCTTTGCCAGCTCCTCCACCTGGGGGTACTGAGTCACCACCACCACCCGGGAGAGCTTGTCCGCCGGGATGGCGGCCAGGGCACACTCGATCAGGGGCAGCCCGTCCGCAGTGGCCTGGGTCAATTTGTTGCCTCCGAAGCGGCGCCCGAAGCCCGCCGCCATCAAAACACATCCGATTTGCATGCGCAACACTCCTTTTTCGTTAGTATACCCAGCTGCGCGTATTTTTGTCAATGTAATGCGTCATTATTTGAGAAATAGAATCACGCTTTCTCTTTTCAAAAGGGCCGTTTTGTGCTACAATGCATCATGGTAATATATGATTGATATATCCTTTTATAAAAAATGCATAAGGGAGGCTATACAATGCCAGCAACGAAAATCGGCGACAAGGTCATCCGGGTGGATGCCATCGAAAAAGCCCGGGGCGAGGCGACCTATGTCTGCGACATGACACTGCCGGATATGCAGTATGCCTATATGGTCCGCTCCACGGTCCCCAGAGGCACCATTGACGCCATCCACCTGCCGGAAATGCCGGAGGGGTATTATTTTATCTCTGCCAAGGATATTCCCGCCCGGGGAAAGAACGAGCTGTGGATGATCATGAAGGACTGGCGCTGCTTTGCCGAGGATTATGTGCTGTATGTGGGCGAGACCATCGGACTGGTAGTGGGTCCCGACCGGACTGTTCTGAAGGACCTGCGGGACCAGATCAAGATCGACTATACCGAGCAGACCCCCGCCGTGACTATTGACGACGGCTTGGATTGTGTGGGCGGCCCCATGTTCCCGGAGAAGAACAGCAACGTCATGTGCGAGCTGTTCTGCGAGAAGGGCAGACCCATGGAGGCGGTTTTTGCCGAGGCGGATGAGATCTTCGAGGAGACGCTGACCACTCCCTATCAGGAGCATGTCCACCTGGAGACCAACAGCGCCATTGCCGACTATGAGGACGGGAAGTTCGTGTTCTACGCTTCGGCGCAGTGCCCGTTCTACATCCGCAAGTCCATCGCCGGCCTGCTGGACATCCCCTACGATGACATCATCATCCGCCAGTGCACCACCGGCGGCGCTTTCGGCGGCAAGGAGCACTTCCCGGATGTGCTCTGCGGCGCGCTGCTCATTGCGGAAAATGTTATTCGCAAGCCCATTAAGATGGTGTTCGACCGGGAGGAGGACACCCAGTTCAGCGTGAAGCGCCACCCCTCCAAGTGCATCTACAAGACCGCTGTGAAAAACGGCGAGATCATCGGCACTGAGGGCCATATTTACTACAACTGCGGCGCCTACCTGTCCTCTTCCTTTGTAGTGCTGCAGCGCGGCGTGTTCCATGCCAACGGCGTGTATACCATTCCCAATACATATCTCAAGGGTGAGGGCATCGGCACCAACACCTTCCCCACCTGCGCCTTCCGCGGGTTCGGCGCGCCTCAGACCCTGTTCTGCTTCGAGACACACCTGACCCACCTGGCTCACCATCTGGGCGTGGATCCCCTGGCGTTCAAGATGCGGTATCTGGCTAAGAAGGGTGACGAGACCACCACTAACGGCCACATCATCGAGGATGTGAAGCTGCCGGAGATGATCGACGTCATCACCAAGGAATCCGACTATTGGAACAAGATCAAGGAATATAAGCCCGGCTGCGGCCGCGGCATCGGCGTGGCCCTGTATAACCACGGCGGCGCCTTCACCGGCAACGGTGAGCAGGCCATCATCAAGGCCCACGCCCGGCTGACCAAGACCGGCGATAAGGTGGAGATCTTCGTGGGCTCCACGGAGATGGGCCAGGGCTTCCGCACCAGCCTGCGTAAGATCTGCGCCGCCACTCTGGGTATCTCCATCGACAATATTGAGTATAAGAACCCTGACACCTCCAAGGTGGTGGACTCCGGCCCCACCGCCGCCTCCCGGTCCACCATGATCGTGGGCCGTCTGGTGGAGCGGGCCGCGCTGGAGATGAAGGAGCGCTGGGACGAGGGCGACTTCTCCACCGAGGTGGAGTATGAGCATCCCGAGGGCTATCCCTGGGACCAGGCCACCTTCCGGGGCGACGCGTACCTGGGCTACGGCTGGGGCGCGGTGATCGTGGAAGTGGAAGTGGACAAGCTCACCAACGAGGTCAAGACCCTGGGCGTGTGGTCCTCCCACGAGATCGGCAAGGCCATTGACGAGCTTATCGTCCACGGCCAGATCAACGGCGGCATCATGCAGTCCCTGGGCTACGGCTCCATGGAAAAGCTGGAGAACAAGAAGGGCTATTTCAAGCAGAAGAGCATGTCCGACTATGTGATTCCCACGTCTATGGACTTCCCCAAGCAGTTCTACCACATCCAGGAAAATCCCTATCCCTGGGGCCCCTACGGCGCCAAGGGTATGGGCGAGCTGGTGTTCAACGGCGCTTCGGCGGCCTATGTGGACGCGGTGGAGCGGGCCCTGAACTGCGAGTTTACATCCATTCCTATCCCTGTTGAGGATATTGAGGAGGCGCTGAAGAATGTACAATGATGTTCGATTTACGCTGAACGGCCAGCCCATGGTCTACACCGGCAACCCTCTGCGGCGGCTGCTGGATGTGCTGCGGGAGGACTATGGTCTCACCGGCAGCAAGGAGGGCTGCGGCGAGGGCGAGTGCGGCGCCTGCTCCATCATTAAAAACGGCAAGCTGGTGACCCCCTGCATCATCCCTGTGGGCTCCATCCAAGGCGCGGAGCTGCTGACCATTGAGGGCATCCGCGACACGGAAAAGGGCAAGTGCATCATCGAGGCCTATGCTGAGGGCGGCGCCGTCCAGTGCGGCTTCTGCATCCCGGGCATGGTCATGGCCACCTATGTGCTGCTGAACGAAAACCCCGACCCCACGGAGGACGAGATTCGCCTGGGCATCAGCGGCAATCTCTGCCGCTGCACCGGCTATGACCTCATCGTGGAGTCTATCCACCTGGCCGCCCAGAAAGGAGCTGCATTATGGAAGAAGTAAAATGCTATATGCCCCAGACCCTGGCCGAAGCCCTGCAAATTCGCAAGGAGACCGGGGCCCAGCCCCTGGCTGGCGGCTCCGACCTGATGGTGGCCAACAGCCGCGGCGCGGGCATCGTGCCGGGCTTTAAGAAGCCTATTCTCATTATCTCCAACCTGCCGGAGCTGAGGGGCATCCGCCAGTTGGACGACGGCACCGTGGAGATCGGCGCTCTGTCTACCTCCTGGGAAATTCACACTTCGCCTGTGACCCATCCGCTGCTGAAGGACGCCGCCTCCCGCATGGGGGCCATCGCCCTGCGCAACAGCGCCACCATCGGCGGCAACATCGGCAACGCTTCTCCCAAGGGCGATATGCCCCAGCCGCTGATCCTGCTGGACGCGGAGGTGGTGCTCCAGAGCGTGGACGGTGAGCGGCGTATGAAGGTGGACGACTTCATCATCAAGACCAAGGTCACCGCCATTCACGACGACGAGCTCATCACCAAGGTGATCATTCCGCCCCAGAAGTTTACGCATATTTTCTTCCGCAAGATCGGTATGCGCCGGTCTAACGCCATCTCCAAGCTGACCCTTTCCGCCGCCGCCAACATCCAGGACGGCGTGGTGGTGGATTTCCGGGCCTCCTCCGGTGCGGCCGGTCCCAAGGTGGAGCGCAGCCGTGAAGTGGAGGAATTGCTCATTGGTCACAAGGTGTCCGAGCTTCCCGCGCTGAAGGGTGCGTTCCTGGATGCCTGGTGCAACGATGTTATCGCGCCCCATGCCATGCCGGAGTACCGCCGCAACGCCACCCGGCGTATGCTGGAGTACTTCATTGATGCTCTGGTGGCCGGTCACCCGGAAGGCCGGGTAGAATAAGCAGGAGGAATGGACATGATCTATCATCCCACAACCCCGCTGGAGGCCGTGACGCTGCGCAAGCAGAACGCCGACACCGCCGTGTATCTGGCCGGCGGCACCGACGATCTGCGTCTGAACGGCAGCGCCCAGGGAAAGGATCTCATTGACATCAATGGCCTGGGCCTGGACGATATTTTCGTGCAGGACGGCAAGCTCTATATCGGCGCCCGCTGTACCTTTAACCAGGTCATCGAGAGTGAATTGGTGCCGGAATTTATCAAGGAAGCCGCCCACTTCTGCGCCTCCTTCACCAAGCGCAACAGCGCCACCGTGGGCGGCAATATCGGCCTGCGCCGCCAGGACAGCTACCTGGCTGCGGCCCTGACGGCGGCGGACGCGGTGCTGAAATCCATCACCCCCCACGGCGAGGAGATGAAGCCCATCGGCGAGTATTTGCAGAGCAAGTGCATGCGGCTCATTGAATATGTGGTGCTGGACGCGGACCGCACCGGCTGGGTCAAGCGCTTCACCAACACCACCTCCAGCCACGCGGCCCTGACGGCGGCGGTGTCCGGGGACATTTATGCCCTCAGCGTCTCCGGCAGCGACTTTGCCTATGGCACCACGCCGGACCTGGCGGATTCCATAGAGTTCACCGACGATATTTCCGGCAGCGCCGACTATAAGAAGTACTTGACGAAGATCGTATTTACACTGGGGAGGTAATGCAAATGGAAGTGAAATGCAGACTCAACGGTGAGAATATCGTCCTGTGCGGCGAGCCTACGGAGCGCCTGCGGGATGTGCTGTACCACACCGGGTGCTACTCCGTCCGCGACAGCGATGACGCAGAGGGCTTTGCCGGGTCCGACACCATTATTTTTAACGGCCAACTGAAATATTCCAATTTCATCCTGCTCTACCAGGCGGAGGGCGCCGAGATCAAAACGGCGGAGTCCCTGCTGGAAAAGGGCGAACTGAACTATGTGCAGAAAGCCATGGTGGCCGCGGGCATCGTACAGAGCGCCTATAACGCCCCGGCGGCGGCTTTGATACTCACCTGGCTGCTGGAAAAGCACCCCAACCCCACCCGGGAGCAAATTAAGGATGTGCTCACGAGCATTTTCATCCGCGACGCGGGCTACGAGCACTATTACCTGGCTGTGAAGCTGGCCTGCGAGCTGCGGGATGAGGGCGAGTTCAAGACCGAGATCGCTCCTTCTTTCCGTCCCCAGCTGGACATTATCGGCAAGCCCGCCGGAAAGATCGACGGTGCGGCCTTGGTTTCCGGTGAGCCGGTGTTCGTGGAGGATAAGGTCCCGGCCAACGCCTGGTGCCTCCATGTGCTGCGCAGCCCCTTTGCCAGCGCCTATATCAAGTCCATCGATACCAGCGAAGCGGAGAAGCTGGATGGCGTGGCCGCCATCATCACGGCGGAAAACTGCCCGGATGTGTACTATATGCAGGCCGGACAGGGCACACCCGAGCCGTCTCCCCATGACCGCCGCCTGTTTAACCGCAAGGTCCGCCATGTGGGCGACCGTGTGGCGGGCATCGTGGCTCGCACCCCGGAAATTGCCGACAAGGCCGCCTCTCTCATTAAGGTGGAATACGAGCCCACGGACGCGGTGTTCACCGTGGAGGAGGCCATGGCCCCCGGCGCGCCCCTGGTCCACAACGGCCCTGTGCAGTATAACGCCGGCGCTCCCGACGATCTAGAGGAGTACAACAAGCTCCAGGGCGACCCCCGGGAGGGCAAGGTGGTCTACCAGTTCCCCCTGCACGCCGACATTCACAAGAACATTGCCGCGTCCAACAAGGGCGGCATCGGCGACATGGAAAAGGGCTTTGCCGAGGCGGACGCCATCGTGGAGCAGACCTACCAGACCAGTCAAATTCAGCACACGCCTCTGGAGCCCCATGTGTGCTACGCCCATGTGGAGAGCGGCCGGTTGGTGCTCAACTGCGCCACCCAGGTGCCCTACCATGTGCGCCGCATCGTCAGCTGGGTCTGCTGCATTCCCGAGAATAAAATTCATGTGATCAAGGAGCGCGTGGGCGGCGGCTATGGCTCCAAGCAGGATATTTTGGTGGAGGAGCTCACCGGCTACGCCGCCTGGATCACCAAGAAGCCCGTGTATTACCGCAATACCCGGGCCGAGGAGTTCTACGCCAATTCCACCCGCCACCCCATGCGCGTCCATGTGAAGATGGGCGGCAAGAAGGACGGCACCATCACCGCCCTGTTCATGGAGGTCTGCGCCAACACCGGCCCCTACGGCAACCATTGCCTGACGGTGCCTATGAATAGCTGCTCCAAGACCATGCCCCTGTTCAAGGTGGACAACATGGCCTACGACCTGAAGGTGTACTACACCAATACGCCCCCCGCCGGGGCCTACCAGGGCTACGGCACGCCCAAGGGCACCTACGGCATCATGATGGCTATGGCGGAGCTTGCTGACAAGTTGGGCATCGACTACCGCACCATGGTGGAGAAAAACCATGTGGAAGAGGGCTATATGCTGGAGATCCTCAAGGGTCTGGGCGAGGGCCGCGAGGGCGCTGTGGTGCCCGTAGGCTCCTGCGGCCTGGATGAGGCCATTCGCCAAGGCTGTGACATGATCGACTGGGGCAAGAAGGAAGTGTCCGAGGACCCCGACTGGAAGATCGGCAAGGGCTTTGCCATGATTATGCAGGGCTCGGGCCTGCCGGGCCTGGACCACGCCGAGGCCATCGCCAAGCTGGAGACCGACGGCACCGTCATTCTCAACAGCGGCGGCGCCGACCTGGGCACGGGCCTGGACACCATCTCCGCCAAGATCGTGGCGGAGGTGCTGAAGCTGCCTATGGACCGCATCACTGTGGTTTCCGGCGACACGGACTCCTGCGCCTTTGATACCGGCGCCTACGCCTCCTCCGGTACCTTCTTCAGCGGCAACGCCTCTTTGGTGGCTACTCAGAAGCTGAAGGAACTGATTTTGAAGGAAGCCGCTCTGCAAATGGAGGAGAAGGTGGAGGACCTGGATGTCCGTGCCCCCGGCGAGGTATATTCTAAGGCCACCGGCGCCACCCTCTCTTACTATGAGCTGGTGCATACGGCCACCAGCGGCGGCGGACGGGGCCAGCCCATTGCCCACGGCAGCTTTGTCACCACGGCTTCCTCCGTGCCCTACGGTGCGCACTTTGCCCAGGTGGCGGTGAATGTGAAGACCGGCGAAATTAAGGTGCAGAAGTTCTATGCCCTCCAGGATGCCGGTACGCCCATCAACCCCGAGATCGCCCTGTGTCAGATGTACGGCGCGGTGATGAAGTCCATCGGCCATTCCCTGTATGAGGACATGAAGCTGGACAAGAACGGCAAGTGCATCAACGCCAACCTCACCGACTATGGCGCGCCCATGATCGACGAGGCCCCGGACGATTTCAAGTCCGTTCTCATTGATGTGGACGACAAGTTCGGCCCCTACGGCGCCAAGTCCATTTCCGAGATCGCCTGCAACGGCGCGGCGCCCGCCATCGGCATCGCCATCCACGATGCCTGCGGCGTGTGGCTGCGCAGCTGGCCTATGACCCCGGAAAAGGTCCTGAAGGCCCTGGGTAAGATCTGATTCAACGCAAAAGCGGAGGTCCATTTCGGACCTCCGTTTTTCGCGTCAAAAAGGCACCGGCCTGGAAAAACCAAGCCGGTGCCTTATTATGCAGTTTATGGGGAATTAGTGCAGATTCTCCCGGATGGTCTGGCACAGTGCGGTGATACCCTGGATGATCTTCTCCTCAGGCATGCAGGAGTAGTTCAGACGCAGGGTGTTCTCGTGGCCGCCGTTGGGGAAGAAGGAGCCGCCGGGAACGAAGGCAACCTTCTTTTCCAGACACTTCATCTGCAGCTCCTTAGCGTCCATGTACTCGGGCAGCACCACCCAGGCAAACAAGCCGCCCTCGGGACGGGTGAAGGTGCAGGGCTCAGGCAGCTCCTTGGCCAAGGTCTCCAGCATCACGGCCCGGCGCTTCTTGTAGCACTCGCGGATGGTGTCCACGTGCTTATCCAGATCGAACATGTCGATCCACTTGGAGGTCTCCATCTGGCCGATGGTGGAAGCCTGCAGGGAAGCGGCCTGCTCCATAAAGTTGTACTTAGCCAGGATCTCATCGTCGGCGCAGACCCAACCCAGGCGGTAGCCGGGAGCCAGGATCTTGGAGAAGGTGCCCAGGTAAACCACCAGGCCCTTGGTATCCAGGCTCTTCAGAGCGGGCATGTACTCGCCCTCAAAGCGCAGCTCGCCGTAGGGGTTATCCTCCACCACGGGGATCTCGTACTTGTTCACGATGTCCATGAACTTATGACGGCGCTCCAGGTCCCAGGTGCGGCCGGTGGGATTCTGGAAATCGGGGATCACGTAGATCATCTTCACCCGCTCGGTGGTGGCCAGGATCTTTTCCAGCTCCTCCATGATCATGCCGCCGTCGTCCGTGGGGACCTCGATGAACTTGGGCTCACAGGCCTTAAATGCGTTCACGGCGCCCAGATAGGAGGGGCTTTCCAGCAGCACCACATCGCCGGGATTCAGGAACACACGGCCGGAGAAGTCCAGACCCTGCTGAGAGCCGGAGGTGACCAGAATGTGGTCAGCGTCGGTGTGGATGTTGTTCTTTGCTAGCATACGCTCTGCGATCTGCTGACGCAGGCGGGGGAAACCCTCCGTAGAAGAATACTGCAGGGCGGCCCGGCCGTTTTCCTTGAGAACAGCCATAGAGGCCTCCATCATCTGCTCCACGGGGAACAGCTCGGGGGCGGGCATGCCGCCGGCAAAAGAGATAATGTCGGGCTGAGCGGTGAGCTTCAGCAGCTCGCGGATCTCGGAGCCCTTCAGCAGATTCATTCTGTTTGCAAACTGTACCATAATAATTCCTCCTATTTTACTTTCCACTTCCATTTTCCTGCAAGACACGGGTTGACCCCGCATAATCTTACCTTTACCATTTAAGCACATTTTCTCCTGAAAGTAAACTAATGAAATGAAGAAAAGTGCCAGTTTGCCGTGTGGATGGAGATTTTTGGATGAATCACTAAAAATGTATGGGGTACATTTGGCATTTTGACTGTTGGCCGATCTGGGCTATGGGCCGCGGCCTGCGCATATAGTTTTCTGAAAGGGGGCAAGGAAAGTGACAGAGTATCAAAATACCAAACGGCAGCCTGCCCGCAAGCCGGAAAAGCCCATGACCCGCTGGGAGCGGCGGCGTTTGCTGCGGCTGACGGTCAGCGGCATCCTGCTGGTGCTTGTGGTGGCGGTAAAGCTGCTGATGCCGGATGTGATGAGCCAGTATCGGGAGAAGATCCTGCATCTCATGGGAGAGGACACGGACTTTGTGGCGGCATTTTCTGCCGTGGGTAGGGCTTTTTCCAGCCAGGGCGGGATAAAAGACACCCTGGAGGATGCCTACATAGCCGTTTTTGGTGAAAAGGAGCCGGAGGAGGCGGCTGCGCCCGCCCCGACGGCAGCGCAGATCTTTTCCGGCGTGTATGACCCGGAAAACCTGCCGCAGGGGGTGGCACTGGAGCAGAGGGTGCTGGGCTTTGCCTATGTATCCCCCTTGCAGGGGACCCTGACCTCCGGCTTCGGGTATCGCCTGCACCCCATTTCCGGGGAGGACGGGTTTCACTACGGGGTGGACCTAGACGGCCGGGAGGGCGACGTGATCCGCGCCTTTGCCGATGGCACCGTGGGCGTGGTGGGCCAGAGCAGCGGCCTGGGAAACTATGTGACCGTGGACCACCCCGGAGGCTTCAGCACCCTCTATGCCCACTGCCGGTGCGTCACAGCCTCCGCCGGGCAGACGGTCCACCGGGGCGATCTGCTGGCGGAGGTGGGGCAGACCGGGGCTGCCACCGGGCCCCACCTGCACTTTGAGCTGCACAGCGGCCAGGAATATATAAACCCCATTTATTATGTGGCGGGGTAGGGGCTTTCAAGTCCGGGTGTCGCCTACGGTGCTGCTGCTCCTGGCGTTGTTTGTGGCGGTGGCGTCGCCTCTGTGCCTGGCGGCTGTGCTGCTGGCGGCTCTGTGCCACGAACTGGGGCATTACGGGGCTCTGCGGCTGTGCGGCGGACGGCTGGAAGGGGTGAGCGTCTCGGCCTTCGGGGCGCAGATGCGCATCCGGGACCGCCAGCGGCTTTCCTATGGCCGGGAGGCTCTATGCGTGCTGGCGGGGCCGCTGGTAAATGGCACCCTGGCCTGGCTTTTGGGCCTGGCTGGGGCGTATCGTGACACGCTATACGTATTTGCCGGGGCACAGCTGGTTTTGTGCGTGTTCAATCTGCTGCCTCTTTCGGCTCTGGACGGGGGCCGGCTGCTGTGGATCGGGGCGGCCTGCCTTACGGACCCTTTCCTGGCGGACAAGGTGTGCCGAGCGGTGACGCTAACAGCACTCCTGGCCCTGACGGCTCTGGGGGTGGTACTGTGGCTGCGGCTCCGGTCGGGGTTTCTGCTGGTGGGCGTGGCGGGGATCTTCTGCTGTACGGCCCGGGAATTTATGCTTGCCAATCGGGGCGATAGGGGGTAAAATATAAGTACTTATATAAAATGGGAGATTATGAATATTGGATAAGAAATTAGAACGCATTTTGCCCCGGGTGCAGAAACCGGCCCGGTACACCGGCGGCGAATACAATGCGGTAAAAAAAGACCCGGCGCAGGTGGATACGCGCATTGCTTTCTGCTTCCCGGACACCTACGAGATCGGCATGTCCAACCTGGGTATGCGGATCTTATACGGCGTGATGAACAACATGGACGGCGTGTGGTGCCAGCGGGTCTTTGCCCCCTGGGGTGACATGGAGGAGGAAATGCGCAAGGCGCAGATCCCTCTGTTTGCCCTGGAGAGCGGCGAGCCCGTCGCGGACTTTGACATCGTGGCCTTTTCTGTGGGCTATGAGATGGCCTTCACCGCTATTCTGAATATGCTGGACCTGGCGGGCATCCCTCTGCACAGCGCGGACCGCACGGGCCTGACGCCGCTGGTCATTGCCGGGGGCACCGCCATGTATAACCCGGAGCCCATCGCCGACTTTATCGACATCGTTAGTCTCGGCGAGGGAGAGGATGTGACGGTGGAGCTCATTGAGCTGCACCGAAAAGCCAGAAAAGAAGGGTGGAGTAAAGGAGAGTTCCTTCACAGAGCTGCCCAGGTGCCAGGGCTGTATGTGCCCAGTCTTTACGCTGTGGAATATAACCCCGACGGCACCGTAAAGGAGATCATTCCCCGGGACGGCGCGCCCAAGGTGGTGCGCAAGCGCATTGTGGAGGATATGGACAAGTCCTACTACCCGGCCAAGACCATCGTTCCCTCCACGGAGATCGTCCAGGACCGGGTGACCCTGGAGCTGTTCCGGGGCTGCATCCGCGGCTGCCGCTTCTGCCAGGCGGGCTATGTGTACCGCCCGGTGCGAAACCGCAGCAAGGACCTGTGCGTTCGCTACGGCGTGGAGGCCTGCAACGACTCCGGCTATCAGGAGGTGACCCTGTCCTCCCTCAGCACCAGCGACTATCCCCAGCTTACGGAGCTGTGCGACGACCTGGAGGAATTTTGCCAGGCCCGCCATGTGAATCTGTCCCTTCCCAGCCTGCGGGCGGATAACTTTTCCATGAGCCTTATGCAGCGGCTGGCCAAGGGCCGTAAGTCCGGCCTGACCTTTGCCCCGGAGGCGGGCACCCAGCGGCTGCGGGATGTCATCAACAAAAATGTGACCCAGGAGGAGCTTTTGGCCTCCTGCCGCACGGCCTTTGCCGGGGGCTATAACGCCGTGAAGCTCTACTTCATGCTGGGCCTGCCTACGGAGACCGACGAGGATGTTTTGGGCATTGCCGACCTGGCCGCCCGGGTCATGCACGCCTGGCGGGAGAGCGCGTCCAATAAGCAGCGGGGCGTGCGCATCACCGTGTCCACCTCCTGGTTCGTGCCCAAGCCCCACACGGCTTTCCAGTGGGAGCCGCAGATCTCCAAGGAGGAGTACGAGCGCCGGGTGAAGCTCCTGCGGGAGGCTATCACCACCAAGACCGTCACCTACAACTGGCACGACTCCGACACCAGTTTTCTGGAGGCGGTGCTGGCCCGAGGCGACCGAAGAATGTGCAAAGTCTTGGAATCCGCGTGGCGTAAAGGCGCAAAGCTTGACGCCTGGGAAGAATATTTTTCCCTGGACCGCTGGCTGGAGGCCTTTGATGAGTGTGGCCTGGACCCCCATTTTTATGCCAATCGTCAGCGGGAGAAGGATGAAGTCATGCCCTGGAGCGTCATTTCCAGCGGCGTTACGGAGGAGTATCTCTGGCGGGAGTTACAGCAGGCTAAGGCGGGCGTCACCACCCCGGACTGCCGCACCCACTGCAACGCCTGCGGCGCCAACCGCATGGTAGGAGGGACTTGCCATGTCTAAACTGCGACTGCTATTTATAAAGGAGGGCCCCGCGGCCTACATCTCCCATCTGGATCTACTGCGCACGGTGCAGCGGGCCTTTCCCCGTACGGAGCTGGAGATCAAGCACAGCAACGGCTACCATCCCCACCCCATCATCTCCATCGTCCTGCCCCTGCCCGTGGGCCAAAGCAGCCGGTGCGAGCTGCTGGATTTCGAGGTGACCCAGGACACGGACGGCTTCGGCATCGCGGAGAAGCTCAACGAGGGGATGCCTGAGGGCCTGCATGTGCTGGAGTGCTACGAGGCCAAGCGCCCGGTGCGGGAGCTGGCGGCTTTGCAGGCGGAGGTCACCTTTGAATATGACAATGGCGTGCCGGAGAACGCCGCACAAAAGCTGCAAGAGCTGTTTGGCAGGGAGGAGCTTATCATCCAAAAGCGCACCAAGCGCAAGGACTTGGCGGATGTGGACATTGCCCCTATGATCCTGCGGACAGATTGGCGGGCAGGGGAGAGCGCCCTGGTGGGCACGGTCCTGGTCCAGGCTCAAAACCCCGGGCTGAACCCTCAGCTGCTGGAAAAGGCTGTGGAGCGATACGCCCCGGAGCTGACTCCGGACTTTACCCGGGTCCGCCGCCTGGAACTGCTGGACCCGGAGGGGAAAATTTTCCGCTGAAAACGAAAAAAACACTTGCGCTCCGGGCGCAAGTGTGGTATTCTATACTGGCGTAAAAAGGGCGGTCCTCTGTCGTCGGCGCTCCGAAAGTAAGGAGAGCGCCGCAAAATGGCGGCATGAACACCTATATTATTAGGAGGAAATATCCATGGATCTCATCAAGGCTCTCAACGAGAAGCAGCTGCAGGCTGAAAAGCCCCAGGTCAATGTTGGCGATACCGTCAAGGTACATGTCAAGGTCAAGGAAGGCTCCCGTGAGCGTATCCAGGTCTTCGAGGGCACCGTCATTGCTAAGAAGCACGGCGGCATCGAGGAAACCATCACCGTCCGTCGCCTGTCCTACGGCGTGGGTGTGGAGAAGGTTTTCCCCGTTCACTCCCCCTCCATCGAGAAGATCGAGACCGTGCGCAGCGGTTTTGTCCGCCGCGCCAAGCTGTATTACC
>CAKTZK010000023.1 GCA_934635515.1 uncultured Oscillospiraceae bacterium
TTCAACTCCAAGCTGCTGGCCTGCGAGTCCGTGGCCATCCTGCCCCAGGATATGTCCAAGGAGCGCTTTGACTGGCTGAAGAGCATTGCAGGCCAGATCATCGCCACCCCCGGCTGCGAGTCCAACGTCAAGGAGATCTTCGACAAGACCTGGGAGCTGAAGCAGGATCCCACCATGATGATCTTCAACCAGTTCGCCGAGATGGGCAACCCCCTGTGGCACTACAATGTCACCGGTTATGCCCTGGCCGACCTGTTCGAGGCTGTGAAGAAGCCCGGCCAGAACTTTGCCGGCGCCTGCTTCACCTCCGGCTCCGCCGGCACTATGTCCGCCGGTGACCTGCTGAAGGAGCGTTATCCCCACCTGAAGCTGGCTGTGGGCGAGGCTCTGCAGTGCCCCACCATCCTCAACAACGGCTTCGGCGGCCACCGCATCGAGGGTATCGGCGACAAGCACATTCCCTGGATCCACAACGTGAAGAACACCGACATGGCTATCGCCATTGACGACGAAGACTCCCAGCGCCTGCTGCGTCTGTTCAACACCGAGGACGGCAAGGCATACATGAAGAACGAGCTGGGCATGAGCGACGAGCAGGTGGAGAAGATGAGCTGGCTGGGCATCTCCGGCATCGCCAACGTGCTGTGCTGCATCAAGATGGCCAAGTACTATGAGCTCACCGAGAACGATGTGGTCGCCACCGTCCTCACCGACTCCGCAGTGATGTATCAGTCCCGTATCGAGGAGCTGAATGAGATGCACGGCGCGTACAACGCTCACGAGGCCGCTATGGACCACGCTCTGCACATGCTGGGCCTGAAGACCGACAACATGGTCGAGCTGGGCTATGCCGAGCGCAAGCGTGTTCACAACCTGAAGTACTACACTTGGGTGGAGCAGCAGGGCATGACCGTGGAGGACCTGAACGCTCAGTGGTACGACACCAAGAACACCTGGGATGCCGTTCACGCCCAGGCCAAGGAGCTGGACGAGCTGATCTGCGAGTTCAACGAGGCTACCGGCCTGCTGAAGAATCTGTAAGAAATACCCCAAATTCGCCGCAGGGGCGGGACAGCCGTCCCGCCCCTGCGATTTTATTCTTCCTGCGACAGAATGAGCTCTTCTGCATCCCGCATACCTGCGATCAATAATTCTTTTGCGGTCCCATAATTTTGCTGCTCCAAGGCGTCGATGGCATTGGCCACCCCGGCGCATAGAACGGTATAATACGCGGGAAATTCGTGTATATGCTTGTCCTCCACAATGTCCACCTCCTTTGTATTGGGGGGCGGCGTTCCCGACACCCCGCCAATTTGCGTCTATTTTACACAAATGTAACACAAATTGCAACACTTATTGAAATGCAAAACATGGGTACAATTTGTCATATAACAATGACGAGGAGTGCCGACTATGCGGAAGTTTAAAATACCAAGCCCTCCCAGCTCTACAACGAAATCCATTCGTTTTCCCAATACGGTGATCGCAGAGGTGGAAGAGGCTATCCAGGGTACAGAGTGTACATTCAACGCCTTTGTGGTGGAGGCCGTGCGTGTGGCGCTGGAAAATCTGCGGGAAGAAGAGTAAAACAAAATTATAATGAGGTAATTATCATGAAAAATGTAAAATACGGCAAGTGCGTCCGCTGCGGCAAGACCTACGAGGCCACCCCCGACCTGACCAACTGTGAGTGCGGCGGTATTCTGGACATCGTTTACGACTACGACTATATCAAGACCGTCCTCACCAAGGAGAAGCTGGCCAAGCGCGAAAACCGCTCCATGTGGCGCTACCGGGAGCTGCTGCCCGTGGAGGAGACCACGCCCGATACCCCCCTGCGGGTGGGCTGGAGCCCCCTGTATGAGGAGCCCAAGCTGGCCGAAATGCTGGGCATCAAGAAGCTGTGGGTGAAGGACGACGGCCAAAACCCCACCGCGTCTCTGAAGGACCGGGCCAGCGCCATGGCCGTGGCCAAGGCCTACGAGGCCGGCGCAAAGACCATTGCCTGCTCCTCCACCGGTAACGCCGCCTCCTCTCTGGCAGGCAACGCCGCCGCCGCGGGCTTCAAGACCTACATTTTCGTTCCCGAGCGCGCCCCCAAGGGCAAGGTGGCTCAGCTGATGATCTTCGGCGCCAACGTCATCTCCGTGAAGGGCAACTATGAGGAGACCTTCAAGATGTCCGCCGAGGCCATTGAGAAGTACGGCTGGTACAACCGCAACGCCGCCATCAACCCCTACCTCTCCGAGGGCAAGAAGACCGTGGCCCTGGAGATCGCCGAGCAGCTGAACTGGGAGATGCCCGACTATCTGGCTATCTCCGTGGGCGACGGCTGCACCATCGCGGGCGTGTGGAAGGGCTTTAAGGATCTGTACGCCATCGGCTTCATTGATAAGCTGCCCCGGCTCATTTCCGCCCAGTCCTACGGCTGCTATCCCATCAACCGGGCCATCCAGGAGAACAAGCCCTGGGAGCCTATGGAGGAGAATACCATCGCCGACTCCATCTCCGTGGGTGTGCCCCGGAACGCCGACAAGGCACTGGCCGCCATCCGGGAGTCCAATGGTATCGCCGTGTGCGTCACCGACGAGGAGATCCTGGCCGCTCAGCGCCTGCTGGGCCGCACCTGCGGCGTGTTCGGTGAGCCTGCGGGCGTCACCGGCGCAGCTGCCCTGAAGAAGGCCTGCGAGGAGGGCCTTATTGAGAAGGACGCCACCGTGGTGTCTGTCGTCACCGGTAACGGTTTGAAGGATGTGGCTAACGCCATCAAGTCCGCCGGTGAGCCTCTGCACATTGAGCCGGATCTGGACCTGATGGTCAAGGGCTTCGCCGAGCGGGGCGTGACCGTGGAGTAATTTCCAATTTAACGAGAAAATGGACCTGTCACCTGACAGGTCCATTTTTATATCTTGTCATTGCGAGACCAGTGACCGATGTCACTGGTCGTGGCAATCCGTTCCCCTTTTAAGAATTACGGATTCCCACGGTCGCTGCGCTCCCTCGGAATGACAGGTTATTTCCATCCAATTATAAAACAGAATAGCGTTTCTCCCGCTGGCTCCCGGCCACCACGGAAAAACCCTGGCATTTGAGGAGAAATGCTATGATTTTAGCACCCTGTAAAGCGGATTTACTTTCCACTTGATTGAGAAAATAAGTGCCCGCCAAATGCTCCCGCACCAGCCCTTGGGCCACCCGCTCCGGTGTGGCTTTGTCCTCCGGGGTGCAGCCCACCATGGGGCAGAACAGCTCCGGGCGGTGGACGGATTCCGACACCGGGCGGTGCAGGCCCGAAAGGCCTACCACGCAGATGACCTGCCGGGAACACGCCGGGATCACCGGCTCATGGCCCGCATGGGCTTTTAGGGGCCGCTGCCGGGAGCCGTCCGCCTCCACCAGCACGAAGTCCGCCAGGCGTGCCAAGGCCTCATAGGGGATGCCGCAGTCCACCAGTTTCCCAATAGGGGAGCGCCCGGCGGCGCAGACGATGGGGTGCTCCGACAGGGCTTCCTGTAGAGAAGCTTCCGTAGGATCCAGCACCATGGGCAAATCCCTATAGCCCATAAAATGAGTGCTGGTACACAGCAGCACCCGCCCTGGCAGCTCGCCTGAAAGGGTACGCAGCAGGGTAGATTTTCCGCCGCTGCCGATGATGGCCGTTACGCCCTTTTGGATGCCCAGCAGGGGAGCAAGCTCCATCTCCGTCACCTCCTTTTTGATACAGTATACCGCACCTGCGGCCCATTGTCCAGTTGACAGGGCGCATGGGAGCGGGTAAAATAAACATACTATGAGGAAAGTAGGAATCTTTATGGCCATTTTGATTCGCGGCGCCGGGGACATTGCCACGGGCATCGCTTTGCGGCTCCATCGGGCGGGATTTCAGATCGTGATGACAGACCTGCCCCAGCCCACCTCTATCCGCCGAACAGTGTGCTTTTCCGAGGCTCTGCGCCTGGGGGAGGTGCTGGTGGAGGATGTGCGGGCCCGGCGGGCGGACTCGGCCCAGGGGGCCCTGGATATCGCCAAGGCCGGGGACATTGCCGTGCTGGCGGACCCGGAGTGCGCCCTGTTGCCCGAATTGCACCCGGCGGCCCTGGTGGATGCCATCCTGGCCAAGCACAACCTGGGCACTAATCGGGATATGGCCCCGGTGGTCATCGCCGTGGGCCCCGGCTTCACCGCCGGGGAGGACTGCCACGCCGCCGTGGAGACCATGCGTGGCCACACCCTGGGTCGGGTGCTCTACCACGGCTCGCCCATTCCCAATACTGGCGTTCCCGGCGTCATCGGCGGTTACAGCACGGAGCGGGTGCTGCGGTCTCCGGCGGCGGGGGTGTTTGAGCCGAAAATGGAGATCGGCCAGATGGTGAAGGCCGGGGAGGTGGCGGCGGTGGTGGGCGGCCAGCCCATGCTCTGCACCATCGACGGCTGCCTGCGGGGCCTGCTGCAGGGCGGCCTCACGGTGCCTGCGGGCATGAAGTGCGGCGACATCGACCCCCGGTGCAAGCGTGACCACTGCTTCCAGGCCTCGGACAAGGCCCTGGCCGTAGGCGGCGGCGTGCTGGAGGCACTGCTGCATTTCGGCTGCCGCCCGGAGTGAAAAGATTCTTGGGAAATATTTTCCAAAAAGAAAAAATATCTGTTGAAATTGCAGATAAGATGTAGTATAATCATGATAACTGAAAAAAGGGACAGCGTGGTTCGGAGGAAACTCCGACGGCGGAACAGGGTGAAAGGCCCTGCGAGACGGTCACTGTGAAGCCTGCGGCGGGAAGATTCCCGGCGGCAGGATAAGTCAGATACGCAAGGCGCTGCTCCCGGACCGCTGCCATTACCGGGGTCGAAGCAATACGTTTTCCAGGAACATACGAGCTGTTCTGTTATTCTGAGGGAAGACTATGCGCCCGGCTGCTTTGGCAGCCGGGCTTTTTTGCTGCGAAGGCGGTACCGCCTTCCGTGTTTTGTGATCACAAAACACAAATATGCCGTCAAAAATAGCTTCCGTATGTAACCGCCTGCGGGCGCTTATATAAATAACAGAAAGGATCGTGACAAATGAAAAAGAAACTCCTATCCCTTGCATTGGCGCTCGTTATGATCGTGAGCCTTGTCCCTGCGGCTTACGCTGACAATGCCAACTACTGGGCAAACTTCCGCAACAGCACCTATAACATGGCCATCACCGATGCCGCCACCCCCGAATCCACGGCGACCACCGTGGAAAAGTGGGTGAAAAAATACGGCTCCGGCTGGTCCGCCAGTCCCAGCGGCTTTGTCATTGCCGACAATGCGCTGGTGTTCATGGCCGGTAAAACGCTGAAAAAAGTGGATCTGCAGAGTGGCGAGCTTATCAAGGAAGCCACCATGTTTGACGGCAGCGGTTTTGCTATCGTTTCTCCCACCTATGCCGACGGCATGATCTTCTGTCCCATCAGCGGCGGCAAGATCCAGGCCTTTGACGCCAAGACCCTGGAGTCCAAGTGGACCTTTACCGATGAACTGGGCGGCCAGAACAACTGCTCCATCACCTATGCCGACGGCTATCTTTACACCGGCTACTGGAACGGTGAGACCAAAAACGCAAACCTGGTGTGTGTTAAGGCGTCCGATGGTTCTCTGGTTTGGAAAAAGACCGTTGCAGGCGGCTTTTACTGGGCCGGTTCTACCGTGGTTGGCGGTGCTGTGATCGTGGGTACCGATGACGGCGCAAGCGGCTTTACAGGCGATTCTCACCTCTTTGCTCTGAATAAAAAGAACGGCGATGTCATTTCCGACATCACCCTCGCTGGCATGGGCGATCAGCGCTCCTCCATCGCCTACAGCGCCGAGAAGGGCCGGGCCTACTTCACCACCAAGAACGGCTACATCGCCTCCGTGGCGGTAGATGCCAAGAGCGGCGCTCTGTCTGACCTTAAGAGCAGCAAGGTCGCCAGCCAGGCCACCTCTACTCCTGTTGTGTACGGTGATATCGTTCTCTTCAGCGCCGGCAGCGGCGTGGTGCCCAATAGCAACGGTAACGGCAACTTTATCGTAGCCGATGCCAACACTCTGGAGGGCCTGTACGCCGTTCCTATGCTGGCTTATCCCCAGGCCTCCGTGCTGGTCTCCACTGCCTATCTGAAGGAGACCGGCAAGCTCTACTGCTACACCACTTATAACGGCAAGCCCGGCGGCATGACGCTGATTACCCTGGATCCCAATGACCGTACCGGTAAGAGCGCAGCCAAGTCCGAGATTTACAGCGCGCCCGGCCACGAGCAGTACTGCATATTCAGCCCTATCTGCGGCCCCGACGGCACAATTTATTACCGCAACGACAGCGGCTGGATCTTTGCCTTGACGAACAACAACGCTTATCTCACCGCCCTGGCGGCCAATGCGGGCACCTTCAAGACCGAGTTCAAGGCCGGTGTAACGGAGTATGAGATGGCTGTTCCCAGCGGCACCAAGAGCGTAAAATTCAATGCCACCGCCTGCCAGGGCGGTACCGTCACGGTCAATGGTAAGGATGCCTCCATTCCCGTGGAGATCGTGGACGGCACAGCTACCGTTGAAATTAAGGTCACTGTGGGTGATGCCTCCCGCACCTACACCGTGAACGTTGTCTCCCTTAGCAACGACAGCTATATCTCTGAGCTGAATGTCAACGAGAGCAATGCCCACAGCAGCTTTAAGACCCTGACTCCTGCCTTTAAACCCACCACATATTTCTATGGCTTCTATGAAGCGGACAGTGACCGTTCCTTTGAGAACATTTGGGCCGCGGCCCGTCATAAGGATGCCAAGGTGACGGTTTACGCCGGGGAAAATGTGGAGGATACAGGCGTAAACAGCGATGGCTCTATCAGTGTAACAAGTAATCAGTTTTCAACGCCCCGCTATGCTGTCTACTTCCAGGATGACAGCAAGCCCATGTATGTGCGTGTGCAGGTTACCGCAGAGGATGGCTCCTTCTCCAACTACTATGTAGTCATGAGTAAGACCGCCGCCGCTGCCGAGGGCAAGGCGCTGCTGGAGAAGCTCCAGAAGGATTCCTCTGACGCCGTTGCCGCCGTGGTGGAGAAGATCGATACCATCGGCACCGTCACTCCGGAGTCCAAGGCCGCCATTGACGCTGCCCGCGCTGCTTATGGTGCCCTGGCCAATGAGCAGAGAGCGCAGGTCACCAATCTGGATAAGCTGACCGCTGCCGAGGATGCCTACGAAGCTCTGCTGGCCGATCAGGATGCCGCGAAGAGCGTGTCCGATATGATCGATGCCATCGGCACTGTCACCAAGGAATCCAAGGATGCCATTGAGGCAGCCCGTGCTGCTTATGACGCACTGACCGACTCCCAGAAGGCTTTGGTTGGCGATGAGAAGCTGCAGACCCTGGTAAATGCCGAGGCCGCACTGAAGAAGCTGAATGAGCAGCCCGGCCAGACCGGCGGCGAGGACAACAAGGGTAATGGTGACAACAAAGATAACGGCGATAGCAAGCCCGGCGACGCCGTCAATACCGGCGATGGCAGCAATATCCTGCTCTATGCCGGCCTGAGCGTGGCCGCCCTGCTGGGTCTGGCTGTGATCCCCGCAGTTCGCAGAAAGAAAGTTTGATCCCCTGCACCGGCTTATTCCCTGCATAAGCCGTGAAAAACCCCCGGGTACTTTTGTACCCGGGGGATTCATTATCGGAAAAACCTCATGGATTTTCCCCAAAAAATTTATTATCCGATTAAAAATCCCAATCCCACCAGCACGCAGCCCAGGAGAAAAAACAGGGTCAGCAGCACGGCGGCGTTGCGCAGGAATTTACTCCAGCCCAGGTGCTTCAGGTCCATGAAAGGATAGGGATACAGCAGCCCCGTGTGGCCGATGGGCTTTCCACCGGCGGCCCGAATAAGAGCAAAAGCGGTATAAGCCAAGGGCAGCGCCAGCCACCACACGGCGCAGAGAAGGGACAGGTTTTCTTTCGGCGCAAAGATCAACCACTGGGCTACTGCGAGAATCGGCGTGATGTAGTGGACACAGAGATTGCCGAAGCTGCCGCCGAAGTCCGCGAATTTCAGGCCCTTGCGCTTTTCGTAGGGCACCAGGACGAACTGGTAAATGAGGTGCGTCACCCAAATGCACAGGGTCATGGCGCAGGAGAGGCGCACATCTGTGAGGACCGCCCACAGACCCCCATCGGGGCGAAAACCCGCGCAGAAGAGGAGCAGCTCATAGACTGTCAGCAGGAGGTTGCTTTGGTTGGTATAAAAGCAGAACATCCCCGCCCGGATGCGACCCCGGGGAATCAGCTGGGAGTGCAGCAGCAGGCCCACCGTATTCAGTAAAAATAAAAACAGCGCCGAGAGCTGTAAGCCGGACATTTTGCCACCTCCCCTATATTCGATAAGTGGAGCAGTCCACCTTGCCGTCCGTTATGGTAACGATGCCGTAGGTGCAGGGACTGCCCCGGCCAATGGTGCCGGGATTCATGACCCACAGGGAGCCGTCGTAGTCCACCAGGGGCCGATGAGTGTGGCCAAAGAGCAGGATCTGGGTGCCCATCTCCTTAGCGGCGTAGATTGCTGACAGGGTAATGGCCTTTACATTCCTTGTGTGGCCATGCATCAGCAGGATCCGTACGCCGCCATATTCCGTGAGTACCTCGGGCTCGTCCACCGCACCCCAGTCGCAGTTGCCGGGGACGCTCTGCATAGGAATTGTCGGGTAGAGTCGGTGCAGCGCTTCCGCATCCCGCTGGCAGTCGCCCAGGTGCAAGATGACATTGGGCTTTATAAGCTCTACGCATCGGGCCATATTTTCCACATTTCCGTGGGAATCTGATAAAACTAAGATACGCATGTTTGACCTCTTAGAAATAGTATGCCCCGATTATAGCAGGAAACGGTTGAAAATTCAATGATTTCCCGTTACAATAAGGGAAAAGGGGGGAGGACCATGTACGCAGGCGTTGTGGAGATCGATCTTCACGGAAAAAACGAATACCAGGCGCGCATCACCCTGGACGCAGCTCTGCGCAGGGCCAAAGGCGGCGTGTACCGTATCCGCTGCATCCACGGCTGCCACGGCGGCACGGTGCTGCGGGACATGATCCGCCGGGAATACGCCCGGCATCCCCGGGTGATCCGTCTGGAAACAGGGATAAACGGCGGTGCCACCGACCTGGTGCTGCGGGAGCTGTAAGGAGAGAGATTGAATGAAAAATACATTGACCGTTGCCCAGGTGCAGATGCCCGTGGTGCGGGATAAGGATGCGAATATTGCCGCCGCCTGCCGCCTGATCCGCCGGGCGGCAGAGACCGGGGCGGAGCTGGTAATGCTGCCGGAAATGTTCTGCTGCCCTTATGAAAACAACGCCTTCCGCCCCTACGGAGAGCCCCTGGGCGGCCCGGCCCAGCAGGCCCTTTCCGCCCTGGCAAAGGAGCTGAAAATTTGGATCATCGGAGGGTCCGTGCCGGAGCTGGAGGAGGACAGGGTGTATAACACCTGCTTCGTCTACGACGACACCGGGCGGCAAGTGGCCCGGCACCGGAAAATGCACCTGTTCGACATCAGCGTAGAGGGTGGTCAGAGCTTCCGGGAGTCCGATACCCTTTCCCCGGGGAATGAGGTCACGGTGTTTGACAGCCCCTGGGGAAGGCTGGGGCTGTGCATCTGCTTTGATCTGCGGTTTGAGGAACTGGCAAGGATAATGACTTTACAGGGCGCGCGAGCCATTTTCATCCCGGCGGCTTTCAATATGACCACCGGCCCTGCCCACTGGGAGCTGCTGTTCCGCCAGCGGGCGGTGGATAACCAGCTGTTTACCATCGGCACTTCTCCGGCCCGGAATGACCGGGAGACCTATGTAGCCTGGGGCCACTCCATCGTCTGTGACCCCTGGGGCACGGTCTTGCACCAGTGCGGGGCGGGGGAGGAGATAGCCGTTACTGCGTTGGACCTTTCCCGGGTGGATTCGGTGCGCCGGCAGCTGCCTATTTTGTCCGCCCGACGGGAAGATATCTATTGTTTAGAACAAAAGTAAGAAAAAGCTTTTTATCTCTTGCGGCGCTATTCCCGGCGTGATATAATGGGAAAAATTTTAAGTTTTAAGGGGGAACTTCCAATGATGAAATATACGGAAATGTCTGCGCAGCAGCGCAAGGCGGAATATGCCGCCGTGCTGGCGGACTATGAAAAGCAGAAGGCCCTGGGCCTGAAGCTGAATATGGCCCGCGGTAAGCCTGGCAAGGCCCAGCTGGACATGGTCATGGACCTGTGCAACGTCCTGGTAAAGCCCGAGGACTTTGTCTCCGACGGCATCGACAGCCGTAATTACGGCAATGTGGACGGCCTGCCCGCTGCCAAGGCTCTGTTTGCGGAGATCTTGGGCTGCAAGCCGGAGCAGTGCTTTGTAGGCGGCAACGCCAGCCTGCAGCTGATGTATGACGCCATTTCCAAGGCATATACCCATGGCCTGCTCCACTCCGAGAAGCCCTGGAGCAAGCTGGAAAAGGTAAAGTGGCTGTGCCCGGCTCCCGGCTACGACCGTCACTTTAAGGTGACCCAGTCCTTCGGCGCGGAGCTGCTCACCGTTCCCATGACCGCCGCCGGTCCCGATATGGACGTGGTAGAGGAGCTTATCAAGGACCCCGCCGTAAAGGGCATGTGGAACGTTCCCAAGTATTCCAACCCCGAGGGTGTGGTGTACTCCGACGAGACCATCCGCCGTATCGCCGCTATGAAGCCCGCAGCCCCGGACTTTATGCTTATGTGGGATAATGCCTACTGCATCCACGAGTTCGAGGGCGATTTTGCGCCCTTTGCGGATATCCTGTCCCTCTGCGCCGAAAACGGCAACGCCGACATGGCCTATGAGTTCGCCTCCACCAGCAAGGTCACCTTCCCCGGCGCGGGTGTGAGCGTCATGGCCACCAGCGAGGCAAACCTCGCCTACTTGGTGCCGCTGATCAACATTCAGACCATCGGCTATGATAAGATTAACCAGCTCCGGCATGTGAAATACCTGCAGAATAAAGAGCATACCCTGGCGCTGATGCAGCGTCATGCGGCTATTCTGCGGCCCAAGTTCCACGCTGTGCTGGATGCGCTGGATAAGGAGATCGCCCCTCTGGGCATCGGCTCCTGGAAGCGCCCGGTGGGCGGATATTTCGTCTCCTATGACGCCATGCCCGGCACCGCCAAGCGGGCGCTGGAGCTGTGCAAGGAGGCGGGCGTCACTATGACCGGCGCCGGCGCCACCTTCCCCTATGGCGTGGATCCCCAGGACAGCAACATCCGCATCGCTCCCTCGCTGCCTCCTGTGGAGGAGCTGCAGCAGGCCATCGCCATTTTCTGCCTCTGCGTGAAGCTGGCGGCTCTGGAGAAGCTGGGCGTATGAGATGGCTGGCTGCGTCTGACCTCCACGGCAGTGCCACCGCCTGCCGCCGTGTTATAGAGGCTTTTCAGCGGGAAAAGGCGGATGGACTGCTGCTGCTGGGCGATCTTTTGTACCATGGGCCCCGGAACCCTCTGCCGGAGGGACATGACCCCAAAGAGTGCATCCGCCTGCTGAATGAGTACCGGGACCATATCGCCGCCGTGCGGGGCAACTGCGAGGCGGCGGTGGACCAGATGGTGCTGCAATTCCCTGTACTGGCGGACTATATGCTGCTGCAGCTGGGGAATAAGCGGATCTTCGCCACCCACGGCGATGTGTATAACCCCGATCATCTGCCGCCCCTGGCCAAGGGAGGCATCCTGCTCACCGGCCACACCCATGTGCCCGCCTGCGATATCTATCCGGACTTTGTGTATCTGAATCCCGGCTCTGTGTCTCTGCCCAAGGACGAGCAGAAGCACAAGGGCTATATCCTGCTGGATGACGAGGGGGCCGTATTCAAGGAGCTGGACGGCACGGAATATCATCGGTATCAATTTTAGTGCCTGTCGAAAATTCCTTCGGAATTTTCCGACAAAAGGCTTGCAGCCTGCTGCGCGCATAATTTTGAGCCCATGGCTCAAAATTCCACACTTGCAGTCTGAGAGGTATTTTTCCCCACGCGCATGTCGCGGTGAAAAATGATTTAAATTTTTTGCCACCTGCGAGCGGCAAACTCTGCGAGGCTTTTAATATACTGAAAAACAGCGGAGTGTGAAAACTCCGCTGTTTTTGTAATTATTTCAATAATTTGATCCGCGCGTCGTAGTCCGGCAGGGTCCGGCGGACCAGGGCATAGAAATCCGGACCGTGGTTTTTGTGCCGGATGTGCGCCAACTCATGCACCACCACGGCCTCGATGGCCTCCGGTGGATACTCCATGAGATACAGGGAAAAGCACAGACTGTTTTTTCCGCTGCAGCTGCCAAACCGCGTCCGGGCAGCGGTAATTTTTACCACCGTGGGCGTGGCGTCCATCCGCTGGGCCCAGTACTGCACCAAGGGCGGCAGCACCTCCCGGGCCTTTTGCCGCAGGGCTTCCTGCTCCTCTTTTGTCCGGGGCGGATGCTGGGCCAGGCGCTGGGCCTGCCGGGCAAGCTGGGCAGCGATCCAAGTCTCATGCTCTGCCACAAAGCGGTCAATATCGCCCCGGGCGGCATAGGCAGGGGCCCGGACCACCACCTGGCCCTCCCTCGTTACTTGTAAGGCCAGTGTACGCCGCCGGGAGCGAATAATGGTGTACTCTGTCATGGCTCGATCCAAGTAAAACGAGGACCTATATAGTTCTCGCGCTTTACAGTCTCCAGCCACATGGCGGCGGGCCTTACCCAGTACCCCCGCTCTCCGTAGAGGGCCTGGTAGACCACCATTTCCTCCCTGGTCTCACTATGTTGGGCCGTGAACAGCACGCGGTATAGGTTTCCCTTGAAGTGGCGGTATACGCCGGGCTTGATAGTTTCCATTCTGCATCGCTCCTTTGCGGGAAGTATACCACGGATGCTGGAAAAATGCAAAAAAATATGCTATACTGCTTTACAATATACTGCGAGGAGGAATCAGCCGTGAAAAACACCACCCTGTGCTACCTGCTGCAAGGGGATCAGGTGCTGCTGCTGCACCGTGTGAAAAAAGAAAACGACCTGAATCATGACAAGTGGATCGGCATCGGCGGCAAGTTTGAGGAGGGGGAGAGCCCCGAGGAGTGCCTGCTGCGTGAGGCCTGGGAGGAGACGGGCCTCACCCTCACCGATTATCAGTACCGGGGCATCGTGACCTTCGTTTCCAATGAGTGGGAGGGGGAGTATATGCACCTCTACACCGCTACCGGCTGGACTGGAGATCTGAAAGAGTGCAACGAGGGTGTGCTGGAGTGGGTCAGCCGGGAGAAGATGAAAGCCCTGCCCCAGTGGGAGGGGGATAAAATTTTCCTGCGCCTGCTGGAGGATGGAGAGCCCTTCTTCTCCTTGAAGCTCTGCTATGAGGGAGATCGGCTGACATACGCGGCCCTGAACGGAAAGGAACTTGCGCTATGAATGTGCTGGTGAGCGCGTGCCTGCTGGGCGTTTCCTGCCGCTATGACGGGGAGAGTAAAGGCTATTCCCTTGCCAGAGAACTTCTGGCAAAGCACACGGCTATCCCCGTCTGCCCGGAGCAACTGGGGGGCCTGTCCACCCCGCGCCCGCCCTCGGAGCGGCGCTGCGGCGGCGTATTTACCCGAGAGGGAGCGGATGTCACCACCGCCTACGATCGGGGTGCGCAGGAGGTGCTGCGCCTGGCCCAAATGTACGGCTGCACCGTGGCCATTTTGAAAGAGCGCAGCCCGGCCTGCGGCTCGGGAAAAATTTATGACGGCACCTTTACAAAGACCTTGGTGGACGGCTACGGCGTGGCGGCGGAGCTGCTGGCGAAAAACGGCGTCCGGGTGTTGGGCGAGAGCGACCTGGAGGCGTTTCTGCACGAGAACGGGGAGGGGAGAGCATGAAACGTCGAGCAAGCGGCGTTCTGCTGCCCATCTACGCCCTGCCCTCGCCCCACGGCATAGGCACCCTGGGGCAGGCTGCCTATGATTTCGCGGATTTTCTCCACGCCGCCGGTCAGCGGTGCTGGCAGATGCTGCCCCTGGGCCAAACGGGCTTCGGTGACTCCCCCTACCAGAGCTTTTCTTCCTTTGCCGGGAATCCGTACTTCATCGACCTGGACCTCCTGGTGGAGGACGGCCTGCTGACAAAGGATGAGGCCGATGCCTGCTGCGCCAGGACAGACCCCCGGTATGTGGACTACGGACGGCTGTATACGGAGCGCTATGCCGTGCTGCAAAAGGCCTTTCAGCGGGGCCGGGACCGAGATAGGGAAGCGATAGAGCGCTTCCAAAGGGAAAACACCCCCTGGATTTCGGACTATGCGGACTTTATGGCCCTAAAGGACCGCTTTGACGGCCGCCCCTGGACACAGTGGCCGGAGCCGTTCCGCCGCCGCACCGGGCCGGGTTATGCCCAGGCCATAGCTGCCTGCGGCGAAGAATTTAGGGAGCGCCGGGCGTTTTACATCTACTTGCAGTACCTGTTTTTTAAGCAGTGGAGCGCCCTGCGGGCGTATCTGCGGGAAAAGGACATCACTCTCATCGGCGATCTGCCCATCTATGTGTCACCGGACTCCTGCGATGTGTGGGCCGCGCCGGAATTTTTCTGCCTGGATGACCAGTGCCGCCCCACGGCAGTGGCCGGAGTGCCGCCGGACTATTTCAGCCCCACCGGACAGCTTTGGGGTAACCCCCTCTACCGCTGGGACGAGATGGAAAAGGACGGCTTCGGCTGGTGGCTGCGGCGTATCGACGGGGCGGGAAAGCTCTTCGATGTGATCCGCTTCGACCATTTCCGGGGTCTGGATGAATACTGGGCTGTGCCCGCCGGGGCAGAGACCGCCGAAAACGGCCAATGGCTCCCGGGTCCGGGGCGGAAATTGGTGGATGTGCTGAATAATTGGTTTCCGGGTCTGCGCTTCATCGCCGAGGACCTGGGCACGCCCACGCCTGGGGTGGAGAAGCTGCTGCGGGAGTCCGGCTGGCCGGGGATGAAGGTGCTGGAGTTTGCCTTTGACGACCCCGCGAGCACCGCCTACCAGCCCCATACCTACACGGAAAGCTGTGTCTGCTACACCGGCACCCATGACAACAGCCCCTTGGCGCTGTGGCTTGCGGAGGTCCCGGAGGAGACGGTGCGCTACGCCGCCGAGTACATGGGCGGCCCGGCGGACCCGGCCGGGGCCATGCTGCGGCTGGGGATGTCCAGCACAGCGGGGCTTTTCGTGGCCCAGATGCAGGACTGGCTGGGCCTGGGCGCAGGCCACCGCACCAACCGCCCCGGCACCCGGGAGGGAAACTGGCGCTGGCGGATGCTGCCCGGAGAGACAACCCCCGAATTGGCAAAAAAAATGCACCGCTTCGCGGCGCTGTACGGGAGAATATAAGGTTTTATTCATTATAATGTAGGGCGGGGTGACCACACCCCGCCGCCCCACCATCCGTAGGGGCGGACGCCTCTGTCCGCCCGGTGCGGCTCCCCGCTATGTTCCGTAGGAGCCGATGCCCACATCGGCCCGCCATGGAAAATCTACATAAAAAGCGAGCCCCAAAAGCCTCGCAGAGTTTGCCGCCCGCAGGCGGCAAAAAATTCAAATCATTTTCTCTCGCGACATGTGCGTGAGAGAAAATACTTCTCAGGCTGCAAGTGTGGAATTTTGAGCCAAGGGCTCAAAATTATGCGCGCAGCAGACTGCAAGCCCTTTGTCGGAAAATTCCAAAGGAATTTTCGACAGTAGCGAGCACCGGACAGGTATGCGCCTGTCCGGTGCTCTTGTATGAGGAAAGGTAAATCAAAACAGCAATTTAGGAGAGCAGGAGCTTATCATCGTTTGCCTCGGTGCCGCTGGCCTTGCTAAAGAGGGTCAGCAGGTCGGAAACGGTGAGCTTTTTCTTGTCCTCGCCGGAGATATCCAGCACCACGTGACCTGCGTTCATCATGATCAGGCGATTGCCATGGGCAATAGCGTCTTTCATATTGTGGGTGATCATCATGGTGGTCAGATGGTTTTCCTCCACGATCTTGTCGCTGAGCTCCAGCACCTTGGCGGCGGTACGGGGATCCAGGGCGGCGGTGTGCTCGTCCAGAAGCAGCAGCTTGGGCTTTTGCAGCACTGCCATCAGCAGCGTCAGTGCCTGGCGCTGGCCGCCGGAGAGCAGGCCAACCTTGGCCTTCATGCGGTCCTCCAGGCCCAGATCCAGCTCCTTGAGCCGCTGATAGTATTCTTTTTCCTCCTGGGGGGTGATGCCCCACTTCAGGCCCCGATGCTTACCGCGCCGTGCGGCCAGAGCCAGGTTTTCCTGAATTTGCATGGTGGGCGCAGTACCCATCATGGGATCCTGGAACACGCGGCCCAGCAGCACCGCCCGCTTGTGCTCGGGCAGGCGGGTAACGTCCTTGCCGTCGATGACAATGGAGCCGCTGTCCACGGGGAAGGTGCCCGCGATGGCGTTGAGCATGGTGGACTTGCCCGCGCCGTTGCCGCCGATGACAGTAACGAAGTCACCCTCGTTCAGTGTCAGGCTCAGGTTATCCAGAGCGGTCTTTTCGTGAACGGTGCCGGGGAAAAAGGTCTTGGAAATGTTCTTCAGCTCAAGCATGGCGAGCGCCTCCTTTCTTGCGCGTTACTTTGCCCTTCCAATAGGGAACGGACAGGAACACAGCCACGATCAGAGCGGAGACCAGCTTCAGGTCGTTGGTGTTCAGGCCCAGCTGCAGCACCACCTGCAGCACGAAGTAGTAGATCACGGCGCCCAGGGAGACGGCGAACATGGTCAAGCCGAAGTTGCGGAAGATCTTGCCGAAGGTCACTTCGCTGATGATGACCGCCGCCAGGCCGATGACGATAGCGCCCCGGCCCATGCCCACATCGGCCGCCCCCTGAAACTGGGCCAGCAGACCGCCGGACAGAGCAACCAGACCGTTGGAGAGCATGAGACCCAGAACGATATTGGCATTGGTGTTGATGCCCTGGGCCCGGGCCATGTTGGCATTGGCGCCGGTAGCGCGGACAGAGCAGCCCCGCTCTGTGCCAAAGAACCAGTACAGAGCGACAACCGTCACGACGGTGATGACCAGCAGCACCGGCAGGGGATTGCTCAGAGACAGCTCCCGCACATACCGCTGGGAAACGGCCAGCTGATACTTGTCCACACCCACCGGCTGGTTGGCTTTACCGGCCATGATCCGCAGATTCACGGAATAGAGGGCCAGCTGGGTGAGAATTCCGGCCAGAATGGCGGGGATGCCGCACTTGGTGTGAAACAGGCCCGTCACCAGACCTGCCAGCAGGCCGGAGGCAAAGGCGCACAGCAGAGCCAGCCAGCAGTTCATGCCGCCACGGATCAGCATCACGGCCACAGCGCCGCCGGTGGCGATGGAGCCGTCCACGGTCAGGTCGGCCACATCCAGCACCCGGAAGGTGATGTATACGCCGATGGCCATGATGCCCCATACCAGGCCTTGGGCCGCCGCGCCGGGCAGCGAATTTAGTAGCGAAGTCAGAAATGCCATGTTCTTTTCTCCTCATCTCTCTGCCTGATGGGAAGGCAGCTTATAGTAGGGGGGGAGGGGACAGCTGTCCCCTCCCGGGAGTTGGTTTTGGCCGGAGGGATCACTCGGTAGCCAGAGCGGTGTAGTCAGAGGGAACGGTGATGTTCAGCTTCTGGCAGTTGGCCACATTGGCCTGCTTGGTTGCCGTGGGAGCGAATTCCACAGGCATGGTGGACACATCGGCCTCGCCGGTAAGGATCTTGGCGGCCATCTGGCCGGTGATCTTGCCCAGCTCGTAGTAATCGATGGACAGGGTGGCTACGCCGCAGCCCCGGCAGATACCGGCCTCGCCGGCGATAACGGGCGTGTTGGCGGCCAGGACCACGTTGGCAATGGCTTCGGTGTTGGAGGCGGCGGTGTTGTCGGTGGGGATGTAGATCACATCGGACTCGTCGCAGGCCTTCTGGGTGACGGAGGTAACGTCGTTGCTGTCGGTAAAGGCGTACTCGGTGCAGGTGATGCCGGCGTCGGAGAGCAGCTTGGTCACTTCATCGACCTGGTACTTGCTGTTGGCCTCGCTGGAGCAGAAGAGCATACCCACCTTCTTGGCATTGGGGAACAGCTCCTGGAGCATAGCGGCCTGCTTGTCCAGAGGAGCCAGGTCGGAGGTGCCGGAGATGTTGCCGCCCACGGTGCCGGTCCAGTCGGCGATCTCCAGAGCGGTGGCGTAGTCGGTGACGGAGGTGCCCAGGATGGGAATGGTGCTGGTGGCGGAGGCGGCAGCCTGGAGGGCCGGGGTGGCGTTGGCCATGATCAGGTCAACCTTATCGGAAATGAATCCGTTAACGATGGTGCTGCAGTTGTTGGAATCGCCGGAGGCGTTCTTTTCAACTACCTCCACCTTGTCGCCCAGGGCTTCCTTCAGGGCATCGGTGAAGCCCTTGGTGGCGGCGTCCAGAGCCTCGTGCTGCACCAGCTGCACAACGCCGACCTTGTAGGTCTTGTCGCCGGAATTCGTGTTGCTGTCCTTGCTGCCGCAGGCTGCCAGAGTCAGAGCCATGGTCAGAGCAAGGAGCAGAGCCGTTAACTTTTTCATGATGTTTTCTCCTTTTTGTTTCTGAATTATGTTGGGGATCTGCCATATAAAAAGAGGCCGCTCTGTCCGAAACCAGAGCGGCCTTTTCTTAACCTGAAAGGATGTACTCTATTGTTAAACGGACGGCTTTATAAATTTTTCGCAGCAAAAGAAGCCCGCAAAATAGCGAGCGATAAAGCCGTAATAGTAGTCCCGGTGGACGACGGTGCAGCGGGAAGTGATGGTACGCATAGCGGGACTCCTTTCTGCCGCCAGAGCGGCGTTGGTTGATTTCTATAAAGACTATAGAACTTTAAATGCCTAAAGTCAACAGTAATACTGCACAAAATTAGATGACATATTTTGGACGATTTTATTACAATGAGATTTTTTCCGCACAAGATAGTAGCCAAAAGAAAAAACAAGCGGAGCTTTCACCCTCCGCTTGTTATTTTTCCTTTAAAAACAAGTCCTCAAATTGCTCCTGGCCGTAATCGCGCAGACGGGCGCAGAACTCGTCATACTTCTCCAGCAGCTCCCGGCCCTCCTCTGTGAGCACAGCACCTCCGCCGCCCTTTCCGCCGGTGGAGGAGTGCAGCAGCTTGAAGCCCAGGGCTCTCTCGGCGTTGCGCAGCACTGTCCAGGCCTTGGAATAGGCCATGCTCATGGAGATGGCAGCCGCCCGAAGGGAATGATGATCCACGACCCGGTGCAGAAGCTGCGCGATCCCCGGGCCGAATACCTTATCCTCCGTGTAAAAACGCACGGTCAGTTTGAAATTCATATCCTTTTCCATATCTTTATTTTAGCAGTATTCTGGTAAATGTCAATGAAGAGAAAGAAAATTCCCAACTTCAGTGGAAAATTATTGAAACATCGGTTTTAAAACTCATTTTTTTATAGGGTAACTAAAAATTTTTGTAAATTTAGTGAAGAAAGACAGTGGATTCTTTTTCTCTGCTGTGGTATAATGCAATTAAATAATGGGAGGATGTTTCGTTTTGGATGTATCCCAGTATTTAATTTGTACGATAAAGGAGTAATTATTATGGCGATTGATCTGACCAAGTACGGCATTACCGGTGCCACCGAGATCGTGTATAATCCTTCCTATGAGGATCTTTTCCTGGAGGAGACCAAGGCAGATCTGACGGGCTACGAAGTAGGTCAGCAGACGGAGCTGGACGCCGTGAATGTGATGACAGGTATTTACACTGGCCGCTCTCCTAAGGACAAGTATATTGTCATGGACGCCAATTCCAAGGATACCGTTTGGTGGACCAGCGATGCCTATAAAAATGATAACCACCCCATGAGCGAGGATGTGTGGGCCCAGGTGAAGAAGCTGGCTGTCAGCGAGCTGTGCAACAAGCGCCTGTTCGTGGTGGATGCCTTCTGCGGCGCCAACAAGGACACCCGCATGGCCGTCCGCTTCATCGTGGAGGTGGCCTGGCAGGCGCATTTCGTGAAGAATATGTTCATCCGCCCCACCGAGGAGGAGCTGAAGAACTTCGAGCCGGACTTCGTGGTGTATAACGCCTCCAAGGCCAAGGTGGAGAATTATAAGGAGCTGGGCCTCAACTCCGAGACCTGCGTGGCCTTCAACATCACCTCCCGTGAGCAGGTCATCATCAACACCTG
>CAKTZK010000024.1 GCA_934635515.1 uncultured Oscillospiraceae bacterium
CCCTCAGTCACGGCTTTGCCGTGACAGCTCCCCTTGCGCAGGGGAGCCTTTGTTGGGGGGCGGATTGCCACGGCCAGTGTGCGCACTGGCCTCGCAATGACATCCTGCATGGGGGCGGTGGGGGTATATTTTGAAAGGGGAGTTTTTTATGAAAGAGGATATGAAGAAGGTTTTTCTGTCCAGAGGCAGAAAGAATGAAGAGAATTTTGTGATCGTGTCCGTGAATGGGCGCAGCTACAAGATCATGAAGGGCGTTGAGGTGGAGGTCCCGGCGTGCGTGGCAGAGGTGCTGGAGAACAGCCGCATGATGGCCGAGACCGCCCGGCGCTATGTGGACGCAGTGGCGAACTGAGAAGGAGGACGCTATGGGTGCATTGACGGCGGGACAGGTATTGGCACAGGTGGACGGCCTGCTGCCCAACGCCTACACCCGGGAGGAAAAGCTGCGGTGGATCACACAGGCGGAGGCCAGCCTCCTTCGGGAGGTCTGGCAGCCGGGGGAGGCGGCGGTAGCCATCCCTCAGGTGATGGCGGAGGACACCGTTTTGACGGCGGAGCCGCCCTATGACGAGCTGTACAGCCTGTATGTGCAGGGGCAGATCCACTATGCAAACGGGGACGCCACCCGGTGCAGCAACGCCATGAGCCTGTGGAACCAGGGCGTGGCGACCCTGCAGGCGGAGCTGCTGCGGCGCGGGAGCGGGCCGGAGGGAGCCCGACACCTGCGCTTTTGCTGAAAGGAGGGGCAAGATGTTTTTTCCGATGCTGCGAAACACCAAGCTGCAGCGGGTAACGGAGGTGGACTTTCCGGGCCTGGACCGGCGGGAGAGCGCAGCGGCACTGGGCTTTCGGGAGATGGAAAACCTCTGCTCGGAGGGCTATCCTGCCCTGCGGACAAGGCCCGGCCGGGGACTGGTGGAGGTCCTGGAAAAGCCCAACGGCCTGACAGCCAAGGACGCGCTGCTGTGGGTGGACGGAAGACATTTATATATGAACGGACTGGCTATTGGGCCAGAGCTGACGGACGGGGAGAAGAGCCTGGTGTCCATGGGCGCGTATGTGGTGGTATTCCCCGACAAGGTGTATGTGAACACCCAGGATGTGACGGACTATGGTAGCCTGGAGTGCGAGAGAACGGCACCGGCGGGCAGCGGACTGGCCCTGTGCGACGAGACCGGGGCGGCTTACAGCGATGTCACCGAGGCGGCGGGCGCGCCGGAGGAGCCCCAGGAGGGGGCACTGTGGCTGGACCTGTCCGGGACGGAGCCGGTGCTGCGGCAATACAGCCGGGAGGTATGGACGGTCCTGGAGGGCGTATGCGTAAAGGTACAGGCCACGGGCATCGGCTCGGGCTTTGCTGCCGGGGACGGCGTGGAGATATCCGGCTGCGGTGTGGAGCGGCTCAACGGTGAGACGGTCCTCAAGGCGGTGGGCGCGGACTGGGTGGCTTTTGCCGGGGCAGTGGCCAGCGGCACCGTAACGGAGACGGAGATGAAGCTGCGGCGGTTTGTGCCGGAGATGGACTTCGTGGTCCAGAGCGGCAACCGGCTGTGGGGCTGCAAGTACGGCATGGTGGACGGCGAGACCGTGAACGAAATTTACGCCAGTAAGCTGGGCGACTTTAAGAACTGGCGGTGCTTTGCGGGACTGGCTACGGACAGCTACGCCGCCGCACGGGGGTCCGACGGGGTATTCACCGGGGCGGTGAGCTATCTGGGTAACCCCATTTTCTTTAAGGAGCGGTGCATGGAGCGGGTGTACGCTTCCGCCAGCGGGGCCCATCAGATCGTGACCACGGAGTGCAGCGGCGTGCAGAAAGGGAGCGAAAAGAGCCTCCAGGTGGTGGGCGGCGTACTCTACTACCTATCCGGGGACGGGGTGCAGGCTTTTGACGGAAGCCTGCCGGTGTGCATTTCCCAGGCTCTGGGGGCCGTGCGCTATCACGGCGGCGTGGCCGGGGCCTGGCAGGAGAAGTACTATCTTTCGGCGCTGGATGAAGAGGAGAAGGCGTCGCTGCTGGTGTATGACAGCGCCCGGCGTATGTGGCACAGGGAGGATGCCCTGCGGGCGGTGGACTTTGCCGGGAAAGGTGCGGAGCTTTACTGCCTGAGCACGGACGGAAAGCTCTGGAGCCTGCACGGCGAGAGCGGCCAGGCGGAGGAGAGCTTCTCCTGGCAGGTGGAGACCGGGGAAGTGGGGATGCAGTCCCCGGAGCGCAAGCGGCTGACGCAGCTATTTCTCTATCTGCGGCCGGAAAAGGGCCGGGCGGTAACGGCGTGGGTCAGCTATGACCAGGGGGAGAATTGGCTCCGTCAGGGGCAGATCGTGGGCAGCGGCGGCATACGGGAGCAGGCCATTGCCATTCGGCCCCGGCAGTGCAGGCGGCTGCGGCTGAAATTGACGGGCAGCGGCCAGTGTACGCTGTTTGCCCTGACGGCCCTTTATGAGAAGGGAAGTGACGGCCTGTGAGCGTGATGGCGATGCCGGGGATACCTGCCGGCGACCTGCAGCAGCAGATCCGGCAGCAGTATGCCTACCTTTTTCAGTTGGCCCAGGCCCTGAACCGGGCGCTGGAGCAGCTGGAGGAAACACGATCCGAGCGAAAGCAGTCGGCGGCACAGGCCGCCCGGGAGCAGGAGGAGCGCAGCCAGCAGACGGCGGCGGGGCTGAAGAGTCTCATTGTGAAGACGGCGGAGACGGTCTCCCGGCAGGTGGAGCAGATGAAAACGGAGCTGCGGGGGGAATATGTGGCGGTGTCGGACTTCGGCACCTATCTGGAGAGGACCAGCCAGGAAATTGAAGAGGACCCCACGAAGATCACCCGGTATTTTAAGTTCGCGGCGGACATCCAGGCGGATGTGGACAAGGTTGGCGCGGACTTTTCCGCCTACAAGACCGATGTGCAGGGGTACATACGCCAGGGCATCGTGGGCTATGACGGGGTGACGCCCATCATCGGCATTGCCATCGGCCAGGACATCCGCACCACCCAGACCGGGGTGGAGACGGAGCAGGGGGTCTTTGACGTTATCGACAAGCGGAGCAATATGTCCGTGTGGACCACGGAGAAGCTGTCGTTTTACATAGGCGGACAGGAGGCGGCGTATTTCTCCAACGGAAAGCTGACGGTGGCCCAGATCGCAACCGACCGGCTCACCGGCGCCGGGAAGTGGGATGTCAGCTTTACCGGCGGCGTGAAATTTAAGTGGATCGGAGGGTGAGGGCATGGCTACGACCATCAAAACGGATGTGAAATACGGCTCCTATTTCTGGGTGAAATGGGAGGTGCAGAAGCAGGACACGGCGGCGAACAAGTCCATCATCGCCTGGTCCTGCGGACTGAGTCCCGGCGAGCAGTACTATACCAACGCCATTCGGATGTCGGCGGTGACGATTGCGGGCAAGACCGTGTATGCCGGGGGCACCTACTCCGACATCACGGACTACAAGGACCGCACCTTCGGCTCCGGGACCCTGGAGGTGGAGCATGACGGGGACGGCAGCAAGACCCTGGTGGTGGGGGCCTTCTCCGGGTGGCTGTACGGCAACGGAGACTATAACGCCTCCAGCCGCAGCTTCGCCCTGCCTTCCATCCCCCGGGCCACCACGCCCGGGATCGGCAGCGTGACTATGGGGGAGACGGCGCACATCAGCCTGCCCCGGGCCTCCGGCAGCTTTATCCATACGCTGAGCTATGTGTTCGGCGGGGCGTCGGGGACCATTGCCACGGGGGTGGCTACGGGCTGCGACTGGCTTGTACCGGAGAGCCTGGCGGCGGAAATTCCCAATGCCGCCAGCGGCACGGGTACGCTGACCTGCAAGACCTACAGCGGCAGCACCCTCATCGGGACGAAATCCATAACCTTTACGGCAGCGGTGCCCGGGAGCATGAAGCCCACGGTCTCGGAGGGCTGGGCGGCGGTCAGCTACGACAACAGCGGCACGGCGGCGGAAAATATAGCTGCCTGGGTGCAGGGGTATTCCAAGGCCAAGGCTACCTTTGACGGCAGCAAGGTCACCTGCCAGCAGGGGGCCAGCGTCAGCAAGTTTTCCATCACCTACCAGGGCAAGACCACGGCGGAGAGTCCCTACCGGACGGAGACCATCTCCACCACTGCCGCCACGGTGCGCTGCACGGTGACGGACAGCCGGGGGCTGACGGACTGGGAGGATATCGCCATTACGCTGCTGGAGTACGCGCCGCCGGTGCTGGTGGGGGCGGACCTGTTCCGCTCGGACGCGGAGGGCGCGGCGGCGGACAGCGGCACCCACATTGCAGGACTGGCCTCAGCGCGATATTCCGGCTTGGGCGGGCTGAACAGCGTGACGCTGAAGGGCTACTGGAAGCCGGTAGGGGCCAATTACGGCGAGGGCACGGCCCTGACGGTGGGGGCCGTGGGCCTGGTGACGGGGGAGGTGGAGATTTCCACGGACCGCAGCTATGTGGCCCTGCTGGTGCTGACGGACAGCCTGGGAAACAGCGCCCGGTATGAGGAGAACATCCCAACGGAGAAGGTGGCCTTTCACCTGAAGGAGGGCGGCAAGGGTGCGGCCTTCGGTAAGGCGGCGGAGACGGACGGCGTGCTGGAGCTGGCGGAGGACTGGCACCTGAAGCTCTCCGGCGCGGAGGACCTGGGCACGGCGGCGGAGAAGATCGCCGTGCTGGACGAGGGCGGCGTGGTGCGCTACCGGACGAAGGCGGAGCTGCTGGGAGACCTGGCGGCGGACTATATCGTAGAGCAGGGCACCGATGGTATATGGACCTACCGGAAGTGGAACAGCGGGGTGTGCGAGTACTGGGGCAAGGAACAGAATTTCACCTTGACGGACGGCTGGCACAGAAGCCCGGCGGGGCCGGTCGCCATTGTTGACGCGGAAAACTCGGTGGTGACGGTGACGAATTGGTACGGCGATGATTCCAACGAAAACCGGGGAGCGCGGTCCAACATCATTACCTGCGGAGGCGTGTATGAGGACGGCAGCGTTTCCGTATATGACAGAAACCCGGACGGGACCGTGGGGACGGGCTACCGGGCCTACTATTACTATGTAAATGCACGGTGGAAATGAAAGAGAGGGGAAACTATGGCGACGAAACTTTGGAGAGGCAACACCGGCAGCTCCGTGCGGGAGCTGCAGCAGAAGCTGAATCAGAACGGCTACAAGCTGGATGAGGACGGCGTATTCGGCAGCAACACCTATAATGCGGTGCTGGACTACCAGCGCAAGAACAACCTGGCCGTGGACGGCGTGGTGGGCGACGAGACCTGGGGGAGCCTGAATAAGACCACCGCGCCCAGCCGCCCCACCACGGGGAAGGATGTGATGACAGGTGTTTCGGATGAGACCTACGACAAGCTGCATCAGCTGGAGGAGGGATTTAAGCCCTCCGAGGCCGTGGAGGCGGCCCGGGAGGTACAGAAGAGCCTGGAAGCGGTGCGCCCGGGGGCGTATCAATCCTCCTTTGACGAGGAGTTGGCGCGGCTGTATGAGCAGATCAGCGGGGATAATGGCTTTTCCTACGATCCCCAGCAGGATGCGCAGTACAGAAACTATGCCCATCTCTATGCACAGCGAGGCCGGGATGTTATGGAGGATACTATGGGCCAGGCGGCAGGGCTTACCGGGGGATTTGCCTCCAGCTATGCCCAGGCGGCATCCCAGCAGGCCTACGGGCGCTATATGCAGGAATTGGCGGAGCTGATGCCGCAGCTGGAGCAGAGCGCCCGGCAGCAGTATGAGGCGGGGCAGCAGAAGCTGGTGGACCAATACGACTGGCTGAGCCAGCAGGAGCAGGCGGACTACAAGCGCTACTTGCAGGAGCAGGAGGCCTGGCAGGAGGATTATGACCGGGCGGGCAAGGAGGCGGAGGCACTGCGGCAAGCGGAGTATGACGACTACAAGCTGCGCCTGCAGCACTACACCAGCATGGCAAACGCCGAGCAGAAAGCATCCGGCGGCGCTCGGGCTAACACCGGAGCGGCGGCTACGGCGGCCCCAAAGAGCAGCTTGAGCTCTACCGCAGCCCAGAGCCTGCAGAGGGCTATGAGCAACTATTTTAAGGTCGGCAAAACAGACCAGGCAGCAGCCCTGGCGCAGCAGTACAGAGACCGCATGACGCCGGCCCAGAAGCAGAAGATAAAAAAACTCTTTTCCGACAATGGGACGCAGATCGACCTTTGAAGGATTTAAAATAACAGGAAACGCACCTGCCCGCGGCAGGTGTGTTTTTTTAGGTGATAATGGAAGGACTGGACAAGTAAAAGATAGGGCGGCGGGATAAGAGAAGTGCCTGATAAAATTTATTTTGATGATGAAGCGCCGGAGTGAATTTGAGATGATCCCGCGCGGCTGTTTTCGCATAATATGCGCCTTGCGGCAAATACTATTTTTGCAAAAATTACGAAACAAAGGGAGTTTTTATATGAAAGCAACCGGAATCGTGCGCCGTATCGACGACTTGGGCCGCGTGGTGATCCCCAAAGAGATCCGCCGCACCATGCGTATCCGCGAGGGCGACCCCTTAGAGATCTTCACCACCCGGGACGGCGAGGTCATTTTTAAGAAGTATTCTCTCATTGGCGGGCTGGAGGACTTTGCCGCTCAGTTCTGCGACACCCTGGCCCGGTCCTCCGAGCTGACGGCCGTTATCACCGACCGGGACAGCGTCATTGCCACCGCCGGCCCCGGCAAGCGGGATCTCATTGGCCGCACCCTCTCGCCCCAGATGGAGCAGCTCATGGAAAAGCGCAGCATTTACCAGCAGAGCAGGGGAGATGTGCCGCTTCCCGTCTGCACGGATAACCAGCGATTTCACGCGGCCACGGCGGCGCCCATCCTCTGCCAGGGGGATGTGCTGGGCCTGGTGCTGTTCGCCGCCGAAGAAGGCCAATACCCCGGAGAGAGCGAGTATAAGCTGGCCCAGACTGTGGCCGCCTTCTTAGGCCGCCACATGGAAAATTAAAAAACGGCCCCACCGGCCATTCCACACAAAAGGAGCTCCTGCACAGCCGTGCAGGAGCTCCTTTTTAATAAGTTAAGTATTTACTTCTGGCTCATTTGCGCATATACCACGTCCGCGGCCCGGAAGAATTTCAGCGCCGCCTGGTCATAGTCGCCGCTATAGTAGTCCGTGTCCAGGGCTGCACGCAGCATAGTTTCCTGGGTGTCGGTGATGCTGCTGTTTACACTGTCGCCGTAGAGCACATAGTAATCCTTGCCCTCTATTACCAGAAGCAGCATGTCGTTCTGGCCCAGGCCCCAGTCCTTGCCCAGCATGGAGGCGTACCGCTTGGCGGACCAGCCGTGGGTGCCGTCTACTGCGGCCACGGCAATGGCGGCGTGATAGCGGCTGTCCCACTGGGTGTTGTAGTTTTGCAGCATTTCCCGGGTGGATTCCGTCAGCACGCCGGCGTCGTCCGCAATCCACTGGTGATACTGCACCTCAATGGGCTTGCGGCTGATGCCGTACACCGACCCGGCGGCCAGCACCAGGACCAGTACCACCAGCGCCACGGCGCTGCTTTTGAAAAGCTTCATCTTCCTGCTCCTTTCACGGAGATACTTACTTGTGCAGCTCCATGAGCTTCTGCTTCAGCTCGCCCTCGATGCGGCCCAGCTCGGCCTCGGCGGCCTTGCGCTTGGCAGCGCCCTCCTGCTGAATGGCCAGCACCTCGTCCAGGGTGGAAATGAGCTGCTGATTGGTGTGCTGCAGGGTCTCGATGTCCACGATGGACCGCTCGGACTCCTTGGCGGTGGCGATGGTGCCCATCTTCAGCGTGTCGGCGTTCTTCTTGAGTAGGTCGTTGGTCATCTCGGTTACGGCGTTCTGGGCGGCGGTCGCCTGGCGGCCATGCTCCATGCCCAGGGCCAGCACCATCTGGCTCTTCCACAGGGGGATGGTGTTCACCAGGGAGGACTGGATCTTCTCCACCATCTGGGTGTCGTTATTCTGCAGCAGGCGGGTCTGGGGACCCATCTGCACGGAGATCATTCTCGTCAGCTCCAGGTCGTGGAGCTTTTTCTCAAAGCGGTTGCACAGGTTCACCATGTCGTTGTAGGCCTGGGCGTCCTCGGCAAGGCCGGTCTGCTCCGCCTTTACACGCAGCTCCTCCAGCTCACCGGCGCGTACCTCCTCCAGCCGCTTCTTGCCGGCCAGGATGTACATGGTCAGTTCCTTGTAGTATTTCAGGTTCAGCTCATACATCTGGTCGAACATGGCAATGTCCTTCATCAGCGTGATCTGATGCTGCTCCAGAGACTGAGCGATACGGTCTACGTTGGCCTCCACCTTGCCGTACTGGGCCTTCATGCTCTCCAGCTTGTTGCCGGCCTTGCGGAACAGCCCTGCCAGGCCCTTCTTTTCATCGCCTGTGCCGAAGCCCTTCAGCTGCACTACCAGCTCGCTGAGGTCAGCGCCCACCTCGCCCAGATCCTTGCTGCGCACATTGCTCAGGGCATTTTCGGAGAAGCCCGCCACGCTCTTCTGGGCGGCGGCGCCATACTGCAGGACCAAATTGGTGTCCTTAATATCGATCTTTTTGGAAAATTCCTCAACGGCCTTCTTTTCCTGGTCGGTGAGCAGCTTGTCGTCCAGCGCCACGGGCTCGATCTTCTTCTCCTCCACCTGGGCGGGGGCATCGGGCTCCAGGGTCAGCTCCGGCACGGCGGGAGCGGCTTCCGTGGGATTCAGGGTCAGTTCAGGGGTCATGTTCTCAGTCATAGTGCAATCCTCTCTTTCTTATAGTTCCAGTTGGATGCCGCCGTCGGACGGTTCCTGTTTCTCTTCTTCTTTTTCCGCATTTGCGGTGCGGTGTACGGCGTCCTCGGACAGGCCCTCCCGGGCCATCATATTCTCCAGCACGGTGATGTCCGTGGAAATGTCCAGCGCCTCCGCGCCGAACAGGGCGTCCAGCTGCCGCTCAAAGGCGGTGACGATGGTGCCCATGATGCTCTCCACCCGCTCCATGGTGCCGCCGATATTGCCGCCGGAAACGCCCTGGCTGTTCATCCGGTCGTAAGCGTTCAGTAGCTTCAGGGTGGTGGGCAGGTAGTAGTCCATGAACTTGCGGATCTGCGGCAGCTTCTCGGGCTTCTGCTGCACCACCTCGAAGATTTTCTTGCTCAGCTCCTCCAGCTGCCGGATCTGGCCGCTGATAACCTCGTCGTCGATGGCGTCGTCCAGCCGCCGCATCTCCTTCAGCGCCAGCTGCCCGTCGGAGATCATCTTGTCCAGGGCCTCGTTGCCGGTGCGCACCGGCTCCGGCTCCACCTCAATGACCTCCTTGGTGTCCTTCCAGATGCAGCGGCTGCCGAAAAACACCGCCAGCGTCACCGCTGCCGCAATGGCAAAATGCCCCACCCGATACAGCGGGAACACCAGCGCATACACGGCCCACGCCGCCGCGGCCGTGTAAAAAGGCACGGCAGATCTGTGCACGATCGTTTTCTTCATCGGCTCAACTTCCTTTCAGGGCCTATTTTCCTTTATTATACAGTATCTGTCCCATAGGGTCAAGAAAAAAACAGGCGGGCCAATGCCCGCCCGATGCATCGTCTGCCGCATATTCCAAGGGCGGAGATTTGCTCCACCCCCGGAGACGCGCAGTTCCGCGCTGCCCTTATCCGATCCCTCTTGTACCAGTCACCGGGTCAATAAACACCGCCAGCTCCGGCGCCCGGAAGGTGAACAGCAAAAACGCCGCCCAAACCCCCAGCAGCACCAGCAGGCCCGCCGCGGTCCAGAGGCCGCCTGCCAGCCGCCTGCGCTTCTGCAGGGCCCAGCTCACCCAGAAGCCCAGCAATACCGCCGCCTGGAAAATGAGGATGTCCACGATCATATTGCCCCGGCCCACAATGCCCTTGTAGGTGTAAAACAGCGCGGGAATGGCCAAAAGCCCCACCAGCAGGCTCGCCGCCCGGGGGGCCGCGATGCCGTCGGTGCGCAGGGCGATATACTCCACCAGGGAAAATAGGATCCACGGCACCGCCAGAAGCTTCATGTGCTCCCAGGTGGACTCATTCACCGCCGCAAACAGCGCCGCCACCGTGCTTTTTCCCGTCCAGTCGTATACAAAATGCAGCAGGTTTCCCGCTGCCAGCGTCCAGAGCAGGCCGATGACCTCCCAGGTGCGCCAGCGTGTGTCCTTCATGTACTGCGCCTCCTTGTGAACTTTTGTATAATTTTACGCATAAATGCGCTGTTTCATACCCTGCAATTTTCGTTGCATTTTGTCTTATACGGCGTTACAATAGGGCATATCAATCAGCAAAGGAGAGATTCTATGGATTATAATGAGATTTTGCAAGCGGCCCGCACCTGTATGGGCCCCTACTGCAAGGCATGCCCTGTGTGCGACGGCCGGGCCTGCCGCAATACCGTGCCCGGCCCCGGCGCCAAGGGCCTGGGCGTGACCTTTATGCGCAACTATCAGAAGTGGCAGGAGATCTGCGTGCAGATGGACACCATCTGCGAAAACCGCCCTGCCGACACCTCCTTTGATTTCTTCGGCACCAAGCTGCGTATTCCCGTGCTGGCGGCTCCGGTAGGCGCCACCAAGCTGCACTACGGCGACAAGTACGACGATGCCACCTACAATGACCTGCTGGTGGCCGCCTGCCACCAGGCGGGGATCCTGGCCTGCACCGGCGACGGCACCGATGCGAAGGTCATGGAGGGTGCGCTCCGGGCCATCAACCATGTGGACGGCTGCGGCGTGCCTACGGTAAAGCCCTGGGACAAGGACACGGTGTTTGCCAAGCTGGAGCAGGTGCGTAAGGCGGATACCGTGGCCGTTGCCATGGATATAGACGCGGCGGGCCTGCCGTTTCTGCAGAACCTTACCCCGCCCGCCGGCAGCAAGACCGTGGCCGAGCTGCGGGAGATCATTGAATACGCACACAAGCCCTTCATCCTCAAGGGCATCATGACCCCCGCCGGTGCCCGCAAGGCTATGGAGGCCGGCGCCGCCGGCATCGTGGTGTCCAACCACGGCGGCCGGGTGCTGGACCAGTGCCCCGCCACGGCGGAGGTGCTGCCGGCCATTGCCGACGCTGTGGGCGGCCGGATGAAGATCTTTGTGGACGGCGGCATCCGCACGGGCTTGGACGTGTTCAAGGCTCTGGCTCTGGGCGCTGACGGCGTGCTTATCGGCCGCCCCTTTGTCACCATGGTCTATGGCGGCGGTGCCGAGGGCGTGCAGGTGTATGTGAACAAGCTCCAGAGCGAGCTGAAGGACGCCATGCAGATGTGCGGCGTTCACAGCCTGGACGAGATCACCCGGGACCAGGTTTTCCGTCCCTGAGAAAAAACGGCATCATAACAAGATCCCCCGGAGAGCCTCTGCTCTCCGGGGGATCTTTGCGCAGGTCACTTCTCTTTGTAGTACAGTCGGCAGTGGCAGTATCCCTCAAAATCGGGGTCCGCGATCTGCTCCTTGAACTCCTTGCACATACACTTGTTCTCCGGCGTCTGCTGGAGCCGGCAGGGGCAGTAGCCGCCGGTGCGCTTGAGGCCCTCCTGAACGGACCGGACCACCTCTTTGTCTTCATTGAGCCGAATCTTCATAATATCGCTCCTATCCACTGGAAATATCCAAGTATAGTATACCCCATCTTTCGGATTTGTCCATCCAAAAATGCGGGTTTCTCCGCGAAAGCCCTCCGATTCGGACCCGGGACGGCCTTATGTGGGGCGGTAAATGCGCAAATTTACCGTAACGCACGGCAGAGAAGCGGGCGTACATGGTCAATATTTACAAAATTTTTCCAGTTGAGAATTTATGCTTTACAAACCGGGACTTTGGCGTATAATCATCCTATAATACAGAATTTGATGCATATTTATTCGCGTATAAGTGGTGAGCATGTATGGAACAGAACATTATAGAAATCAAAGATCTGCATAAGAGCTTTTCCGGCACGGAGGTGGTCAAGGGCATTGATCTGCAGGTGCGCCCCGGCGAGTTTCTGACGCTGCTGGGCCCCTCCGGCTGCGGCAAGACCACCACATTGCGGATGATCGCCGGGTTTGAGGAGGCCGACAGCGGAAGCATTTCCATTGACGGCCAGGACGTAACGGCTCTGCCACCGTATAAGAGGGCGGTGAACACGGTATTTCAGAACTACGCCCTGTTTCCGCTGATGAATGTATACGACAATGTGGCCTACGGCCTGACGGTGAAGAAGATCCCCAAGGCGGAGATCCGGGAAAAGGTCACCCAGGTGCTGAAGACCGTGCAGCTGGAGGGCTTTGAAAAGCGAAAGGTCAGCCAGATGTCCGGCGGCCAGAAACAGCGGGTGGCCATTGCCCGGGCCCTGGTCAACAGCCCCAAGGTGCTGCTGCTGGATGAGCCCCTGGGGGCGCTGGACTTTAAGCTGCGCAAGCAGATGCAGCTGGAGCTGAAGCGGCTGCAAAGGCAGCTGGGCATCACCTTCATCTACGTGACCCACGACCAGGAGGAGGCCATGACCATGTCCGACCGCATCGCCGTTATGCGCGCCGGGGAGATCCAGCAGATTGATGTCCCCGCTGCTATTTACGGCGCACCGGCCACCCGATTCGTGGCGGATTTCATAGGCGAGTCCAATATCCTGGAGGCTGTGGCCGGGGAGGACATCGGCGGCGGGCTGTGGGCCTACCGGACCCCCCTGGGCCAGGTCCTGGCCCCCGGCTGCGAAGCAGGCAGCACGGTATACCTGTGTGTGCGGCCCGAATCGGTGCAGGTGTCTCGGGAGCCGGTGCCGGGCTTTACGGTGCAGGTCACGGTAACGGACAATATCTGCACCGGCAACATGGTCAAGACCATTGCCGCGGACGCCGACGGCCATGAACTGCAGTTCTCCTGCCTGGCCGGTACGGCCGGCTATGCGCCGGGCGAGACCCTGTATCCCTATTGGGACGGCACCGCCTGCACGGTGATGGGAAAGTGAGCGGCGCGCCATGAAAAAGAAAGAAAAGAGACTGGCCGTTCTGGCCAGCGTAGGCCCCTACGCGGTGGAGACGGTGCTGCTGGTCATCCTGCCGCTGCTGTATGTGTGCCTGATGAGCATTATGACCCGCCCGTCCTACGGCGGGGTGGAGTTTACCGTGTCCTTCAACGGTTTCCGGTCCCTGTTTGAAAAGGCCTACCTGGTGGCTATATGGAACAGCGTCCGCATGTCCCTGGTGTCCACGGTGATCATCCTGCTGGTGTCCTACCCCATGGCCTATATGCTCTCCCGGTGTTCCCGGCGGGTGGCCTCTAACCTGATCATTCTGATGATGATCCCCTACTTTACCAACAGCCTCATCCGGCTGTACAGCTACATCACTTTGTTTAATACCAAGGGCATCCTCACAGGGCTGCTGGCAAAGCTGGGCCTCAGCTGGAGCGCCGACTTTCTCTATACCGAGAGTGCCGTGGTCCTGGGCCTGGTGTATGTGTGCATCCCCTACGCGGTGCTGCCCATGTACTCATCCATCGAGCGGCTGGATAAGGCCCTGGTGGAGGCCTCCTACGACCTGGGGGCAGGCAAGGTCAGGACCTTTTTCAAGGTGACCCTGCCCATGACCATGCCCGGTGTGTACGCCGCGGCCATCATCTCCTTTGTACCGTCCATCGGCAACTACTTTGTGGCGGATGTCTTAGGCGGCAGCAAGACCCTGCTCATCGGCAACCTGATCAAAAACCAGTTCATGTCCTCCCGTAACTGGCCCCTGGGCAGCGCCCTGTCGGTATTCCTGATCGCGGGCACCATGATCCTTGTATACCTGTACGCCCGGGTCAGCAAAGCCGACGCCATGGAGGACGGCCTATGAAAACGAAGAAGAAAAATTTCGGCGACAAGCTGGGCGCCCTCTACGCGGTGGTCCTGTTCCTGTTCATCTATCTCCCCACGGTGATCATGGTGGTCTACTCCTTTAATCAGCAGGCCAGCAACAAGTGGTGGACCGGCTTTACCACCCAGTGGTACGCCAAGCTCTTTCAGGACAGTCAGCTCTGGCAGGCCTTCGGCCTGTCCATGAAGATCTCCCTGGTGTCCACCGCCATCGTGGTGGTCATTGGCACCCTGGGGGCCATGGGCCTCACCCGCTATAAGTTTTTCGGGCGAAATGCCCTGACCTATTCCGTGTATCTGCCCATGATCGTTCCGGGGGTGGTGTTTGCTGTGCCCATTATGGCGCTGCTGGTGCTGCTGGGACTGAACAAGGGCTTTTGGTCCGTGGTGCTGGGCAACGTGATTTTGATGCTGCCCTACATGATCCTCACCGTGCGCACCCGCTTCCTGGGGCTGGACCGCTCTATTGAGGAGGCCAGCATGGACCTGGGAGCGAGCGGCCTGGAGACTTTTTTCCGCATCACCCTGCCCTCGGTGGCCCCGGGCATTTTCACCGGCGCGCTGCTGAGCTTCGCCCTGACCCTGGACGACGTGGTCATGGCGGACTTTCTGGCCGGGCCCAACTGCCTGACCTTCCCCATGAAGATCTATAACTCCATCCGCAAGGGCGTCTCCCCGGAGATCAACGCCCTGGAAACCATCATTTCCGGTCTTATTTTCCTGGGCGTGGCCATTTACCTGCTGGTGAAAAACCGGCAGGAGCGGGCGGCCCGGAAAGTGGAACAATAATAAAATATATTTAAAATGCTTTCAGCAACAGAAAAGAAGGGAGTTTAAACCAATGAAAAAGAAACTTATGGCCATTCTGCTGGCCCTGGGTGTTCTGGCCACCGCTACCGCCTGCTCCAGCAAGAAAGACAGCGGCACCTCCGCTACCGGCTATGCCGATTCCATCAATGTCCTGCTCTATCCGGACTATGTGTCCGAGGATGTGCTGGCCGCCTTTGAGCAGGAGTACGGCATCAAGGTGAACATCACCTACCTCTCCTATGAGGAGGACAATATCACCCGGGTGGAGGGCGGCGACGAATTCGACCTCATCAACCCCTGCCAGGAGACCGTCCACCAGATACTGCAGAAGGACCTGCTGCAGAAGATCGACAAGACCAAGATCCCCAACCTGGCCAACCTCTATGAGCAGTACAACACCTACGACTACCCCGGCGAGGAGGACTACAGCGTCCCCTATATGTGCGGCTCCATGTCCATCATCGTAAACAAGGATACCTGCCCCATTGAGATCACCAAGTGGTCCGACCTGGCCGATCCCGCCCTGAAGGGCCAGATCGTCTCCACGGATATCGACCGGCGTTTTGTAGCTACTACCCTGGCTGAAAACGGCTTTGACCCCAACAGCGAGAACCAGGCCGACCTGGATGCTGTGTTCGACTGGCTGTGCCAGTTCAACAGCAATGTAAAGGTCTATGATAACGGCGCCCCCCGGACCTCTCTGGAAAACGGCGACTGCAGCGTAGCCTTTACCTACACCACCGACTATGTGCTCATCAAACAGGAGGACCCCACCGGCAACTATGAGCTGGTCACCCTGCCCGACGGTTGGTACTCCCGGGGCGAGTGGATGCTGGCCATCCCCGCCTCCAGCACCAAGGCCACCGAGGCGGAGCTGCTGATGAACTATATCCACGACGCCAAGAACTACGCCGACAACGTGATGAAGTACCCCGGCGTGCCGGTCAACGAGGCCTGCACCCAGTACCTGACCGACGAATATAAGGAGCTGTTCAAGGCCTTTGATATTCCCGAGACCGCCCACACCTTCACCCTGGCGTCCCTGTCCTCGGAGAGCCTGGAGATGTATGACCTGTTCATCTCCAATGTCATGGCCAGCTCCAAGTGACAAAGGCGGTGGGAGTCTGTGAAAAAGATCAAGATCACCGTCATGCGTATGGCGTCCTATCCGGACCTGTCCGCCCAGTATGAAAATCCCCTGGAGCACACCTGCGACATGAAGCTGGGCCAGGTGTTCCTGGCCGACGGTTGGCGCCAGCCCGAAGGCATGTGCGACAGCGCCTGGTCCAGCATCTCCCCCTTTGTTATGACCCTGGCCTACGGCGGCAGCGACATTTACAAGGGCTGGATGAAGAACAAGAAAAGCGCCATGGTCTCCTGCAACGACGGATTTCGCCCGGTGAGCTTCTATATCGAGGCCCTGGACGAGGAGGCCTCGGACTGGTTCTGACGGCGCGTATATTTCCCACACAAGAAACGAAAGAGGCACACACTATGACCGACGCAAAAACCGCGGCCCTGGCCGCCATCGAAGAGCAAAGCCCCCTGCTGACGGAGCTTTCCGACACTATATGGAGCTATGCGGAGCTTTCCCTGCAGGAGTATAAGTCCGCGGAGCTGTACTGCCGGGTGCTGGCGGAGCAGGGCTTCACCGTGGAGCGGGGACTCAGCGGCATCGAGACGGCCTTTTCCGCCGGCTTCGGCAGCGGCGGCCCGGTGATCGGCCTGCTGGCGGAGTACGACGCTCTGGCGGGGCTTTCCCAAAAGGGCGGCGCGGCGGAGAAAAGCCCTCTGGTCCCCGGCGGGGCGGGCCACGGCTGCGGCCATAACCTCCTGGGGGTCGGCGCTCTGGCCGCCGCCCTGGGCGTGAAGCGGTATTTGGAAAAGACCGGCTGCCCCGGCCGGGTGGTGCTGTTCGGCTGCCCGGGCGAGGAGGGGGGCGCGGCCAAGGCTTTTATGGCCCGGGACGGCCTCTGGCGGGGCCTGGATGCGGCCCTGACCTGGCACCCCGACTGCTGCAACGAGGTGGTCACCGGCTCCACCAACGCCTGCATCCAGGTGCAGTACCTGTTCCACGGCACGGCCTCCCACGCCGCCGGTGCGCCGGAAAAGGGCCGCAGCGCCCTGGACGCGGTAACGCTGATGAACCTGGGCACGGAGTTTCTCCGGGAGCATATAGACGGCAAGTGCCGCGTGCATTATACCGTTACCAACGGCGGCGGCTACAGCCCCAACGTGGTGCCGGCGGAGGCATCGGTCCTGTACATGGTGCGCTCGGACCAGGTGAAAAAAGCTCTGGACCTGCAGCAGCGGGTGGACGCCATCGCCCAGGGTGCCGCCCTGATGACCGGCACCACCTTCACCCGCAAGTTCATCGACGGCCTGGCCGAGATCGTTCCCAACCACACCCTGGAGCAGGTGCTCTATGAGAATTTTGCCGCCCTGGGCGCACCCGGCCATACGGCGGAGGAGCTGGCCCTGGCCGACGCCCTGGCCGCCACCTATGATGCCCGGGATTTTGTACCCGGCTGCGGCGGGGAGGACCCGGACTACGCCGGGCAGGTGAAGGCCCTGCAGGGGGAGCACACCTTAAACGACTTCCTCCTGCCCCTGTATACCGGGGAGAGCTTCAGCCCCACCTCCACAGACGTGGGGGATGTCAGCTGGGAGTGTCCCACGGCCCAGATCCATGTGGCCGCCTGGCCCAACGGCTGCCCCGGCCACAGCTGGCAGAATGTGTCCTGCGGAAAGAGCACCATCGGCCACAAGGCCATGCTTCAGGCAGGCAAGGTGCTGTGCGCCGCCGCCATCGACCTGCTAACAGAGCCGCAACTGCTGGAGCGGGCCAAGGAGGAGTTTGCCGGGCGCACCGCCGGGGGCTATCACTGTCCCATCCCCGCCGGGGCCGTGCCTACCGTGCCGGAGTAATGGCGGGAAAAACATGGAATAAACAAGCTGTGAGGGGCTGCCGCGCATGCGGCAGCCCCTCCTGTATTTCCCGTATAAAGCCGAAAGCGCCCATAGCCCGGCGGGACCATCCGCAAATGCCGAAGAAACCCGGCATATATTTTTCCACATGGGTTGAGAACTTTCGTTTTGTGTGCTATATTATAGGATAACGAATTGCTCAAAGGAGAGAGAAAATATATGAAATTAGGTATTGTGGGGCTTCCCAATGTAGGCAAGTCCACCCTCTTCAACGCCATCACCAACGCCGGTGCCGAGAGCGCCAATTATCCCTTCTGCACCATCGAGCCCAATGTGGGCGTGGTGGCGGTGCCGGACGCACGGCTGGACAAGCTGGCCGAGATGTACCAGCCGGATAAGAAGACCCCGGCGGTCATCGAGTTCGTGGACATCGCGGGCCTTGTGAAGGGCGCCAGCCAGGGCGCGGGCCTGGGCAATAAGTTCCTGGAGAACATCCGCCGCACCGACGCCATCGTCCATGTGGTCCGCTGCTTCGACGATGAGAACATCATGCATGTGGTGGCCGATGCCGGCACCAATGTCCCCGTGGACCCCCTGGGCGACATCGAGACCATCGACCTGGAGCTCATCATGGCCGACCTGGAGATGGTGAATCGCCGAGTGGAAAAGGCCAGCAAGGCCGCCAAGGGTGACAAGAAATTCCTCCACGAGGCAGAGGTCTTCAAGGCCCTGGCCGAGCACCTGGATGCCGGCAAGTCTGCCCGCACCTTCGAGTGCGACAAGGACGATGCCGCCCTGCTCGCTACCGCAGACCTTCTGAGCCTCAAGCCCATCATCTACGCCGCCAATATGGACGAAGCGGGCTTTGCCGACTGCGACAGCAACCCCTATTTCAATGATGTGAAAGCCCTGGCCGAGAAGGAAGGCGCCCAGGTGCTGCCTATCTGCGCCAAGCTGGAGCAGGACATTGCCGAGCTGGACGACCCCGAGGAGCGGGCCATGTTCCTGGAGGAGCTGGGCGTGGAAAAGTCGGGCCTGGATCGCCTGATCCAGTGCAGCTACGACCTGCTGGGCCTCATCTCCTTCCTCACCTACGGCAAGGACGAGTGCCGTGCCTGGACCATCAAAAAAGGCACCAAGGCCCCCCAGGCCGCGGGCAAGATCCACTCCGACATCGAGCGGGGCTTCATTCGTGCCGAGACCATCAATTTTGATGAAATGATGGCCTGCGGCGGCAGCGTGGCCGCTGCCAAGGAAAAGGGCCTCCTCCGCTCCGAGGGTAAGGACTATGTGGTCAAGGACGGCGACATGATCTACTTCCGCTTCAACGTGTGATCTTAAAGACAAAAAGAGCACCCACATAGTGGGTGCTCTTTTTTGCTTTTATCCGGGCAGCTTCTTCTCCAGCAGCACCAGGTCTACCCCGGTCAGGCCGTTAAATACGCAGGGCACGATGCCGATCTCCCGGTAGCCCAGCTTTTTATATAGCGCCCGGGCGGTGATATTTTTGGCGTTGGTGTCCATGCGCAGGAAAGGGCAGCCCTTTTCGGCGGCGTAGGCCTCATAGTAGCCCACAAATTCCCGCCCCAGGCCCCGGCCGCTCTCTGCCGGGTCGATGACCAGGGTGTGCAGCACCATCACCTGCTCATCCGGAGCCGGGTACTGCCAGGCGGCCTGCCGGTATACGTCCACCTGGATCTGGTTGATGATGGCGGCGCCTGTGACCTTCCCCTCCCGGCGCTGCACGAACAGATCGCCCCGGGCCAGGGCGGCGCGGGCCGTGTCCTCCGTGGGGTATACGCCCCGCTGCCAGCCCACATAGGGGCCGCCCTGCTCCTGCCGGGCGATGATGTCCTCATAGATCCGTCCGATGGCCGCCAGGTCTGCCTGGCAGGCCTTAACGATACTCGTGTTCATATCATCCATCCTCACAGCCGGATCACATAGTCGTAGATCT
>CAKTZK010000025.1 GCA_934635515.1 uncultured Oscillospiraceae bacterium
AGGAGCGGCGCACCCAGGTCTCGGCCCTGTATTCCATCATCGGACAGGGCAAGATCGACGAGATCTTATCCGTCCGCAGCGACGATCGGCGTGAGGTGTTCGAGGAGGCGGCGGGCATCAGCAAGTACCGCCACCGTAAGGAGGAGTCCGAGCGGAAGCTCCAGCGCACGGAGGAGAATCTGGTGCGTATCAATGACAAGATCGCGGAGCTGGAGCTGCAGGTGGAGCCCCTGCGCAAGCAGGCGGAGACGGCGAAAAAATACCTGGTGCTCCACGACGAACTGCGTACCCTGGAAATAAGCGTGTGGCTGGAAAATCTGCAGAAGCTGAAAACCGACCGGCTGAAGCTGCAGACGGACTTTGAGACCGCGCAGGCCGACCAGAAAAAGGCCCAGGCGGAGCTGGATGAGGTGTATGCCCAGGCGGAGGAATGCGCCCGGCTTATGCACGAGAGCGACTGCGCCGCCGAGGAGCGGCGCACCCAGGTCTCGGCCCTGGAGAGCGCCATCGGCGAGCACGAGTCCGCCGCCGCCGTGGCCCGGACCACGGCCCAGCACCACGCAGAGACCATCCAGCGCATGGAGCGGGAGATGAGCGAGAGCCGCAGCCGCACGGAGTCCCTCCAGGAGCAGACAGAGGCCCTGGGCCGCCGCATAGAGGAGATCGGAGAAGCCGCCCGGACTCTGGACGAGGAAATGGAGGCGCTGTGCGAGGAAATGCGCGGCAGCACCCACAGCAGCGATGCCTATGCCGTCCGGCTGGAGGAGCTGCGCCGCCGGGAGGCTCAGGAGGTGGCCCAGGCGGCCCAGGCCCAGGCGGAGCTGTCCGCCCTCACCGCCGGCTCGGACGAAATCGCCCAGCGCACCCAGGAGCTGGAAAATGAGCTTTCGCAGAATCAGGAGAAACTGACCCAGACGAAAAAAGAGGCCGGGGAGAACGAAAAGCAGTTGCAGGCCGCCCGGGAAGAGGAGCAGGCCGCGTCCAACATCATCGGCGGCCACAGTCTGAAAATGGAGGGCCGCCAGCGCCGGGCCCAGGAGAGCACGGAGCAGAAAAACCGCCTGACTTTGGAGGAAAAGACCCTGGCTGACCGCATCCGCTTGCTCAGTGAAATGGAGAAGGAGTACGAGGGCTTTTCCAAGGCGGTGAAGATCGTCATGCGGGCCGCCGAGGCCCGGACCCTTGCGGGCATCCACGGGCCGGTGGGCAACCTCATCCACGCGGACAAGGAGTGCAGCGTGGCTATTGAAATTGCCCTGGGCGGCGCTTTGCAGCACATTATCGTGGACACGAAAAACGACGGTAAGAACGCCATCGGGCTCTTAAAGCAGCGGGACGGCGGCCGGGCCACCTTCCTGCCCCTGGATACCATCCGGGGCCGCAGCCTCCGGGAAAACGGGCTGGAAAACGAGTACGGCTTCGTGGGTGTTGCGTCGGAGCTGGTGCGCTATGAGGAGCGTTACAGCACCGTTGTGGAGAACCTTTTAGGCACCACCGTGGTGGTGGAGGACCTGGACTGCGGCATTCAGATGGCCAAGCGCCATGATAACCGCTTCCGCATCGTCACCCTGGACGGCCAGGTCATCAACGCCGGCGGCTCCATGACCGGCGGCAGCGTCAGCCGCAACGCGGGCATCCTGTCCCGTTCCGGCGAACTGGAGCAGCTGGAGAAGAAGCGCAAGAAAATTCAGTCCCAGCTCCAGGACGTCGCCCTTATGGCTGAGAGCGCTAACCGGGAGCTGCAGAAGGCCCAGTATGAGCTGGAGGTGGCCAAGGACCAGCAGCGCCAGGCCAATGACCGGGTGCTGACCCTGGAGGGCCGCAAGAACCACTTTGATATTTTGATAGAGAGTCTGGAGCACCAGCAGGAGAGCCTGCGTATCCAGCAGGAGAATCTGCAAAAGCGCAGCACCGACGATGCCGGGCGGATGGATTCCATTCGCGGGACCATTGCGGACTTTACCGCCCGGGCGGAAGCCACCCGGGGCGAGATGGAGAAGCTTCAGCAGGAGCAGGCGGACTGCCAGCAGAGCCTGGGTGAAATGTCGTCCCGGCTGACGGAGAAAAAGGCCCAGCAGGCAGCCCTCTCTGCCGAGGGCGACAGCGCCCGGCGCAGCATGGAGGACCTGGCCCGCCTCCGGGAGAGCCTGGAAGGGGAGCACACCGACCGGGAGAGCCTGCGCGCCCAGATGGAGCAGGCCATGGCCCAGGCCCGGGCCCAGGAGGAGCGGCAGATGCAGGCGGCGCAGGAGCTGCGCGGCCGCATCGAGGAGCACAGGCAGGCTTTGCAGAAGCTATCCCAGGAGAAGATGGACCTGGAGGCCCGGCGCAGCCAGACCGACCGGCTCAGCCGCACCTGCAACGATACCCTCCTCAACTGTGAGCGGGAGGTGACCCGCCTGGAGAGCAAGCTCAGCGGCAGCGCCCTGGAGGAAAAGCAGATCTTGGATAAGCTGTGGGAGCGGTACGAGCTGAGCCACAGCGACGCCCAAAATCTGCGCATCGAGCTGGAGAGCGTGCCCAAGGCCACCCGGCGCATCGGTGAGCTGAACCGGGAGATCCGGGGCCTGGGGCCCATCAACATCGGCGCCATTGAGGAGTTTGACCGGGTGAACACCCGCTATACCTATCTCTCCGACCAGCGCAACGATGTGGAGAAGGCCAAGGAGGAGCTGGTGGGCATCATCGAGGAGATCACCAAGCAGATGACGGAGATCTTCGCCACTCAGTTTGAAATTTTGAAGCAGAGCTTTCAGGAAACTTTCCTGGAGCTGTTCGGCGGCGGCCGGGCCACCCTGGAGCTGGAGGACGAGAACGACATCCTCCGCTGCGGCATTGAAATTAAGGCCCAGCCTCCGGGAAAGCAGCTGAAGACCCTGTCGCTGCTCTCCGGCGGAGAGAAGGCCTTTGTGGCCATCGCCCTATATTTCGCCATTTTGAAGGTGCACCCCACGCCGTTCTGCGTGATGGACGAAATTGAGGCGGCCCTGGACGAGTCCAACGTGGTGCGCTACGCCAAGTACATGCGGCGCATTGCGGGCAAGACCCAGTTCATCGTCATCACCCACCGCCGGGGTACCATGGAGGAGGCGGATGTGCTGTACGGCATCACCATGCAGGAGCGGGGCGTTTCCACGGTGCTTACGGCCAACCTCAATGAACTGAGCAAGGAAATGAAGATCAAGTGAGGGGACGACCCCTCAGTCACGGCTTCGCCGTGCCAGCTCCCCTTACGCAGGGGAGCCTTTGGGTGCGGCACCGCCCCTACGGAAGCAGTATACATTTATAATTTAGAACAGGAGGCAGCGGAATGGGTATATTCAGCAAGCTCAAGCAGGCCTGGTTCGGTGATGTGAACTGGGAGAAGCTGGACGACGAATTTTTTGATAATCTGGAAGAATCCCTGATCCTGGCGGATGTGGGGGTAAACATCGCCACTGAGGCGGTGAACTCCCTACGCAACGCCGTGTTCAGCTACGACATGAAGGACCCGGAGCAGGTAAAGGCGGAGCTGCGGAAGATATTGCTGCAAAAGCTATCCGTGGGCGATGCGGCCCTGGATACCGCCAAGAGCCCCACGGTGATTCTGGTCATCGGCGTCAACGGCGTGGGCAAGACCACCTCCATCGGCAAGCTGGCGTCGCGGCTGAAGGGGGAGGGAAAAAAGGTCCTCCTCTGCGCAGGGGACACCTTCCGGGCCGCCGCTGCCGACCAGCTGGAAATTTGGGCGGACCGGGCCGGAGTGCCCATCGTGCGCCAGCATGAGGGGGCCGACCCCGGGGCGGTGCTCTTTGACGCATTGCAGGCGGCCAAGGCCCGGAACATAGATGTGGTCCTGTGCGACACCGCCGGCCGGCTGCACAACAAGCAAAATCTTATGAACGAGCTGGCCAAGCTCCGGAAGATCATCGACCGGGAGCTGCCGGAGGCGGGCCGGGAGACGCTGCTGGTGCTGGACGCCACCACCGGGCAGAACGGGCTTATCCAGGCCCGGAGCTTCAAGGAGACGGCGGGCCTCACGGGCATCGTGCTCACCAAGCTGGACGGCACCGCCAAGGGCGGTATCGTCATCGCCATCGCAAGGGAGCTGGGCGTGCCGGTGAAATTTGTAGGCGTGGGCGAGGGCATCGACGATCTGAAGCCCTTTGACCCGGAGGAATTTGTAAACGATCTGTTTTAACAGGGGGAGAGACTATGACCAGAGCAGACGGACGGGCATTTGACCAGCTTCGGCCTGTGGAACTGACGAAAGATTATATAAAATTCGCCGAGGGCAGCGTGCTGATCCGCTGCGGCGACACGGTGGTGCTGTGCAACGCCTCGGTGGAGGAGAAAACGCCGCCCCATGTGCCGGAGGGACACGGCTGGGTGACGGCGGAGTATTCCATGCTGCCCCGGGCCAACCGGGAGCGCTCCCGCCGGGATATTGACAAGCTGAAGCTCTCCGGCCGCAGTGCGGAGATCCAGCGGCTCATCGGCCGCAGCCTCCGGGCGGCGGTGGACAGAGAGGCCCTGGGGGAGCGGACCATCACCGTGGACTGCGATGTTTTGCAGGGGGACGGCGGCACCCGCACCGCCTCCGTTACCGGCGGTTTTGTGGCCCTGGCTCTGGCCTGCCGGAAGCTGATGGCCGAGGGAAAGGTGACAAAAGACCCCATCATCCACCAGGTGGCGGCGGTGAGCGCCGGCATCGTGGACGATGTGCCCATGCTGGACCTGCCCTACAGCGAGGACAGCCGCGCCCAGGTAGACCTGAACTGCGTGATGAACGAAAAGGGCGAGCTTATTGAGCTCCAGGGCACCGGCGAGGGCCGGAGCTTTACCCTCGCGGAGCAGCAGGAGCTGGTGCGTCTGTGCGGCAAGGGCATTGCGGAATTGATGGAAAAGCAGCGCCGGGCGCTGCAGGGATAATATGGAAGTAAGAAGGTAGACGGATATGACATCGGAAATTTTTGAGGCGGGTATGCTGCTGTGCTTTGGCTGTTCCTGGCCTATGAACATCACCAAATCCATCCGGGCCAGGACGGCCAAGGGAAAAAGCCTGGCCTTTGAGCTGTTTGTGCTGGTGGGATACATCTGCGGCATAACGGGCAAGTGCATCAGCGGGCACATCAACTGGGTGTTCGCCATCTATATCCTGGACCTGCTGATGGTGACCACGGACATACTGCTGACGCTGCGCAACCGGCGTCTGGACAAAAGAATGGAGGCGACCGCATGAAATTCGTATTGGCATCCCACAATAAGGGTAAGCTGGCGGAGATGCAGAAGATCTTGGGAGAGCTGGGTGTGGAGGTAGTGCTCCAGTCGGACCTGGGCCTGTCCCTGGAGCCGGAGGAGACCGGCGAGACCTTCACCGATAACGCCCGCATCAAGGCAAAAGCCGTTATGGAGGCCAGCGGCCTGCCGGCCATTGCCGACGACAGCGGATTGTGCGTGGACGCGCTGAACGGCGCGCCGGGGGTCTACTCCGCCCGGTACGGCGGGCTGGATGACGACGCGGCCCGCTACCGCCTGCTGCTGCAGAATATGCGCGGCTCCATGACCCGGGCGGCCCACTTCCATACCTCGGTGGTGTGCCTGTTCCCCGACGGGACGGAGCTGACGGCAGAGGGGGAGTGCCCGGGCACCATTGCCTACGCCCCTATGGGGGACGGGGGCTTCGGCTATGACCCAGTGTTCTATGTGCCGAGTCTGCGCAAGACCTTTGCCCAGATGACACCGGAGGAGAAAAACGCCATCAGCCACCGGGGCAACGCCCTGCGCTCTTTCGGGGCGGAATTAAAAGAATATTTGGAGAAGCATTGACTATGGAACTGACAAGCAAGCAGCGTGCCCAGCTGCGGGGCCTGGCCTCCACTCTGGACACCATTATTCATATCGGCAAGGACGGCATCAGCGATAACCTGGTGAAGCAGGCGGACGATGCCCTGGAGGCCCGGGAGCTTATAAAGGGCAAAGTGCTGGAAAATTCCATGCTCACCGCCCGGGAGGCTGCCGAGGAGCTGAAGGTGGCCACCCGCAGCCAGGTGGTGCAGGTGATCGGGAATAAGTTCGTCCTCTACCGGATGCAGCACGATAAGGCAAAGCGCAAAATTCAGCTTGTGAAAGCGCCCCGGCGCGGCGAGTGACCATGAAAATTGGTGTATACGGGGGGACGTTCAACCCCATCCACCGGGGACACCTGGCGGCGGCCTCGGCAGCGGCGGAGCAGCTTTCTCTGGATAAGCTCCTGCTGATCCCGGACGCCATCCCCCCCCACAAGCCCTTGCCTTCCGGCAGTGCCGGGGCGGAGGAGCGGCTGGAAATGGTGCAGCTCTGCACCGGAGAGGTATCGGCTCCGGCGGAGGTTTCGGACATGGAGATCCGCCGCCAGGGGGCCAGCTACACCTGCGACACCCTGCGCACGCTGTGCGTGGAGCATCCCGGAGACGAGCTCTGGCTGCTGATGGGGTCGGATATGTTCTTTTCCTTTGAGACCTGGCAGCACCCGGAGAGCATCTGCCGCATGGCGCACCTGGCGGTGTTCAGCCGCCGGGAGGGGGGCGAAGCGGAGCGTTTTGCCCGGCATAAAAAAAGACTGGAGCGGATATACGGCGCCAGGATCGCCCTGCTGGAGAACCCGGAGGTAGTGGAGATCTCCTCCACGGAGCTGAGGGAGAAGCTTTCCCGGGGCGAGGGCCGGGCGTACCTCACCGAGCCGGTGTACGGCTATATTTTGCGCAAGGGTTTGTACGGCACAAAGGCGGATCTGAAGCATTTGACCCCGGAGGAGCTGCGGCCCATTGCCCTGAGCTATTTAAAACCCAAGCGGATGCCCCATGTGTTGGGCACGGAGCAGGAGGCGGCCTTTCTGGCGGAGAAATACGGAGCCGATGTGACTGCGGCCCGGACTGCGGCCCTGCTCCATGACTGCACCAAGAAGCTGGACATGGACCAGCAGCTGTCCCTGTGCCGCCACTACGGCATCGCCCTGGACGAGGTGGAGCAGAAGAATCTGAAGCTGCTCCACGCCAAGACCGGGGCCGCGGTGGCCCGGGATAAATTCGGCGTGACCGATGAAATTTATAACGCCATCTTTTATCATACTACCGGCAAGGCGGATATGACCCTGCTGGAGAAGATCATTTACCTGGCGGATTATATTGAGCCCAGCCGCAGCTTTCCCGGGGTGGAGGAGCTGCGCCGGGTAGTGCATGCGGATCTGGACCAGGGTCTGTACCGGGCGCTTTTGGACTCGATAAAGGAGCTGCAGGGCTACGGAAGCCCTGTGCACCGCCACACCCGGGAGGCCCTGGACTTTATACAAAGCGAGATCGGAGGAACGAAAGAATGAATAAATCACCCAAGGAACTGGCGCTGCTGGCGGCCCAGGCGCTGTCGGAGAAAAAGGGACGGGAGATCCAGGTGCTGGAGATCGCGGACCTGACCACCCTGGCGGACTATTTTGTCCTGGCCACCGGCTCGTCCAACACCCAGATCAATGCCCTCATCGACAATGTAGAGAAGGTCCTCACGGAGCAGGCTGGCGAGGAGCCTCTGCACCGGGAGGGCTATCGTGGCGGCACCTGGGTGCTGCTGGATTACGGCTGCATCGCCGTGCATGTGTTCAGCGGCGAGGCCCGGGAGTTTTACGGCCTGGAGCGCCTGTGGCGCGACGGCAAGAGCGTGGACCTGACCGGCATCGTCAGCAATGGCGACTGAGTTTCGGCCCATTTTGGACCTGGTGCGGCGCCACGAGGCCACGGCGGACCGCTGGGTCCCGGTGGCGGTGGCCCGGCCCGACGGCTGCGTACACCTGCGCCTGGGGCTACACAGTGACCCGGCCCGGCAGGCGGAGGATGAAAAATACACGGGCCTTTTGGTGAAAACGGCCCTGTGGCTCCAGGGCGGCTGCACTCTTATAACGGCGGATGAAGCGGTTTTCCGCTGGCTGCAGAGGGCGTATACTCCGGCGGGAGCGCGGGATTTTGACCGGGCGTTTCTGTCCGGCATATACCGTTCGCCCTTTCAGGTGGAGCGGCGGCAGACGCTGCCCCTGGAGCGGGAAACGCCGGCTTCGGCAGCGGCCCGGACGGAGGGCTGCCGCATCGGCATCGACCTGGGCGGCAGCGACCGCAAGGCCGCAGCGGTGATAGACGGGGAGACCGTTTACACCGAGGAGGTGGTCTGGCAGCCTAAGACGGCGGCGGACCTGCGCTATCACTATGAGGGCATCACGGCGGCCTTGCGGGCGGCCAAGGCCCGCCTGCCCCGGGTGGACAGCGTGGGCATCTCCACCGCCGGGGTGGTGACAGACGGCGAAATTCGCCGCTCCAGCCTGTTTATGGCTGTGGAGCAGTCGACCTTTGATCGGGCGGGCCGGGACCTTTTGCGCCGGGCTGTGCGGGAGGTCTGCGGCGAAGTTCCCTGCGCCGTGTGCAACGACGGCGACGTGGCGGCCCTGGCCGGGGCCGTGAGCCTGAAGCGGCGGAAGCTGCTGGGCATCGCCATGGGTACCAGCCAGGCCGGCGGCTATATAGACGGCCGGGGACGCATCACCGGCTGGCTCAATGAGTTGGCGTTTTTGCCGGTGGATGTAGACCCCCAGGCCCCGGTGGACCCCTGGTCCGGGGACCGGGGCGTGGGCGAGCGGTACTTCTCTCAGGAGGGCGTTCTGCGCCTGGCGGTCCAGAAGGGCCTTGCCCCCGAGGGGGAGACCCCGGCGGAAAGGCTCCGCTGGGTGCAGGACCGGGCCGGGGCCGGAGACGACCGGGCGCTGGCGGCCTTTTCAGAACTGGGACGGCTCTTGGGCCTGACCCTGCCCTGGTATCGGAGGCTCACGGGCTGCGAAAGCGTGCTGCTTTTGGGCCGGGTGGTAGGCGGTGTCGGCGGCGAGTGCCTGGTGCGCGCCTGCCGTGCGGAGCTGGAGCGGACCGGAGAAAAGCTGGAAGTTCTGCTCCCGGAGGAATCCACCCGCCGGGTGGGCCAGGCTGCTGCGGCGGCCCTTTTGGAGGCCGAATAAGTATAAGAAAAAAGCAGACCCGCGGGTCTGCTTTTTTGCCGGTTTATGTAATCAGTCCGTATGCACATCCATCTGCGGGTAGGGGATGGTGAAGCCGTTTTCCAGGAAACGGCGGCGGATAAGGCCCAAGACCCGTCGACGGACAGCGTTGTGCGCCGTAGGGGCGGCCTGAAGGCCCAGCAGATAATCCACCGACCAATCACCCAGCTTGGAAAGGCCCAGGAAGCTGCAGCTCTCTACATCCGGCAGCTGAGAAATTTCCTCCGTCAGCTGCCGCAAAAAGGACTCCACAGCAGCGGGATCGTCTTCGTAGGAGGTGGACACCGGGAGAAAGAGATCCCGGCTCACCTGGGCGATCTGAAAAATATTCCGGTTGGAAATGGTCACGATGTTGTTGGTGGCCAGATCCCGCAGCTTGGTGGCCCGGAGAGAAAACTGCATCACCTCGCCGGTGATGTCGCCGTATTTTACCACGTCGCCCACGGCGAAATACTCCCCGGTGAGGATGTTCGTGCCCATAATGACATCCTTGAGCATGTCCTGCAGGGCAAGACCCACAATGGCGCCGATGATGCCCAGGCCTGTTACCAGGGAGGACACATTCACCCCGTGGACCTGTAGAATTAGGATCAGTGCCAGCAGCACCAGCAGCCCCCGTACAGAGTTCAGGGCCAGGGCCAGGTAGGTCTGGCGGCGGCCGGAGAGAACGCTGGAGGCGGCGAGCTTCTCCGTGAACCGGTGGATCAGATGCCGCAGCAGCAGCCAACATATCAGGGCCGCGGCCACGATGCAGACGCTGAAAATGAACTTGTAGGAGCCCAGATAGGCAAAGATCCGATCCATGCCGCACCTCCCGGCGTTTTCCATCAGTATAGCACAGCGGCCGGGCCATTGCAACGCGGACTTTTGCCGGAAAAGCAGAGGAAGATCAGCAATAGGGGCTTTACTTCGGGGCAGGCGGCGGTATATAATACGGGAGCAAAAAGACTCGATACCCGGGAGGTATAAAAATATGTCCGAGAGAAGAGCGGAAGTGCTGATGGCGGCGGTGATCATCGCCCGCAGCACCTCCTTCGTGTTCAACAAAATGGGTCTGGGCACCATGAGCGCATTCAATATGCTGGCAGTGCGGTTTTTGCTGGCCTTTGTGCTCCTGGCGGCCCTGTTTGGCAAGAGACTGGTAAAGGGGCTGGACCGCCGCACGGTGGCCGGGGGCGCCCTGGTGGGCTTCCTCTTTTTCCTGGTCATGAGCTGCGAAATGCTGGCCCTGAAAACAGTGAACTCCGGCACGGTCTCCCTGCTGGAGAATCTGGCCATCATCCTCGTGCCGCTGCTGGAGTCGGCTCTGCACCGCAAGGCTCCCACGGCCATGAGCCTGCTGTGCGCCGCCATCGCCCTGGGGGGCGTTGCCCTGCTGACGACCGAGGGCGGGGGCTTCCACCTGGGCGTGGGGGAGTGCATCGCCCTGCTGTCGGCATTCCTGTATGCCGCGGGCATTATCGCCATCGACCGCACCAGTCACAAGGCGGACAGCTTCCAGCTGGGTGTGCTGGAGGTGGGCTTTTTGGGTCTGTTCGCCCTGATCGCCTCCTGCCTCTTTGAGTCGCCCCGGCTGCCCCAGACGGGCAGCGAGTGGGGCATCATCCTGGCCCTGGCGGTGGTGTGTACCGGCTTTGGCTATACCCTGCAGCCCGTGGCCCAGAGCCATATCAGCGCAGATCGGGCCAGCCTGTTCTGTGCTTTAAGCCCGGCCTTTGCCACCATTTTCGGGGCGGTGCTGCTCCGGGAGCGGGTGACGGCTTGGGGCTATGTGGGCATCGTGCTGATCTTGGGGAGCATCCTGCTGCCGCACCTGCCGGTGATTCACAAAAAAAACCGGGCCCGGGCCGTGCTGTTTGACATGGACGGCACGCTGCTGGACACCCTGGAGGATCTGCAGGACTCCGTAAATCATGTGCTTTTGGCCCACGGATACCCGGCCCGGACCCGGGAGGAGATACGGGCCTTTCTGGGAAACGGTGCGGCCATGCTTTTGCGCCGGGCCCTGCCGGATGCGGTGGGGGAGGAGGAATTTGCGGCCCTGCTGACGGAATATAAAGCCTGGTACCAGGCACACAACTGTATAAAGACCCGCCCCTATCCGGGCATCCCGGAGCTGCTGGATAAACTCCAAAAGGCCGGGGTGCAGGTGGCTATCGTCTCCAATAAGCCCGACCCCACCACCAAGGCCCTGGCCGAGAAATTCTTCCCCGGTGTGCCGGCCTTCGGCCAGCGGGACGATCTGCCCCCCAAGCCCGCGCCGGACCTGGTGCTCTGCGCCCTGAAGGAGCTGGGCTGCCCCCGGGAGAGCGCCATCTATGTGGGCGACAGCGAGGTGGACATTCAGACTGCGCAGAACTGCCGCATGAACTACATCGGCGTGAGTTGGGGCTTCCGGGGCCGGGAGAAGCTGCTGGCCGTGGCGCCCCAGGCCATCGTGGTAGACAGAGCGGAGGAAATTTTGCAGGAGAAAAATTTGCAAATTGTCCGTTGACAAGCCGGGAAAAGGTGCTTATAATATGCTGTAATCAAGAAAATGCGTTGACGGAGAAGAGATCTGACCCCCACCGCCAAAGAGAGGAGCGCCCCGGCTGAAAGCGCTTCGTGGTGAAGACGGATCGGTACCACTCCCGAGCTGTCCGTGAGGAGCGGAACGGGGCCTCCCGTTACAGAGGACACGAGCGACGGGATTTTTTCCGTAAGCAGGGTGGAACCGTGGAGTAAAGCTTTTTACCTCACCCCTGAATTTTGTCAGGGGTGAGTTTTTTTGTCACCCCAAGAAAGGAGAACTTTTACTATGAGCGAAGAAAACATCTACACCTTTGAAAACAAGGACTACCGCCGCACCTATTGGCATACCTGCTCCCATGTGCTGGCCCAGGCCGTGAAGCGCCTGTATCCGGAGGTAAAGCTGGCCATCGGCCCGTCCATCGAGGGCGGCTTCTATTACGACTTCGATGCTCCCTTTAACTTCACCCAGGAGCATCTGGACGCCCTGGAGGCGGAGATGCGCAAGATCTGCAAGGAGAAGCTGAAGCTGGAGCGCTTCGAGCTGCCCCGGGAAGAGGCTATCGCCTTCATGCAGGAGAAGGACGAGCCCTATAAGGTGGAGCTGATCAACGACCTGCCCGCCGACGCGCACATCTCTTTTTATAAGCAGGGCGAGTTTGTGGACCTGTGCGCAGGCCCTCACCTGGACTCCACCGGCCGCATCAAGGGCAACGCCATCAAGCTGACCCAGTGCTGCGGCGCCTACTGGCGCGGCGACTCCAACCGCAAGATGCTCCAGCGTATCTACGCTGTGGCCTTCCCCAAGAAGGAGGAGCTGGAGGAGTATCTGAAGCAGCGGGAGGAGGCTCTCAAGCGCGACCACAACAAGCTGGGCCGCGACCTGGAGTATTTCACCACCGTGGACTATATCGGCCAGGGCCTGCCCATTCTGCTGCCCAAGGGCGCCCGGGTCATCCAGCTTTTGCAGCGCTGGGTGGAGGATGTTGAGCAGAAGCGGGGCTACCTGCTGACCAAGACCCCCCTCATGGCCAAGCGGGAGCTTTACAAGATCTCCGGCCACTGGGAGCATTATCTGGACGGTATGTTCGTTATGGGCGATCCCCACGACGAGACCAAGGAGTGCTTTGCCCTGCGGCCTATGACCTGCCCCTTCCAGTATCAGGTGTATCTGAACCGCCAGCGCTCCTACCGTGACCTGCCCATGCGCCTGGGTGAGACCTCCACTCTGTTCCGCAACGAGGACTCCGGCGAGATGCACGGCCTCATCCGTGTGCGCCAGTTCACCATTTCCGAGGGCCACCTGGTGCTGCGCCCGGATCAGCTGGAGGAGGAGTTCAAGGGCTGCCTGGAGCTGGCTAAGTACTGCCTGGGCACCGTGGGCCTGCTGGATAAGTGCACCTTCCGCTTCTCCCAGTGGGACCCCGCCAACCCCAACAACAAGTACGAGGGCACCAAGGAGCAGTGGGACGAGGCCCAGCGCGTCATGGGCCAGATCCTGGACGACCTGGATGTGAAGTACGAGATCGGTATCGACGAGGCCGCCTTCTACGGCCCCAAGCTGGATATTCAGTATAAGAATGTGTTCGGCAAGGAGGACACCCTGGTCACCATCCAGATCGATATGCTCCTGGCCCAGCGCTTCGGTATGTACTATATTGACGAAAACGGTGAGAAGGCTCTGCCGTATATCATCCACCGTACCTCCATGGGCTGCTATGAGCGCACCCTGGCCTACCTCATTGAGGAGTATGCCGGGGCTCTGCCCACCTGGATGGCCCCCGAGCAGGTGCGCTTCCTGCCCGTCACCGACCGCGCCGCCGACTACTGCGCCGACGCCGCCAAGGCCCTGGAGGCACAGGGCTTCCGGGTGGAGGTGGACTACCGCAACGAGAAGATCGGCAAGAAGATCCGCGATGCACAGGTGGAAAAGGTGCCCTACATGGTGGTGGTAGGCGACCGCGACATGGAAAATGGCACCGTCTCTCCCCGGCACCGGGCCGACGGCGACCTGGGCGCCATGTCCCTGGATGACTTCACTGCCCTGCTCCGCGATGTGGTAGACAGCAAGGCCAAGAAGTAAAAACAGAATCCAAAATCCCCCGAGCGCCCCTTTTGGGGCGCTCGGACTTTTTTGAGGGGAAAAACCTCCGTAGGGGCGACCCTTACGGTCGCCCGCGGGCGGGGTAAGACCCCGCCCCTACGCCCCATAGGAACACGCCCTGCACGCCTTGCAACCATGTCATTGCGAGGGCGCACCGCGCCCGTGGGGAGCGAACTGAGCGCTGCCAGTGGCAGATGAAGCGAAGTGAGCGAGTGGCCGCGGTCAAAATTTCAAGCGCCCGCCGTTAGGCAGCGCAGAAATTATGGGCACCGCAACAGGGGTATCCGTTCTCCTTTGGATTTGTGCGGGGGTGTTACGGATTCCCACGACCAGTGTGCGTACTGGCCTCGGAATGACACGGTTTTTCACATGAGGCACAGTGGGGCGGGCCGATGTGGGCATCGGCCCCTACAAAGGTGCTATGTATCGCAACGGAGTCGGGCGACCGCAAGGGTCGCCCCTACGAAAAATCCTTGTGGGGCGGGGCCCGTGTGCCCCGCCGCAGTTCCCTTCCCACAAAAAAACAGGAGACGGCATAGGCCGCCTCCTGAGAGGGTATTCTTTTTGCCTTGTCTTAGTAGCTGCCCAGGTCGGCGGACTTGTCGCCCTGGGGGTCTACGCCGAACTTGTAGTCGTTGCCGGGGAGGATGGCGTTGAGGATCACGCCGCACAGGGCCGCGATGGCCAGGCCCGTGAGGGTGATGTCCGCGCCGCCCACGGTGAAGGTGATGCCGCCGGTGGAGCTGAAGCCCAGGCCGCTGACGAAGATCACCGCCGCGATGATGAGGTTACGGGACTTGGTCAGGTCCACCTTGTTTTCCACCACATTGCGCACGCCTACGGCGGAGATCATGCCGTACAGCACGAAGCTGACGCCGCCCACAATGGCCGTGGGGATGGAGTTGACCAGGGCGTCAAACTTGGGGGAGAAGGAGAGGATGATGGCGTACACAGCCGCCAGGCGGATGACCCGGGGATCATAGACCTTGCTCAGGGCCAGGACGCCGGTGTTTTCACCGTAGGTGGTGTTGGCGGGGCCGCCGAACATACCGGCTACCGCCGTTGCCAGGCCGTCGCCCAGGAGGGTGCGGTGCAGGCCGGGGTCTGCGATGAAGTTCTTGCCGGTGGTGGAGGAGATGGCGGAGATATCGCCGATGTGCTCCATCATGGCGGCGATGGCGATGGGGGCCATGACCAGGATGGAGGTCAGGTCAAACTTGGCGATGACAAACTGCTGCAGGCCCACAAAGTCGGCCTTGCCTACCTCGGTGAAATCCACCTGGCCGGCGATGAGGGCCACAATGTAGCTGCCCACCACGCCCAGCAGGATGGGGATGATCTTCACCATGCCCTTGCCCCAGATGTTGGCCACGATGATGATGGCGATGGCCACCAGAGCCAGCCACCAGCAGGTGGAGGCGTTGGAGATGGCGGTACCGGAGAGGTTCAGACCGATGAGGATGATGATGGGGCCGGTGACGATGGGGGGGAAGAAGCGCATGACCTTCTGGGGGCCCACCAGCTTGAACAGCAGGGCCAGCACCAGGTACAGAGCGCCGGCGATGACGATGCCGCCCAGGGCGTAGGGGAGCTTTTCTTCACCGGTCATGGTGGCGAACTTGCCCACGTCCAGCTTGGCTACCGCCTCGAAGCCGCCCAGGAAGGCGAAGGAGGAGCCCAGGAAGGCCGGCACCTTAAACTTGGTGCACACGTGGAACAGCAGTGTGCCCAGACCCGCAAACAGCAGCGTGGTCTGGATGGAGAGCGGCAGGCCGTAGTTCTGCACCAGGATGGGCACCAGCACCGTGGCGCCGAACATGGCAAACAGGTGCTGCAGGCCCAGCAGCAGCATCCGGGGCAGGCCCAGAGTCCGGGCGTCGTAGACCGGGTCGTTGCCCAGGTTGTGTTTCTTGTTCATTTTTGAACTCCTCCTCTTTCTCTTGTTTATTTGAATTTAAATTAAAAACAGGCAAAAAAATTGACCGGTAAAAATACCGGTCAAAAAGGAAAAACGGAAATAAAAACGGTGATGCCAATAGACGGAGCTTTCTTTTTCGCGGCAAAAAAAGTCATCTCGGCACCTCCTTCAAATTTCATCCTGCCCATTATACGGCTCTGACGGAGAAATGACAATTAGGAGTTGATCTAATTATAGCTCCTAAAATTTACACTTTTTTGTCAAAAAACACCGAGAGTTTGGGGAACAGCACCGCCGCCACCGCGATCTTCAGAGCGTCTCCCGGGAGGAAGAGGAGCATACCGTCCCGCAGCAGCCGCCCGATACTCCAGCCCTTGCCCAGGTATACATTGAGAATAAGCCCCATGTACGGTAGCCCCACGGCGTAGAGCACCGCCAGACCTGCCACGCAGGCCAGAATGATGCGCCCCGGCTTGCGGCTGCTTTTTGTAATAAGCCCCATGACCAGCGCCGAGGGGATCAGTCCCAGCAGAAATCCGAAGGTGGGCTGCAGCACATAGCCGAAGCCGCCGCCCTGGGTAAAGATGGGCAGCCCCACCAGTCCCAAAAGCACATACACCCCCTGGCTGGCCGCCCCCCAATAGGGTCCCAGCAGGCACCCGGCCATGGCGGTGAAGAAAAATTGCAGGGTGATGGAGGAGAAGCCCAGGGGGATCTTGATAAATGCCCCTACAGCGGTCAGGGCCGCCAGCAGGGCCGTCCGCACCAGCATTTTCGTTTTTTGATTCATGGTTGTAAACCTCGTGGAGAATTATTTTGGTTTACAATACAATAAAACCAAAAACTTGTCAATCCTTTAATGTGAATTTGGTTTACAATTTCAGATGGCAGTGGTACACTCTCTTTGTCAAAAAGGATGTCATTGCGAGACCGGTACGCAAACCGGCTTCGCAATCCGTATCCCCCGTCCAATGGCTCCCCTGCGTAAGGGGAGCTGGCACGGCGGAGCCGTGACTGAGGGGTCGCTTGTACCGCGCCCCTTGTCATACACGCGGCGGGGGTATCGGCATCATTGTAGGGGCGGACGACTCTGTCCGCCCGGAGTGCGGGAATGCACATTTTTTGGAGCGGAGGAAACGAGCATGAGTCAGCAGCGTGTGTGCCGGGCCTTGCAGGCGGCGGAGGGCTATCTCTCCGGTCAGGAGCTGAGCCGGACTCTGGGCATCAGCCGGGCTGCCGTGTGGAAGGCGGTGGAGACCCTGCGCCGCCAGGGCTACGACATTGAGGCCCGCACCGGCCGGGGCTACCGGCTCATAGGCGCGCCGGATCTCCTCTCCCGGCAGGCGGTGGAGCGGTATTTGTCCCGGCCCCGGGAGGATTTCCGGGTGCTGGAAACGGTGGACTCCACCAACTCTTTCTGCCGCCGCCTGGCCCTGGAAGGGGCCCCGGACGGCACGGTGGTGCTGGCCGACTGCCAGACGGCGGGCCGTGGCCGCCGTGGCCGCAGCTTCCAGTCCCCGGCGGGCAAGGGCCTGTTTTTTTCCATTCTGTGGCGGCCCGACTGTGACCCGGAGCGGCTCCTGCCCCTGACGGCCCTCAGCGCCGTGGCCGCCTGCCGGGCCATCCGCCGTGTGACCGGGGCGGAGGTGCAGATCAAGTGGCCCAACGACCTGGTGCTTTCGGGGCGCAAGCTGGCGGGCATCCTCACGGAGATGTCTCTGGAGGGGGAGAGCGGCCATGTGTCCCATGTGGTGGTGGGCATCGGCATCAATGTTCACCAGCAGCCGGAGGATTTCACCGGCGAGGTGGCGGACATTGCCACCTCCTTGGACCTGTCCCTGGGCGGCAGCGTCTGCCGGGCGCATCTGGCAGCGGCCCTGTTGGAGGAGATGGATTCTCTGCGCCGGGAGGTGCTTTTTGCCCCGGAAACATGGCTGGAAGATTACCGCTCGGCCTGCCTGAATGTGGGCAAGACCGTGCGGCTCATCCGGGGCGATACCCAGGAGCCGGTGCAGGCTTTGGGCATAGACCGGCAGTACGGCCTGGTGGTGCGCCATGAGGACGGAAGCGAGGAGACTGTGCGCAGCGGCGAGGTGTCGGTGCGCGGACTTTATGGATATACGGAGTGATACTATGCTGAAAGAACTTTGGGAACTGTTTTACACCTTCGCCAAGGTGGGCGTCATGACCTTTGGCGGGGGCTATGCCATGCTGCCCATTTTGCAGCGTGAGGTGGTGGAGAAAAAGGGCTGGGCCACCGACGAGGAGCTGACGGATTATTTCGCCATCGGCCAGTGTACCCCGGGGGTCATCGCCGTGAACACCGCCACCTTCATCGGCCAAAAGCGCCGGGGCGTGGCCGGGGGCATCGTGGCCACTCTGGGAGTGGTGTTCCCGTCCCTTATCATCATCTCCGCTCTGGCCAAGGTCATCACCGCCTACGCCCACCTTAGCTGGGTGCAGCACGCCTTTGCGGGCATCCGGGTGTGCGTGTGCGTGCTGATCTTCAACGCCGTGCTGAAGCTCGTCAAGGGCGCCCTGAAGGACGCCTGGTGCTGGGGCATCTTCGGGCTGATCTTGATTTTGTCCTTTGTGCTTGATGTGTCGCCCATCCTCTATGTGCTGGCGGCGGGCCTGGCGGGCGTGGTGCTCCAGGCCGTGAAAGGGAGGGAGAAGGAATGACCTATCTGCTGCTGTTTTACGAGTATTTTAAGACCGGTCTTTTCGCCGTGGGCGGCGGCATGGCCACCCTGCCCTTCCTCTATGATATGTCCGCCCGGCACCCGGACTGGTTTACCACCTCGCAGATCGCTGATATGCTGGCGGTGTCCGAGTCCACCCCCGGCCCCATCGGCGTGAATATGGCCACCTTCGTGGGCTTCCAGGTGGGGGGCGTTTTGGGCGCGGTGGTGGCCACCATCGGCCTGGTGGCCCCGTCCATCATCGTCATTTTGATCATCGCCGCCTTCCTGCGCAGCTTCCGGGATAGCCGCATCGTCCAGAGCGTCTTTTACGGCCTGCGCCCGGCCTCGGCAGCTATGGTGGCGGCGGCGGGCCTCAGCGTGGCCGCCGTGGCCTTGCTCAACAGCGGCATGACGGGCCTGGCGGCGCTGAACTGGAAGGCTATCCTCCTGGCCGCTGTGCTGCTGGTGCTCACCCGCTGGGTAAAGCCCACCAAGGGCCTGCACCCCATCCTGTTCATCCTGGCCTCCGCCGTGGTGGGCGTGATATTTAGCTTCTGAAACAGTAAACTCCCCTGTCCGATATAGACCCGGACAGGGGAGTTTTTTATTAGGGTCGGTCTCCTGGACGACCCGGACCTGGCTTGCACCGCACTTCTTGCAATGTGCCATTGCGAAACCAGTGACCGATGTCACTGGTTGTGGCAATCCGTAATCCCCGTCCTTAAAGGCTCCCCTGCGTAAGGGGAAATCGCCGAAGCGCTGCCAGTGGCAGAAGAAGCGAGGCGATTTCGAGGAAGTGCCCCGATTGGCGGCCACGACAGTGGCCGGGAATCGGCTGGCACGACGGT
>CAKTZK010000026.1 GCA_934635515.1 uncultured Oscillospiraceae bacterium
TTTACTCATGCTAAAGCTATTTTTCTTCCCCCGGTAGAACCGGGGGTTTATTTCCACGCCTGAAGGCACCAATAAAACGGCAGAGATGCCGGTTGCCGCATCTCTGCCGTTCTATACAAGGGCAATTATTCCTCGTTCTCCTGCTGGGCGGCGAACTCATCCTTGGCCTGCTGAAGGACCTTTTTATCGTGCTTGGTCTTTATGGCGGATTGGTCGAAGCGGGCCCAGAGGTCGGGCCGCCGGGCCATAGTGCGCTTATAGCTCTCTTTTCTCCGCCAGTCGTCCACGCCGCCGTGGTTGCCGCTGAGGAGGATGGGCGGCACCTTGCGCCCGTGCCACTCCTCGGGGCGGGAATACTGGGGATATTCCAGCAGCCCGTTCCAGTGGCTCTCGTCGGTGTAGCAGCTCTCCTCGGGCAGCACCCCCTCCTCCATGCGAAACAGGCAGTCTGCCACGGCCATGGCCGGGATTTCGCCGCCGGTGAGGACGAAGTCGCCCATGCTCAGTTCCTCGTCCACGCACTCGTCGATGAAGCGCTGGTCCACCCCCTCATAGTGTCCGCAGACCAGGAGGATATTTTCATGCGCGGCCTTCAGCTCCTTGGCTACCTCCTGGGTAAAGGTCCGGCCACAGGGGGACATATAGATCGTGTAGGGCCTCTCCCCTACCTCTCCGCAGACATGCTCCCAGCAGCGGTACAGAGGGTCTGCCTGCATCACCGCACCCCGACCGCCGCCGTAGGGGTAATCGTCCACCTGCATCTGCTTATTGGTGGTGTACTCCCGGATCTGGTGGGTGTAGAGCCGGATAAAGCCCCGGTCCCGGGCCCGGCCGATGATGGACTGGCCCATCATGGCCTCGATGGCATCGGGGAACAGGGTCATAATGTCAATTCTCATCGGTGGCCAATCCTTTCATATTGTGTACGCGCAGGGTACCGCCGTCTACATCCACGGAGGCGATGAACACGCCGGGAACGGCGGGGATCAGGTACTCCCGTGCGCCCCGGACCTCATAGACCTTGTGGGCGGGATAGTGGAGGACACGGTGAATTTTACCCAGCTCCGCCCCGGTGGCATCGTCCAGAACGGTGAGGCCCTCCAGCTCGGCGTCAAAATACTCCCCCGCCGGAAGATGCGCATCCTCCCGCCGGATAGAGACCTCCCGGCCCTTCAGCGCCAGGGCGGCATCCATGTCCTCCACCCCCGGCAGTGTCAGCAGCACCGTGGACTTGTGGACCCGGCGGCTCTTCACCCGGACGGGCTCTCCGTTTATATAGAGCGTGCCAAATTCCGCCACGAATTCCGGCGTGAATCCCTCCGGATTCAGCTTGACCTCGCCTTTGATGCCGTGGGCGTTGACAATATGGCCCACGGGAATATATGCAGGACGCACAGCGCTCCCTCCTTGTCAAAAAATACCGCTTTCATTATAGCGGAACTTTTCCTCCCAGGCAACACCTGACTGCGTTTTTGGGATGCAAATTTCTGTTACAAATTTGTATTTATTTTGACACGATTGCTTTGCTTTTTTCGTTCCGGAACACGCATAAATGCAGCAATTCCCGGAAAAACTTGACATATACCCCGGAAAGTGTTATACTCCGGATAACTTCATTTTTGTTACAAGTGTAACATTTTGGTTACAAACAAAAATCAATCCCTTAACTTTTCAGGGAAATTCATCCAGACTTTATTGAAAGGAGCCTCTCTGCTTCGGCGCCCGAAGCCGGGCAGCAGAGAGAGAATATTTCATGTTTCAGAAGATCCATTCCGGCATAAAGCAGCTGCGCGACCACCCTGTGGCCCGCCGGGGGCTGCTGGCCATTCTGGCGCCGCTGACGGTGGTGGGCCTGGCTATATGCATCTGCATGGGCCCGGCTCCCGCGGACGAGAGCGTATACATGCTCATCGACAGCCAGGACATCTACACCGTCACCGCCCAGTCCGACCTGGATTACCAGTCCGATGTTCTCTACACCGGCAAAAACAGCGCCGGTGCGGTAGATACGCAGCTGATCCTGCCCCAGGGGCAGGAGGTCCTTGTGTCCTCCGCCCAAACCACCACCTCCGCCGCCTCCAAGAGCAGCTCAGACGGCGTGCAGCTGCTGGCCGCCTCCGTAGACGGCGAAGATCAGCAGACCGCCGAAACCACCGTGACCACCCGCCACGAGACCGTGGCCAACCTCCTGCGCCGCAGTAAGATCAAGGTCAGCGACGGGGAAATGGTGGTGGTGGACCTGTCCTCCGGCGCACCTACTATCACCGTATGCCGCCAGTACACCCGCCTGCGCTACGTCCCGGTGGAGACCTCCTTTTTGGAGGAGCGGGTCGCCAATCCCTTGATGGCCAAGGGCACCGAGGAGATCGTCACACCCGGCGTACCCGGCTCCGTGACCGAGACCTACCTGGATACCTATGTACTGGGCAAGCTGGAAAAGACCGAGCTGGTGGCCACCACGGCGGATAACGCCGTGACCCAGGTGGTGGAGTATGGCACGCTGGTAGACTCCGTCTCCCGGGATGACTCCCTGGTGTCCGTGCACCGCAATGACGACGGCAGCGGCTACCTGACCTTCGCCTCCGGCGACACCATGGCCTTCTCCTCTCAGGTCACCTGCAATGCCTCCGCCTATGCCACCCACGGCTACACGGCCTCCGGCCGCCCCACCGCCTATGGCAATATCTCCGTGGACCCCTCCGTGTTCCCCTACGGCACCCGGTTTTATATCTACACCAACGACGGCTATCTGGTCTACGGCATGGCCACTGCCTCCGACTGCGGCGGCAGCATCAAGGGCAACAAGCTGGACCTGTGGTTTGACGACTACAGCACCGCCTGTGCCTTCGGCCGACGGGACTGCACCGTGTTCGTTCTGGACTGATCCGGACCCAGTACCATAAAAAACTGTCCTCCCGATACACCTCGGGAGGACAGTTTTTTATCTCTCCGCCAGCTCCGCCCGGCTGAAAAAGAGCCGTGTAGCCTGGTCATACTCGCCGCAGGTGCGGGCCTTGCGCACCTTGCGCAGCAGCTGCTCCGTGTCCCGGAAGCTCCCGGCCAGATAGTTCCACAGCTCCCGCATCCGATGCAGCACCGGCACATCGCCGCTGTAGTCCCGGCGGTAGGCGGCGTAGAGGGCGTTGTGAAACGCCTCCAGCTCTGATACCGCGGCCCTCTCTCCGCCCCGCAGCCGCCGCGGCAGCGACGGATCCGTCACCAGGCCCCGGCCCAGCATCAGCGGCAGGCTGGGCGCGGCGGCGGCATCGGCGGGGGTAAGCAGGTCGCCGTTATAGCACAGGGGCAGGCGTGTGTTTTCCTGCGTCCAGGCAAACACATCCCGGTGCGCCGCCCCCTTATAAAACTCCGAGCGCACCCGGGGATGCACGATAAGCAGGGCAATGGGATACCCGTTCAGCAGCTCCAGCAAGACCGGCCACTGGGCCGGATCGTCCCAGCCGATGCGGGTCTTGACGGATATTTTCAGGTCCGGCAGGGTGTCGAATATGCCGTCCAGCAGCTGGCGCAGGATGTCTCTTTCCCGCAGCAGGCCCGCTCCCTTATTCTTACCGGTGACGGTCCCGGAGGGGCAGCCCAGGTTTAAATTCACCTCTCCATAGCCCCGGGCCCGGCACTCCTTAGCGGCCCAGATAAAATATTCGGCGCGGTTGGTTAAAATTTGAGGCACCACAAAAAGGCCCCGGTTGTTTTCCGGGTCGATCTCCCGCAGCTCCTTAGCCTGAAACGCAAAATTGGCATTGGGCGAGAGAAAGGGCGTGTAGTAGCGGTCCACGCCGCCGAACAGCGCCGCCTGCGCCTGCCGCCAGCGCCACCCGGTAAGCCCCTCCATGGGCGCCGCGTAAAGCTCCTGCATTGTCTCCCCTCCTTTGTATCTCCCCCATCCTACCACATTCACGGACATCTTGCAATTCCCCTCCGGGTGTGGTAAAGTCATGGGTAGAAAGCGAGGCTGTACTATGACACTTTTTGAATACTATCTGCAATACATGACGCAAATCTGCGAGGGCACCCTTCCCGCCCCCGCCGGCATCACCCTGACGGAAACCGACGAAATGCGCCGGGCTATGGAGCTGCAGCAGCAGATCTCCGCCATGGGCATCCCCGCCTTTGTGAAGGCCTGCGCTGCCGCGGCCGGGGATGATATCCCCCAGGAGGCTTACGACAATTTCTCCATGGACGATGTGCTCTCCGCCGCCCAGTCTCTGGCGGAGCAGGCCCAGGAGGAGGCTGGGCAGGCCCAGGAGCCGGAGGAGTCCAAGCCCAGCGAGCCGGATCCGGACGCGGGCAAGCACGCCTTCGAGGTATTTCTGGACTGCATCGCCCTGGACGACGGCCTGGTGCAGTATCTCATTGAGGTGCTGAAAAAGAAGGACTGGCAGGAGTTTTACAAGCTGAGCCAGATCACCACCAAGCTGGACCTGGATCCCAATGAGTTCCTCTACTGGCTGGGGAACAAGGAGCAGTTCGCGCCCCAAGAGGAGCAGGTCTGCGCCGCCATTATGGACGCCTGTTTTGACCGGCTGGCGGAGGAAAAGCGGCTGGACGTGCTGGCGGCCCTGCTCTCGGGGGACCAGAAGACCTTTGAGCTGTTCCGCTGCGAGGCCCCGGAGCTGGTGCACCTGCCGGAGGCCACCTTTGACTGGTACTGCAAGAACTATCTGGACCGGGACTATCCCCTGCGCACCATTCTGCGCCTGAACGGAGTAGAATTCCCGGAAAAGCTGGACTGAAGCGATAAAGGCCCCGCAGCGCTTGCCGCCTGCAGTCCGCCGTCCGTCCATCGGAATATTCCTCCGGATCTTTCCGGCCCGTATTCTGCGGAATACGGGCTTTTTTGCGGAAAGGGCTTGCAATTTCCGGCAGATATGGTATACTGCCGTCTGTCATACAAATATGAAAAAGATGATTTTTGTGAGGTGAGCCTATGCCCCATGGCAAGCACATATTGGGCCGCTCCCCTACCCGGCGGGTCTTTGGCACCGCCAAGGTGGGCGACCGGGGCCAGATCGTCATTCCCAAGGAGGCCCGGGAGTTTTTTAATATCCGTCCCGGGGACACGCTGCTGATATTGGGCAGCGAGAGCCAGGGTCTGGTGGTCTCCCGGCCGGAGGTGCTGGACCGGGTGGCCCAGGAAATTTTGCAAAACACGGAGGAAAACGAGCAATGATGCATGAAATGTACCGGCAGCTGGGGGTCTCCCAGGCCGTATATGATTTTGGGGAAAAAATTCTGTCAGACCTTGCCGAGCGCTTCCGGGAGATCGACGCCGTGGCGGAGTATAACCAGTGCAAGGTCCTCTCGGCCATGCAGAAAAACCGGGTCAACGCCACCCATTTCGCCGCCACCACCGGCTACGGCTATGACGACGAGGGCCGGGACAATCTGGAGCGGGTCTATGCCGACTGCTTCCACACCGAGGCGGCCCTGGTGCGGCCTCAGATCACCTGCGGCACCCACGCCCTGACCGTGGCCCTCAGCGCCAATCTGCGTCCGGGGGACGAGCTTTTAAGTCCTGTGGGCCGGCCCTACGACACGTTGGAGGAGGTCATCGGCATCCGCCCCTCCCCCTGCTCCCTGGCGGAGTACGGCGTCACCTATAACGAGGTAGCCCTGCTGCCCGACGGCACCTTTGACTATGACGGCATCCGCCGGGCCATCAACGGCAAAACCAAGCTCATCACCATCCAGCGCTCCAAGGGCTACGCCACCCGCCCCACCTTCTCCGTGGAGCAGATCGGCAGGCTCATCGCCTTCTGTAAGGAGTGTAAGCCGGACGTGATCTGCATGGTGGACAACTGCTACGGCGAGTTCGTGGAGATGCAGGAGCCGTCTGACCTGGGGGCGGACATGATCGTGGGCAGCCTCATCAAGAACCCCGGCGGCGGCCTGGCCCCCATCGGCGGCTATATCTGCGGCACCAAGGCCTGCGTGGACCGGTGCGCATACCGGCTCAGCGCCCCGGGCCTGGGCCAGGAGGTGGGCGCCAATCTGGGCCTGATGCCCGCCTTTTACCAGGGCCTGTTCCTCTCTCCCACGGTGGTGGCTTCCGCGGTGAAGAGCGCCGTGTTTGCCGCCACCTGCTATGAGAAGCTGGGCTTCCGGGTGGTGCCCGCCTCCGCCGAGAGCCGCCACGACATCATCCAGGCCGTTGAACTGGGCAGCAAGGAGGCCATGGTGGCCTTCTGCAAGGGCATCCAGTCCGCCGCCGCCGTGGACAGCTATGTGACCCCGGAGCCTTGGGCCATGCCCGGCTACGAGAGCGAGGTCATCATGGCCGCCGGAGCCTTCGTACAGGGCAGCTCCATCGAGCTCTCCGCCGACGGCCCCATCCGCCCCCCCTACGCCGTCTATTTCCAGGGCGGCCTCACCTGGTATCACGGCAAGCTGGGCATCCTGCTGAGCATGCAGAAGCTGCTGGACGCCGGGCTAATTCAATTATAATAAGGAGTATTTTCATCTATGTGGTTTTGGTTTTCTGTTATTGCGCTGCTGTTCTGGAGCGGCTCGGACCTGTTTTCTAAGATCGGCTGCCGGGACGCGGACGATAAGTACGCCCACCTGAAAATGGTCATGGCTGTGGGCGTGGTCATGGGCCTGCACGCAGCCTACGAGATCTTCATCGGCGGCACGGAGATCAGCTTCTCCATCATCCTCACCTATCTGCCGGTGTCGCTGCTCTATATCCTGTCCATGGCCCTGGGATATGTGGGACTAAGGTACATCGAGCTGTCCATCTCGTCCCCTATCTGCAACTCCTCCGGCGCGATGGTGGCTATCCTGAGCATCATCACCGGCACAGCCCTGCTGGCCCCGGCCCAGTATGCGGCTATGGCGCTGGTATGCGTGGGCGTTGTGGGCCTTGGCATCGTAGAGGCCCGGGAGGACGACGACCTGCGCCTTGCCCGGCAGGAGGCCGGCAACTATAAGTACGCCAAGTCCGCCCTGGCGCTGATCCTGCCCATTCTCTACTGCGTGCTGGACGCCCTGGGCACCTTTGCCGACTCCAAGGTGCTGGAGACCCTCAACGAGGACAGCGCCAACTGCGCCTACGAGCTGACCTTCCTGGTGGCGGGCATCGTGAGCTTTGTGTATGTGGTCATCATCCGCAAGCAGAAGCTGGTGCCCAAGCGGGAGGGACCCAAGTACCTGGGTGCCCTGTGTGAGACCGCCGGTCAGTTTGCCTACATCTACGCCCTGGCAGACTCCGAGCATGTGGCCCTGGCGGCCCCCATTATCTCCGCCTACTGCGTGCTCTCGGTGGTGTGGAGCCGGATTTTCCTGAAGGAAAAGCTCTCCTGGAAGCACTATCTTATGATCGCTCTGGTGGTGGCGGGCATTGTGATTTTGGGTATTTACGACGAGTAATACTATAAAAACTCCCCCGTTTGCAGAAGCAAATGGGGGAGTTTCAGCGCGTCAAAAAAGCCTCGCAGAGTTTGCCGCCCGCAGGCGGCAAAGAAATAAAATCATTTTCTCTCGCGACATGTGCGTGAGAGAAAATACCTCTCAGGCTGCCAGTGTGGAATTTTGAGCCATGGGCTCAAAATTATGCGCGCAGCAGACTGCAAGCCCTTTGTCGGAAAAACCCGGAGGGTTTTTCGACAGTCTCAAACTCCTCCGTTTGCATCTGCAAACGGAGGAGTTTTTTATTCTTCCGGCACCTTGGCCTTGGGCAGGCTCCAGCGGAAGTGGGCCGCCAGCAGCCGGATGGCCATGACCACCGCGCTGCCCAGCAGCAGGGCCGCCGTATCGCTCAGCAGCAGGTGACACACGATCCAAACCAGCGCCCCCACCAGGGCCGCCAGCGCATAGATATGCTTGCGGAATATGTACGGCACATCCCCGGCCAGGGCATCCCGGAGAACGCCGCCGCCCACGCCGGTGATGGTGCCCAGAAACGCCGCCGCAAACCAGCTCCGCTCCGGCAGGCAGCTGTATGCCACCTGCATGCCCACCACCGTGAAGATGGCCAGGCCCACCGAGTCCGCCGCCAGCAGCAGCCGCTCAAACAGCAGCGTGCTCTTCATGAGCCAGGTGCACACCGGCGGCAGAAACGCCACCACAGACACCGCCGCCGCAACGCCCACCGTCTGCGGATCGTCGAAGATCTTCGGCGGTGTGATGCCCAGCAGCAGGTCCCGCAGGACGCCGCCGCCCACGGCGGTGATAAGGCCCAGGATCACCACGCCCATCAGGTCCATTCCCTTGCGCAGTCCCGTCATGGCCCCGGACACCGCGAACGCCGCTGTGCCCACCAGCTCCATGCAAAATACCAGCTCATCCATACTTTTTCTCAGTGTCTGCCCACAAAGGTCCAGTCGTCCTCGTGGTCGTGGAGCAGGTAAATGTCCTCTTTGTACTCCGACTCCAGGGGATTGGACTTGGGTGCGCTGGCCTTGTACTGCTCCAGCACCCGCCGGGACTTCTCCGGCGGCTGAATGGTGCCCGCGCCGGCGATGCAGCCGCCGGGACAGGCCATGCCCTCCAGCAGATACCCGTCGTATTTGCCCGCCCGGGCGATGCGCAGCATCTTGCGGCACTCCCGCAGGCCCTCGGCATAGACCGTTTTCACCTCGCGGTCCGGATCGATCCGGTGGATCACATCCTCCACCGCCTTTGCCACGCCGCCGGAGGCCGCGAAGCCCACGCCGGGGGCGGAGGCCTCATAGTTAGGCTTCACATCCGGGATCTGGGAAAAGTCGATCTCCTTGGCCTCCATCATGCCCCGCAGCTCCTCAAAGGTCAGCACGAAGTCCACGTCGCTGCGCACAGACCGGCGGCAGGCCTCCAGCTTTTTGGCGGCGCAGGGGCCGATAAAGGCGATCTTGCAGTCCGGATGGCGCTTTTTCTGCAGCCGGGCCGTAAGGACCATGGGAGTCATGGTCATAGATATGTAGGGGGCTGCGCCGGGGAACTCCTTCTTGGCCATCACCGACCAGGCGGGGCAGCAGGAGGTAGCCATGTAGGGCTGCTTCTCCGGCACATTCTTCATGAATTCCTCCGCTTCCTCAATGGCGCACAGGTCCGCGCCTATGGCCACCTCTTCCACGGCCTGGAAGCCCAGCGTTTTCATGGCCTCCACGATCTGGCCGGGGGTAACGTTCTCGCCGAACTGGCCCCAGAAGGCCGGTGCGATGATGGCAATGACCTTGTCGCCGCTGCGCATGGCGTGGATCAGCTGAAACAGCTGTCCCTTATCCACAATGGCGCCAAAGGGGCAGTTCACCAGGCACATGCCGCAGCTGACGCACTTGTCGTAGTTGATCTCCGCCCGGCCATACTGGTCCTTGCCGATGGCATCCATGCCGCAGGCCTCCTGGCAGGGACGCTCGAAGCGGATGATGGCCTGATAGGAGCAGGATGCCTTACATTTGCCGCACTTAATGCACTTTTCCTGGTCGATCTCCGCCCGGCCGTGGAGGAAGCTGATGGCTCCTCTGGGGCAGGAGTTGGAGCAGTGGTGGGCCAGGCAGCTCTGGCAGGCGTTGGTCACCTCATAGTGGGTGTCCGGGCAGGCGTGGCATGCATACTTGATGATGTTGATCAGCGGCGGCTCGTAGTACCGCTCCCGGATCGCCGTTTTGTCCGCCGCGTCAGACAGGGATTCCTGGTCGTTGGCAGAGCGCAGACTATGTCCCATGGCCAGCCGGATCCGCTCGGCAACGATGGCTCTCTCCAGGAAGATGGAGTCCCGCTCATTGCCCGGGTCTCCCGGCAGGATCTTATGGGGCAGCCGGTCCACCCGGTGGTAGTCGCCGCCCTCGTAGGCCAGCTTAGCCACCTCCGCAAATACACGCTTGCGCATGTCCGCAATTCCACAATAGATGTTTCTCATGATGTTTCCTTTCCTTGGTATCCAACCCTTTTATGGGGATAGTATATCATCTCCTCCCCTGTCCTTGCAAGAGGGCTGCTTATATATTTTCCTCCCCTTTCAAATTATTTCTCATCCTGCAGGGCCGCCTCCAGCTTTCCCAGGGCCCGCTTTTCAATGCGGGACACATAGCTGCGGCTGATGCCGAACACACCGGCCACCTGCTTCTGGGTCTGGGGCAGCTGGCCGCCCAGGCCGTACCGTCGGCGGATCACCTCCGCCTCCCGCCCTGTCAGGCAGGTATCCACCAGCTCCCGTATGCGCACCTGCTCCTCCCGGTCCGCCATGTCCGAGAGCATGGAGTCGTCGCTGCCCACCACATCCATCAGGCACAGGGCGCCCCCGGCGGCATCGCTGTCAATGGTGTCCGACAGGGACACCTCCCCCTGCAGCTTCCTCCTGCTGCGAAAATACATGAGGATCTCATTTTCTACACACCGGGAGGCATAGGTTGCCAGGCGGATATTCCGGTCCGGGCGGAAGGTATCCACAGCCTTGATAAGGCCGATGGTCCCGATAGAGATCAGGTCCTCCTGCTCCGCCGACTGGGTGTAGTATTTCTTGATGATGTGGGCCACCAGGCGCAGATTGTGCTCCACCAGAAGGTTCCGGGCCTCCAGATCCCCCTTCATGCTGCGCTCTAAGTACATCTGCTCCTCCTTCGCGCTCAGCGGCTTGGGAAAGGACCCGGAATTGCCCGTAAGCCGCAGGGTGAAAAACAAGCTGTTGGCCAGTAAAAGCAGCGCTGCAGACAGCATACGCATCTCCCCTTTCGCTGCATAATATGCATGCACAGGAAGTCCCTATACGGTTTTCCCCGCCTCCTATCTGCCTTCCGCCGCCAGCCGGAGGCCCCCTTGTCAGAAAAATTTTTCCTTCTCTGCCGCAGCCGCAGTTCCCGTTGTCTGCCGGATGCACTTCCCGCCTCTAAAGCTCTCTTATAGTCAATTTGTAGCAGTAATTTTATCCGCTCCCATATATTTTAGGTCAAAATTTTTATCTTTCCTGTTGACAAGCGGCCCCAATGCTGATAAGCTATTATCATACAGATAAAAATTTCGTATAAAGCAGGTGATTTCAGTGCGAAAAGATAATACGTCTGATCGGGTCCAGCGCTTTGCAAAGATCTGGAGTCTGTCCCGGTCCGATGCGGGAAAGACCCAGGAGTTCATGGCCAACGGCCTGGGTGTCAGCAAAAAGACCATCCAAAACTGGGAAAAAGGTGCCAGTGCGCCGGATCTGTTTGAGGGGTCGGAGTGGTTCCGGGTCTTGGGGACCAATCCCCTGCCGTACTATCTGGCTTTCCTCTATCCCTGGCTGTTTGACGGCATCATGCCCGAGGATAACGACGAGGAGATCGAGCAGGCCCTGCTGTTCCTGGTAAAGAACATGACCCAGGTGGAAAAGCGCCAGATGCTCTACCTCATGGCCGGCCGCCACGGCAGTCCCTGGTACTCTCTGCTGCAGCTGTTCACCGCCCACTGCCACTGCTCTCTGCGCTCCCGTGTCACCGCCGCCCGGACCATTCTGGAGAACTATGAGATGGACCAGGCCAGCGGCACCAGCGTGTGCCCCGACAATATCCAGCCGGATATGAAGATGCTGCACCACGCCGTGGAGGAGGGGAAACAGTCCGTTTTCAACCAGCTCACCGGCTACACCAATATCGAGTTCAATAATAACTAATGCCGCACGCTCCTCCTCTGTCACAGCAGACAGAGGAGGAGTTTTTTCGTTAAAGGCCCCTTCCGGCGCTTTCCGCCCGTGGTCCCCCTTGTTATCATCGCCCATATTTGCTATAATCGACACAGCTGTAAAATGGGAGGGGGTCTGTCCGGTGCGCACGCTGGCTGTCATCGCGTTTTCTTTTTCCGGGGCGCTGCTGCTGTGGTGCCTGCTGCCGGAGGGTCCCTGGCTCTTTTGGGCAGCGGGCATTTTGGCCGTCCTGGGCGCTTTGACGCTGGTCCTCCCGGCTCTGCGCAGGCATAAAAAGCTGCGCCTGGCGGCGGCGCTCATCACCCTTTCCCTGGCGGCAGGCCTGCTGTATGGCTGGGGCTGGAGCGCCCTCGTAGCCGGCCCCGTCCGGGAAAACTGCGGCGGCAGCCATCTTTTTTCCGCCACGGTGAGTGACTGGCCCCAGGCCACTGATACCGGCTGGCGGGTAACGGTCCGCCTGACCGATGGCCGGGGTGCCAAGGCCGTATGCTATATCAATGACGCTTCCGCCGAGAGTCTGGAGCCGGGCCAAATGCTCCTGGGCGACGCCTACTGGCAGGACGCATCCGCGATCCGGGGCACGGAGCTGACCACCTTCACCTCCCGGGGCATCTTTGCCCTGCTGTACTGCAGTGAAGTTCCCGACGTCAGTCCCGGCAGCGCAGGCTCCCTGCGCTATCTCCCCCAACGCCTTTCCCGGGCCATGGGCGATAAAATTTCCCAGGTGTGGCCGGACGGCACCGTTGCCGGTATCCTCCGGGCGGAGCTTTTGGGCGACCGCAGCGGGATAGACACCTCCCTCTCCGCCCAGTTCTCCGAGGCGGGGGTGAGCCACCTGTTTGCCGTGTCGGGCCTGCACTGCGCCTTTTTGCTGACGCTGCTTTCGCTCCTGGTGGGGCCCCAGCGGCAGCGGCTTTTGGCGGCGGTGGGCATCGCCGTGCTGACGGTGTATATGCTCATGGTGGGCCTGACGCCGTCGGTGGTGCGGGCGTGCATCATGCAGTTTTTCCTGCTGCTGGCCCCGCTGTTTCTCCGGGACGCCGACCCGCCCACCTCCCTGGCCTCGGCGCTGCTGGTGATCCTGCTCTGGAATCCCTATGCCGCCCAGAGCGTCAGCCTGCAGCTGAGCTTCGGGGCTATGCTGGGACTGATTTTGGTTACGCCTCGGGTCCATGATTTTTTCGCCGGGCGCATCCGACCGCGGAAAAAGCCGGTCCGGGCCGCCGTGAGCTTTCTCCTCAGCACTCTTTGCTCTACCCTGGGCGCCATGGTGTTCACGGTGCCGCTGACGGCCTACTATTTCGGCGTTTTCTCCACCGTGGCACCGCTAACGAGCCTCCTGTGCATTCCCCTGGCCTCCTGGAACTTCATGGCCGGGTTTCTCACGGCCCTGCTGGGCTTTGTGTTTCTCCCGGCAGCTCAGGTGATGGGATATGTCGGCTGGGCGCTTACAAAGCTGTTTTTGCTGGTGGTGCGCCTGGCCTGCGCCATTCCCTACCACGCCCTTTATACCGATACCAATCCCTATCTTGTCTGGTGGCTGGTGTTTGTCTACGCCGCCTTCCTTCTGTGTATTTTAAGCCGGGAGCGGGCCCGGAAATACGCCTTTGCGGCGGCCGTTTCGGTCCTCTCTCTGGTGCTGTGCGTCACCCTGCGCACCGGCGAATTTCACAGCTACGCCCTTACGGCGGTGGCCGTGGACGTAGGCCAGGGGGCCAGCACTCTGCTCCAGTCCGATGGTGATGTTCTCCTGGTGGACTGCGGCAGCAGCAACCGCTATAAAAAGCCCGCCCAGCAGGTGCTCTCCCAGCTGAGCAGCATGGGCATAGACCACCTGTCGGCGGTGGCCGTCACCCACTACCACGCCGACCATACCAACGGCCTGCCGGAGCTTTTAGAGCGGGTGACGGTAGACACGCTGTACCTACCCGAAATGGAGGACGAGTACGGTGTCCGGGACAAGCTGGTGTCCCTGGCAAAGGATCGGGGCATCGCCGTGGTTTTCGTCACCGAACAGACGGCAATTCCCCTGGGCGAGGCCACCGTCACGGTCTTCCCGCCGGTGGGACAGGGCGATCCCAACGAGCAGGGCCTCACCTATCTCTGCACCAGCGGCGACTTTGACCTACTCATCACCGGCGACATGTCCGGCCCTACGGAGCTGGCCCTGGCCCGGAAATATCCCCTGCCGGATGTAGAGGTGCTCCTGGTGGGCCACCATGGCTCCAAATATAGCTCCCAGCAGGAATTCCTGTCCCAGATCGCCCCGGACGCGGCCATCATCAGCGTTGGCAGCAACAGCTACGGCCACCCCACCGACGCCGCCATCTCCCGCCTGGAGGCCGCCGGGGCCACGGTCTACCGCACGGACCTGCAGGGCTGCGTCACTGTGACCCTGCATAAGCAATGACGAAAGGAAGCATCATCCTATGGCATCGGAAAAGAAAACCGCCAAAAACGCCGCCTTTGACCGGCTTCGCGCCGCACTGAAGGCCCAAACTCCCGCCCGGGCCTACCTCTTCTATGGGGAGGAGAGCTACCTGCGCCAGACCTATGTGCAGCAGCTCCAGGCCCTGCTGATCCCCAAGGGCAGCGAAGATTTTAACCTCCACCGCCTCTCCGGCGCGCGCCTGACCGTTCAGGAGGTGGCCGACGCCGTGGAGGCCATGCCCATGATGGCTCCCAGCACCCTGGTTGCCGTCACGGACTGGGACATTTTCAAGCTGGAGGAGTCCCAGCGCAGCCAGCTCATCGAGCTTTTGGAGGACATCCCGGAGTACTGCACGCTGCTGTTCATCTACGACACCGTTCCCTATAAGCGGGACGGGAAGATGAAAAAGCTGGCCGCCGCCATCGACAAAAATGTGGAGGTGGTGGAGTTTCAGGGCCAGTCCCGGGACGCCCTGGTCCGGTGGCTGCAAAAGCGCTTCCGGGCCCTGGACCACCAGATCGACCTCACCACCGCGGACTATATGCTCTTTTACTGCGGCACCATGATGGATAATCTCATCAGCGAGGTGAGCAAGGTAGCCGCCTACGCCAAGGCAGAGCAGATCACCACCGCCGACATCGATGCCGTGGCCGAGCCGGTGCTGGACGCCCGCATTTTCGACATGACCAACCACATCTCTTCCGGAAAATACGACCAGGCCGCCGCCGTGCTGGGAGATCTGCTGCGTATGCAGACGGAGCCCATCGTCATTCTGGGGGCCATCGGCAAGGAGCTGCGCCGGCTCTATACCGCCCGTATGGCCTTAGACGGCGGCAAGGACCGCTTCTGGCTCATGGACCTGTGGCAGATGCGCAGCGACTACCCCGCAAAGCTTCTCCTGCAGGCGGCCCGGAATGTGGACCACGAGTGGTGTAAGCGCTCCCTCACCGCCTGCCAGGTGCTGGATAGGCGCATGAAGAGCGAAAAGAACATCGACCGGGAGGGCGAGCTGACGAAATTTGTACTGGAGCTGGCACAAAAATGAGCAAACCGCACATCAAAGAGGTCATCGTGGTGGAGGGCCGCTACGATAAGAATATCCTCTCCCAGGTGGTGGATGCCACCATCGTGGAGACCGGCGGCTTTTCCGTGTTCAACGACCGGGAGAAGCTGGCCTTTCTCCGCACCCTGGCCCAAAAGCGGGGCATTATCCTGCTGACGGACTCGGACGGGGCGGGCTTCGTCATCCGCAACTATCTCAAGGGCGCTATCCCCAAGGAGCAGGTGAAGCAGGCCTATATCCCCGATATTCCCGGCAAGGAGCGCCGCAAGCGCAAGGCCGGGAAGGAAGGCAAGCTTGGCGTGGAGGGCATGACTCCGGACATTCTTCTGGAAGCCCTGCGCCGCAGCGGCGCCACCTTTGACGGCGAAACCGCCGCCCCGGCGTCGCAGCCCATCACCAAGGCCGACCTGCTGGAAAAAGGCCTCATCGGCCCCGGCAGCGCGGAGAAGCGTCAGGCTCTGCTCAAGGCTTTATCCCTTCCCGAGCACCTGACCCCCAACGCCCTGCTGGAGGCTTTGAATATTATGCTGACCCCCGCCGAGTTTAATGACCTATCTTTTGGTAATAACGAATAAAAATAAGAGAAAAAGATTTCCATTACTTATAGTGGAAGTCTTTTTTTACCCATGGTATTATAAAAGTGGTAATTATTTTCGAAAAGAGGTCCCGTCATTAGCTGACCAACGCCAAAAACGAATGAAAAAGAAAAGAGGGTACACCAATGAAAAAAATCAGAACCTTGTTAGCGATGATTCTTTCCCTGTGCCTGATCCTGGGCATGGCTACCCCCGCATTCGCAGAAAACGACGATGAAACCACGGAAATGCAGACCCTGGTAGAGACCCTTGGCAAATATGTGGACGGCGAAGACATTTTCGACTACCTGTCCTATATCTACCTGGGCTGGCGCACCACCGGCGGCTCCTGGCAGAACCAGGTGATCGACACCTTCGTGGTAGATCAGCTGAAAAAAGCCGGCTATGAATTCATGGGCGGCGAATCCGTGGCCCTGGGGACCAAGGGCTCCAACGACATGAGCGGCAAACACGACAAGGACTACTCATGGGTCACTTATTATGACGTAGATACTCTGACCTGGGATCCGGAGTACGCAAAGCTCTCCATTACCACCAAAGCCAATTTTGACGGCGTGGATAAGCTCATTGACCGCGTCAATGTGGAGACCTACGGCTTCAATCCCACCACCGATACATATAAAGAGCATTACGGTGTCAAGTCCATCGACGAGATGTGGCAGTGGATCACCGAGAAGGACGCGGACGGCAATCGTGTCAACGTCCTCAACGGCAAGGAGGCCGAGCTGAATAAGCGCTGCCACCTGGCCTGGAACAGCTGCTTCACCGAGCCCGCCGGCACCAAGCCCGCCAACGCCGTAGGCGTCACCGGTGAGGTGGTGTATGTGGGCGCTGTCAGCGGCAGGAGCGGCTCCTACACCTGCACCAAGTATCCCACTGTGGACGAGGCCAATGCCAACCTTTCCGGCAAGGTCATCCTGACGGATTCCAGGCTCAGCGCTGCTTTTGGCTTGGCCCAGCAGACCGGTGCTATCGCCGTCATGTCCACCGCCAGCCTCAATAGCTACAGCACCCCCAAAGATGAAAACGGCAACATCCTGGAGCCCTTTGTCTACTCCGCCCGCTACGCCTCCGGCGCTGCCCTGAAAGACACCGCCGCGCAGACCGCCACCCGCAAGCCCATTGTGGAGTGGCAGTTCTCCAACGATCAGAAGGCCGCCCTCCTGGAGCTGCTGGAGAAGGCCGACGGCACCCCTGTGTACGCCACCAATGTCAGCATCGGCCGCACCTACGCCATGAATGACGCCACCCAGGGCGGCAAGGGCCAGGCTGTGACCATGGCTGAGATCAAGGGCACCACCCATCCCGACGAGCGGGTCATCATCTGCGCTCATGTGCAGGAGCCCGGCTCCAACGATAACGCCACCGGCGCCGCCTCCCTGCTGGGCCTGGCCACCACCCTGAAGAAGATGGTGGACAGCGGCATCATCGAGCATCCCCAGCGCACCATCACCTTCCTCTGGGGCGATGAGATGAATCTGGCCACCCTGTGGCTGAACAGCCATCCCGATGAAAAGGCCAAGGTCCTCACCGTTCTGAACATGGACATGGTGGGCGAGGATCCTGAGAAGACCGGCGGCGTCATGCGCATTGAAAAGACCCCCGACCCCTCCGCCAAGTACAATTACACCCTGGACACCCTGCCCTGGGAGGACGGCTCCGCCTATGATGACACCTTTGCCGATACCTCCGGCGAGTTCGTCCGCCTGCCCGACTCCCACACCCTGTGGGGTGCCAGCTCCTTTAGCAACCTCTTCCAGGACGGCTACTTCCTGAACGATCTCTATATGTATGCCGCCCAGGGTGTCATCAACTACCACGATGACGGCTTCCGGGTGGATGTCTGCCCCTATGAGGGCGGCAGCGACCACTCTCGCTTCCTGGCCCAGAATGTGCCCGCCCTGCTGACCTGGCACTTCACCGACTATAGCTATCACTCCTCCGTGGATACACTGAATATGTCCAGCGCCCGGGAGATGGAGAATGTCAGCATCACCACCATGGCCACCGCCCTGATGATCGCCAACGCCACCGATGATAACGAGGCCCTGGCTCTGGAGATCATGGGCACCGTAGCCCTGGCCGCCCTGGACCGCTTCGACATTGAGCAGGCCAACACTCTGAATCACCGCGTCTTCACCCTGGCCCATGGCAAGGACTTTGCCGCCGCCCTGGCCAATGAGAAGGAAGTGCTCCAGGCCTGGGCCGATTGGTACAAGCAGGCCATCGCCTCCCCCGCCAAGTACCTGCTGGCTCAGCCCAGCCAGATCTTCCAGGATACCCAGGCCCAGCTGCTGGACCTGCTGGATCAGCGCCTGGAGCTGGCTCTTGCCTGCGCCGATGAGTATTTGCAGGACGATGTGAAGCATACCGGTCTCACCAAGATCGAAGCCACTCAGCCCACCCACAGCGAGCCCGGCAACATCGAGTTCTGGTACTGCGTCAACTGCGATAAGCTCTTTGCCGACGCCGAGGCCACTAAGGAGCTCACCGAGGACGATGTGCTCATCCCCTTCGTAGATCCCACTGTAAAGGCCAATGAAGGCGGCAAGGTCACCTTCAACGAGGATATGACCACGGCCACCATCACCCCGGACAGCGGCTATGCCATCAAGGACGTGCTGCTCAACGGCAAGAGCATGGGCAAGGTCACTAAGCTGGATAACCTGGTCTCCGGCGATGCCATTGAGGTGGTCTTCGAGAAGCTGCCCGCAGGCAATCCCGCCACCGGCGATAATACGCCCATCGTGGCTATGTTTGCCCTGCTGGCCCTGTCCGGCACCGGCGTTCTGCTGCTGCGCAGATGCAGGACCCACTGATCTTCGCTGAACTTCATACCCTTGTTAAAAGCCATGGCGGGGCGGACGGCAATGCTGTCCGCCCCGCCTTTTCTTGTTAATGGAAGGGGAATATATCTTGCAATCTTTCCACAGGACAGATATAATCATTGTAAGTAAACCATTTCGGGAGGAATTTTATGAACACCCCTGAACCCCTGGAGATCGAGCGCCGCTTCCTCATTCTCCGCCCCGACCCGGAGGAACTGGAAAAACGCTGCTCCCATATCTATACCATGGAGCAAACC
>CAKTZK010000027.1 GCA_934635515.1 uncultured Oscillospiraceae bacterium
GCGGGAAAGTTTACTGCCAACATCTTTGCTTATCCCACCACCTATGTGGTCGACCGCAACGGCAATATCGTGGGCGATCCCATCGTGGGTGCTATTACGGAAAAGAAGCAGGCAGAGGCACTGCAAGCCCAAATCGACAAGGCACTGTCCGCCGATATGGGCTGACCCAAGATTGTTAAAAAGTGCCTATGATGAAGAAAAAGCGTTGTAAGCCGACAGACATTCTGCGCACCATTGCATCGCCTCCGGCAAGCAAGCACCTCTACTATCGAAATGGCCTTTGAAGGCGAAACCGGAGCATCAAAGGGGTGTTCATTCTTGGAGACCCCTGCTCCACCAAACAGGTATTGGACGAACACCTATTTCTTCAGCGGCGGCTTCGCCGTGAAGTGTTCGCTCTGATCCACAACAGAAAAGCGCCGTCTTGGAAGTAATTCCGGGACGGCGCTTTTTCATTATATATGCATACTGTACATGCGGTTTTAGCTGTTCCCCCTGCTGCATGGCAGAAAAAGAAAGGTGGAACAGCGTATAAAGCGGAAATACTATACAAAGCTAAATTGAGTGAGGTCATTGACCGCCTGCGGACGGCCAATGACCTCACTGCGTATTTCAGGGGTGGGACGGTTTACTTTTTAAGGGAGGTAAGGAATATCACCCAGGCATCCGCAGCGGCCTGCTTGCGGGAGATGTTTCTCATGACCAACAGGGCGGCGACAATGCACACCAGGGTCACGGGCAGCGCCAGTGCGGGAGCCACCAGCCCGGCGAACAGGAAGCCGATCAGGGAGGAGATGCCGACCGTCAGGGCATAGGGCAGCTGGGTCTTAACGTGCTGCAGATGGTCGCAGCAGGCACTGGTGGAGGACTGGATGGTGGTATCGGAGATGGGAGAGCAGTGGTCACCGAACAGACCGCCGGAAACGACCGCGCCGATGGCCAGGGTGAGGGGGATACCCATTGCGGTGGCCATAGGCATAGCGATGGGCAGGCCAAGGCCCCAGACGTCCCAGGAGCTGCCGGTGGCAAAGGACACCACCACGCCGATCAGGAACAAAATGGCGGGGATCAGCGCCGCGGGAATGGATCCCTGCACCACACCGGTAAGGAACTGACCGATGTTCATGGACTTGGTCAGGCTGCTGACGCTCCATGCGCACACAAGGATCATAATGACCTGCATCATGCTGGCCGCGCCCTTTGTCCACTTGTCGATGGCGCCGCCCAGGGTGATGAGCTTGGACTTGATGCCCACGATGCCGGCAGCGATGGAGCCGGTGAGGAAGCACATGGCGATAGCCATCTGGATATTGGCGTGGCCGAAGCGGCCGATGAAGCCGTTGACCCAGATCTGGCCGGTGTAGAACACCACGGCGAAGATGGTGAGGATCAGGGTGATCATGGGAGCCAGGAAGTTGGCCATGCTCAGCTTGCAGTCCTCGGCAAAATCGGTCTCAGGGGGCGTAGCGATCAGGTTATCGGTATCGTTATAGGTCTTGCCGGTCTCGATGGCCAGCTTCTCAGCCTTGTACATGGGGCCGACATCCAGGCCGAACAGGATGACCAGCAGGACGGTGATGACGGAGAACACAGCGTACAGGTTGAACTGGAACATACCGAAGTACAGGTCGTAAGCACCTACGCCGATAATGTTTCTTTTCTTTTTCATGGTTCTCTCTCCTCTTGTATCGTCTTATTTTGATGCGGGGGAAAGGGGCTGTCAACGGGAATATACTAACTTACCTCCCAAGTAAGTTTGCTCGACCTTAGTGCGGATGATCTCATTCTCCGGGACGGAGAAGATATCCTGGGACAGAACGATGAAGTCCGCCAGATAACCGGGGCACAGCATGCCCTTGACATGCTCTTCATAGCTGGTGTAGGCGGAGCCGGTGGTGTACAGCGCCACGGCTTCCTGCACGGTCAGCTTCTGCTGCGGCAGCCAGCCGCCCTCGGGCTGTCCCTCCAGATTCTGGGAGGTGACGGCGCAGTGAATAGCCAGAATGGGGTCGAAGGACTCCACGGGAGCATCGGAGCTGCCGGAAACGTGGATGCCCTTATCCAGCATAGTCTTCCAGGCGTAGGAGGTAGAAACCCGCTCCTTACCCAGCAGTTCCTCTGCCACCTCCATATCCGCGCGGATGAACAGGGGCTGAGTGTCCGCCAGAACATTGTTGCGGGCAAAGCGGTCCAGAATATCCTCGCTGGTGATCTGGCAGTGGATGATGCGAAACCGGGGATCGGGCTTGGGGTACTTGGCGGCGATCTTTTCATAGCAGTCCAGGATCACGTCCATGGTATGGTCGCCAATGGCGTGGATGGCCAGCTGCAGGCCATTGCGGTAGGCCTTCTCCAGCAGATCATAGAACACCTTCTCGTCATAGACGAAGATGCCCTTGTTCTCCTCCTCGCCCTCATAGGGCTCGCGCAGCGCGGGGAAAATGATATACAGGATGGTGGCTGTGCTCCACACGCCTTTCAGGCTCTCAAACAGCACTAATTGTACGTCCGCTTTGTACACCACTAAGGCCGACAGTGCCGTCACCAGCAGCGTCACGTCGGCAGCGCGGGCGGCAGAAATGCGGAAAACCGCCAGCAGCATAACCAGCAGCAGTATAGGTAAAAAACTGACACACCAGGTCAGAACAGTAACTTTCATGTGCTCCCTCTTTTACGGCCTGAAGTATTTTTCATTTATAGGGTAGCACGATTCCGTCGGTCACGCCCGCCGCGCAGCACAAATTCACGCCCGGTTTTTTGTGCAGATGCACAAAAGGTAATTGGTGTTTGTGGGGTATAATGACATCGTCAAAATGGGGGAATATTTTGGCGTTGCCGAAGGGAGGCGCTCACATGACACTGCGGGAACTTTTGAAACAGGATGAGCTGCGGGTAGTAGAGGTGGTTGCCGGTGCGGATGGTCTGGAGCGCACCATATCCGGCACGGTGATGTTCGATAACCCGGAGATGGTCAACTGGATGCGCGCCGGAGAGATCATGCTGACGGCGGGCTATTTTCTGCTGGATGACCCGGCGAAGCAGGAAAAGGTGCTGCGGGACCTGGCCGATAATGGCTCCGGCAGCCTTATCATTAAAATGAAGCGGTACTTTTATGAGATACCGGCCAATATGCTGCGCCTGGCCGATGAGCTGCACTTCCCGCTGATGCGCATCCCCTATCACACCTCTCTGTCTGAGATCAGCGAAGCCGTCAGCAAATATGTCTACGGCATCAATGAGGAGCAGGCGCTGCAGATGGTGTATCAGGCCATGTTTGATGTGCTGCAGGGACACGCGGAAGTGGAATATCTGCTGAAAAAATGCGGCCCGCTGCTGCACGTGCCGCTGCTGTATATGACGCCCAACCGGAAGATACAGTGCGTTTCTCAGGCGCTGCAGCCGGGGTTGCGGGAGGAGCTGGCTGTAGGGCAGGTGCTGTTCTCCGATCCGGACCGTGCCAAGGAGGCGGAAAGGCTGCGGGCGGCCGGCCTGTCTGCCGGGGTCTATCCCCTGCAGCAGAGCGAGAGCCTGCCCGTGTATGAGCAGGTGGCGCTGGTGCGGGAATACTGCGGGACCCTGATGAAGATGCTCCGTGCCAAGGGGCAGGATCGGGGTGTGATCTTCGGCATCGGCGACCCGGTACCCTCGCTGGCGGAATTCTGCCGCAGCTACTCCCAGGCACTCCGCACGGTAGATCTGGCCAGCAGGATATGCGACGAGCGCATTGCCACCTATCGCCGCTATATTCTCTACGAACTGATCTATGACTCGCCCAATGCAAAGCTGGCGCTGATCCAGCGGATCAAGCCGCTGCTGGCCTATGACGAGGAGCACAATACCCAACTGCTGTACACGCTGGAGACCTATTTCAACAACTGTCAGAACTCCATAAACACCTCCAAGGCGCTGTTTATCCACCGGAATACGCTGCTTTACCGGCTGGACCGCATTGCCGAGATATTGGACCTGAACTATAACGACAGTGAGCAGATGCTGACCTTCCAGCTGGCGCTGAAGGCGTTCCTCATGTGCCAGTAAAAAACGGTACGGCGCAGCTCTTTCAGCACTGCCGCAAAAAGCTGTGAAATGTTTAATTTCACAGCTTTTTTCGTCTTTTTATAGTTTAATTGGCTATTCTATTGCATATTTTCCGGCTTTCATCCACAGCCTTGCGTGGATACCCACACGACCGGTTGAAAAAAGCCTTTCGTTAGATATATAGAGGCAGTCTCATGGATGTATAAAATGATACGACGCATTTTTGACTTGATTTCAAAAAATCTTTGTATTTTATGTTGTTTTCCTTGTGTTTATCGATTTAAATTTGTATAATAAATCTATCGATCAGCAAAAACGTCCTATGGCATGGCTCTTCTTAAAAACTACGCTTGCGGGAGGAATATGGTATGAAAAAGATTTGGGCTGGCGTGCTGGCAGCGGCGGTTTTGCTGCTGACGGCTTGCTCGGCGGAGGAAGCCGCCATGAGAAAAAAGTTTTTCACAAGGAACGACAAGGCCATTGCCAACGAACGGTTTGAAGCGCTGATAGACGCAATACAGGCGCGGGACGGGGACGCCGTTCGGGCTCTGTTTTCCAAAAATGTTCTGCGGGAAACGGGGAATCTGGAAGACGCTATCCCGGCGCTGTTTGACTATTTTCAAGGGAAAATGCTTTCCTATGACGATTGGGGCGCGATGAGTACGCACGCCAAAAAGAATGATGGCGAGTATTGGAAAAGCTACGACTGCACTTATGACCTTGAAACGACCCAGGACAAGTATCGGCTTGCCATGGAATTTATAACGGTGGACACGGCGGATAAGGCCAATGTGGGAATACGGTCACTGTATATCATCCGTTTTGCGGACGACACGGACCAGGAGCGTGCGTACCGAGGGGATGGGAACGACACGCCGGGTATCAACATTGGGAAAAGTTAAATTGACAAGAAAAACCGAGGCACCCGCAGGTGCCTCGGTTTTGGTTTTTCGCTTTTCAGATACCCAAAAGCTGCTTTTTCTTGGCGGTGAACTCCTCCTCGGTGAGGACGCCGGCGTCAAAGAGCAGCTTATACTTTTGGATCTCCGCCACCGGATCGGCGGCTGCGGCGGGGGCGGCAGCCGCGGCGGCGGGCTGGGGATCATCCTCTCGGCGCTGGGGGGCGTCGGGGTTGACAATGTGCAGGAGCTGGGAGGCAAGCTCATGGAGGGCCTCCACCTTCTCCTCATACTCCCGGAGATAATCCTCGGCGCTGGGATACTGGCTGCTGAAGTCCGGGGCGCCGATCTCCTGGGTGAAGCTCTTCCAATAGGGATGGGAGAAGGTCAGCTCCAGGCGGAACTTGCGCACCGGGGGCGTACACTCGAACTCGGGCCGGGGAGGACGGGGACGGTCGTGGTCGTGATCCCGGTCACGGTCCATCATGCGGTGCATCTCCTCCATGTGCTCAAAGTCCTGCTTGCGGCGCATGAACTGGTCGATGCTGGGGATCAGGGCCTCCACCTTATCGGGCACATCGCTGCGGTGGCAGATAAGGCCGTCGGCGTTTCCCGTAAACAGGGGATCGGAGTCCTCCAGGATGCGGAAGGACTGCAAATTCTCCGGGCCGAACACCAGCGCGCTATCATAGGTCTTGATGCGCAGCAGGCGGTGGGCACTGTCCACCACCAGGGCGCCGCTGAGCAGGCCGAAGCCGTAGCGGTAGTCCTCGCTGAAGGTCTCGCGCAGGGCAGCGTTTTCCTCGTAAAAGGCCATGTACTGCTCCAGCTGCGCCAGGGTCATGCGGTCCAGGGCGCCGTCGGGCAGGTCGATCTTCCCGGCGCACTCCTTGCACAGGGGCATGTCCTCCACCTTGGTGGCCAGGAGCCGGGGGGTGGGATTGCCGCAGAGAGGGCAGGGTTTCTTATTGTTGCTGAAAAGTCCCATAGTTCACTCCTCCTATTTTTATACTCCGATTTTATCACAGTACGGGCGGGTTTGCCAGGGTTTTTCTCACAGGAATTTATCCAGCTCCCGCTCAGCTTTTTCGATTTTTTTGACCCTGGGGCTCCGGTAAACCTTGCCCCGGGCGATGACCGCATCCACATGGCGGAGGGCCTTCAGGTCCTCCAGAGGGTTCTGCCGTGTCACGATGAGGTCGGCGCACTTGCCGGGCTCTACGGAGCCGGTCTCCTCCCCCAGGCCCGCTATCCGGGCGTTGCCCAGGGTAGCGGTGTGGAGGGCGAAGGCGCTGGAGACATCGCAGAGCTTGTGGAAATAATAGACCTCCCGCCACATATCGTAGTGGGTGATATAGGGGCAGCCGGTGTCGGTGCCCAGGCCCACGGGGATGCCCCGGGCCAGGCAGGCCTTGGCGCAGTCGATGATGCCGTCCATGACGAGCTTTCCGTTATACTGCTCCGTTTCCGACGCGCCGGTGACGCTGCGGTCGAACATGGCATAGGGCAAGGCCGGGGAGATGGTGGCAATGTGGCAGGCGTGGCGCTCCTGAAACAGGCGGAGGATCTCCTCGTCGGGCTTGGCGCCGTGCTCGATGGTGTCCACCCCGCCCTTTAGGGCCACCCGGACGCCCTGGGGACTCTCCACATGGGCGGCCACGGGCAGACCCAGGGCGTGGGCCTGGTCGCAGGCGGCCTTTACCAGCTCCGGGGACATTTTCAGCTCGCCGGGCTCGCCCTTGCGCTTGGCATCCAGAACGCCGCCGGTGATCATCAGCTTAATAAGGTCCGGCTTATCCTCCGCGATCTTCCGCACCAGGGCCGCCGCCTCCTCCGGGGAGGTGGCCTCGTAGGCCAGGGAGCCCGCCATGTGGCCGCCGGGCACGGACACGGCCATGTTTCCCGCCAGAATCCGGGGGCCCACGGCCCCGCCGGAGAGAATCTTGTCCCGCAGGCGGGAATCTATCGCCTGGATGCCGCCCACGGAGCGGAGAGTGGTGACGCCGGAGAGCAGCTCCGTTTTGGCGTAGCCGGCGCAGACCTGAAAAGTGACAGCCCGAAGCAGGGCGTTGCTGGTCATGAGGCGGACGGCCTTTTGGGGGTCCTTTTGCTTGACGGTGGGCTTGCCCGAGGCGGGCAGGTGGACATGGAGGTTAATAAGGCCGGGCATGACATAGCCGCCGGAGAGGTCTATCTTTTCATAGTCCGCTCCCTCGGTGCCGGCGGGGACGATGGACTCGATGCGCTCGCCGTTTACAAGGATGCTCAGGCCCGGCTGGGGCTGCATAGTCTCCGTTCCGTCCAGCAGGATGCCGTTTACCAGTGCGTATTTCATGCGGCAAAACTCCTTTATCTCGGTTTTTTCTTATGGCTTATGCTTCCCCGGGGCTTCACAGGCCCATGGGGTCATATTTTCCGAAGCCCTCGCCCAGGATCTCGTGGGTATCGCACACGATGATGAAGGCGTCGGGGTCGATCTGCTGCACCAGCTTCTTCACGGGGATGATATAGTTGCGGCTGAAGGCGCATAAGATCACCTCCGTAGGCTTGCGGTTATAGGCGCCGGTGCCGTCCAGAAGGGTCACCCCCAGGTCCAGCTCCAAAAGCCGCTGGGCGATCTGCTCGTGCCGGGGGCTGATGATATAGGCCATCTTGGCGGCCTTGCCGCCGTAGATCACCTTGTCCATCACGGTCGTGAAAATATAAAGCGTTGCAATGCTGTAGAGCGCCTGGGTCAGCTGGCGGAACGCCAGCGAGTAGGTGACGATGACCACCAGGTCGATGATCAGGCACAGCTTGCCGATGGGAAGATGCTGAATTTTCAGCTTCAGCAGCCGGGCCCCCAGCTCCGTGCCGCCGGTGGTGGCTCCCTGGCGCAGCATAAACCCGCTGGCAGCCCCGCAGAGAACGCCCCCGAACACCGCCGCCAGCACCGGGTCCATAGCAGGAAAGGCATACAGGGCGTTGAGCCCGTCTATCATCAGGGAGCTGACGGCCATAGCGTACAGAGAGCTGACAAGAAGCCGCTTGCCCAGCAGCTTCAGCCCCAGAAGAAACAGCGGCACATTCATTACCAGCGTGGTCACGCCCACGGAGAGCGCCGGGAAATAGAGATTCAGCACCTGGGCTATGCCCGTGAAGCCGCCGATGGACAGGTGCGCCGGCACGCAGCACCAGCAAAAGCCCAGGGCAAACAGCGCGCAGCCGAAGGTGATGACAGCGTATTCTTTCAGTGTTTTTTTCATAGGCAGCCGCCTCCTGATCTTCCCTTATAATTGTATTAGGATAGCACCCACCGGCACCGTTTGTCAACGCTCCCGGGGAAAGAAACCCCGGCCTGCACGCTGGGCGCAGGCCGGGGTTTCCGGCCCTTGGCCCGGAAGTCAGTTCTTCATCAGGAGCTTCACGGCCGCCCGGGCGGCGGAAGCGGCGTCGGGGGTGTAAACGTCGGCGCAGATCTCGTCGCAGAAGCTCTGGCTGATGGGCGCGCCGCCCACCATGATGGACACCCGATCCCTTATGCCCGCCTCCTTGGCCAGGTCCACGATCCGGCGCATCTGCTGCATGGTGGTGGTCAGCAGAGCCGAGCAGGCGATGATGTCGCAGTTACGCTCCCGGGCTACCCGGATAAACTCCTCCGGCGGCACGTCGGCCCCCAGGTCGTATACCTGGATATTGCTGCCCTCCAGCATGATCTTCACCAGGTTTTTGCCGATGTCGTGCATATCGCCGTGGACGGTGCCGATACAGGCGGATCCTATGGTCTTGCGCTGGCCGCCTGCGTCCACCATGTGGGGCTTCAGCAGGGCCGTGGCGGAGGCCATACACCGGGCCGCCATGAGCATCTCCGGCACAAAGGCACGGCTGGCAGAAAAGTCCTCCCCCAGGTCGTTCATGCCCTTTATCAGGCCGTCCGAGAGGATGGTCTGGGCATCCAGGCCCTGGGAAAGGGCCTGCTCCGTAAGGGCCAGCACCTTCTTCTGCTGGCCCCGCTTGATGGCCCCGGCAATGGCGGAGAGGATGTCACCGGTCTCCGACTCGGCCTTCACGGCGGCGGACTGGGCCCTTTGCGGGGCCAGGCTGCGCCGGGGCACCGGAGGCAGATCGAAGGACGGCAGATGGACCCGGGCGTTGTAGGCGTCGATGGTCTCGTCGATATACCGGTCAATGTGGGGATAGACGGCTCCGGGGACGCCGTAGGTAATGGAGGGGATGAAGTGGCCGCCGGGGACGCAGGCCCGCAGAGTGCTCTCGGTATAGGCGAGGATCTCCTCCGGCTCGGCGTCTGCGCGGTCGATGGCCGCGCCGATGCCGCCCATGAGCACCAGCTTACCCTGTAAATGGCGCTGCAGAGCGGGGATGTCGTTTTCCGGCAGCACGCCCTGCCAGGCCTGGATACCGATCTCGGCCATGTCGTCCACGATGGGGACCAGGTAGGAGTCGGCGTGGTGGATGGCGATACAGCCCCGGGAGCGAATATAGCCGTAGAAGCGGCGGTAGGGCTCCTTGAAAAAGGCCCGCCACATATCCGGGTGCATGAACAGGGCATCCTTGGTGCCCCAGTCGTCATGGGAGAAGATAACGTCCGGGTGGAGGTTGTCGATAAGCAGCTTCACATAGCCCAGGCGGTAGTCGGTGATGTAGTCAATGAGCCGGTGCATTTCCTCGGGATGCTCGTAAAGGGCGGTGAGGGTGTTTTCAAAGCCCATGAGGAAGTGGCACTGCTCAAAAATACCCGTGCCCATGAAGCCTGCCAGGAGCTTTTCCTCTCCGGCGACGGCGCGGGCGGCGGCGCGGCAGTCCTCCCAGCCCGCGGCGCAGTTGGCCGCCAGGTCCGGGGCATGGACCGTCTCCTCCCAGCGCGTCACATCCGGGCAGACGGTGAGGTCATCGCTGTGGACGGGGATGGCGCCGGGAGCGTCCTCGGGGAAGCTGATGGTGGTGCCCCAGCGGTCGCGGCTGACGGTGCCCCGGCGGCGGTTGCCGCGCAGGTAGGTATTGATGGGGTCGGTAAGGCACAGGTGCAGGGCCTCATACTGCTTGAGCACGCGCTCCGGGCAGCCATCCGGCTTCAGCAGCTCCAGAAAATTTTCCTTGGGGGTTTGCATGGCGTTTTACTCCTCTAAACAGAGCACACAGGACGTATAGGTCATGGTCCGTGCGCCGTAATTGTATTCCAGGCCCGACTGGCGGCATATATCACTGACCCACAGGCCGTAGGCCTCCATGGAGGACAGCCGCCGGGCCGGGTAGCGGCAGGGGGCCGCCGGATAGGTGCACCGGCGGCAGAGGGTGCAGGCCCCCGCCGTGAGGGCAAGGCACCCCGGGTGCAGCAGCCGGGCCTGCCGGGCAAAGCTCTCAAAGGACTTCTTGTGCTGCCGGGCCAGGCGCTGCATGCCCTGATAGTCAAATTCGTCGGCCAGGGCGCCGGTGGTCTGCACCAGGATGCCGCTGCGGCACCGGCGGATCTCCTCTTCCGCCCAGGCCAGGGTGCCGCACCCCGGCGGACAGGCCCAGTTTTTGCCGTACTGCCCGCAGCGGTCCGCCGCGCACATCTCCCGCACGGAGGCCAGGGGCCGAAAGGCCGCGAGTTTAGCCGCCGCCCAATGGGAAAATCCGTTTTCCTCCGCCAGGATCATAAGCTGCGTCATGGCCACCGTCCCTCTTGACAAAGCAGGCAACTGCTGTTAAAAATTATAGTAAATACAGTATAATAAGGGGGCATGGCCGTGTCAAGTATACAAGTGTGCTGCGGCGCAAAAACCTGCGCCGTAGAGATAAGCGGCAGCGAGACCCTTTTATCCGCCCTGCGCAGGGCCGGCTTTTCCCTCCCGGCGGCCTGCGGCGGCCGGGGCCGCTGCGGCAAGTGCCGGGTAACGGTAAACGGCGTGCCGCGGCTTGCCTGCAAGGTGATCCCGGCAGGCGGGGACCGGGTGGTCCTGCCGGACTCCGCCGGGGGAAGGATCCTCACGGAGTCGGCGGCACCGACGGGGGCGGTGCCTGCCGGGGGCACCGGCTGCGCCGCCGCCATCGACCTGGGTACCACCACCATAGCCCTGCGGCTATACGATCTCTCCTCCGGCCGGGTGCTGCAGACGGCCAGCGCCTGGAACCGGCAGGCGTCCTTCGGCGCGGACGTCATCAGCCGCATCCGGCACACCATGGACAGTCCCCAGAGCCTTCATGAGCTGCACCGGTGCGTGCGGCAGCAGACAGAGGACATGGTGAGCGGCTGTCTGGAGCGGGCCGGCCGAAAAAAAACGGAGCTGCGCCGAGTCGCTCTGGCCGGGAACACCGTGATGCAGCACATCTTCGCCGGGCTCCCGGTGGGGTCCATCGCCGCGGCGCCCTACACGCCCGCTTCCCTTTTCCGCCGGGACACGGAGGACACGCTTCTGGGCGCGCCGATATACTACGCCCCCTGCGTGGCCGGGTATGTGGGCGGCGACATCACCGCCGGGCTGCTGGCCGCCGGGCTGCCGGAAAAGGACGGGCAATGGCTGTTTCTGGACATAGGCACCAACGGCGAAATGGCCCTGGGCGGGCGGGACGGCTTTGCCTGCTGCGCCGTGGCCTCCGGCCCCGCCTTTGAGGGGGCCAACATCCGCTGCGGCATGCCGGCTCTGGACGGGGCGGTGAGCCGTGTGCGCTATGACCGGGGCTTTCTCTGGGACGTGATCGGCGGCGGAGAGGCAAAGGGACTGTGCGGGTCGGGTCTGATCGACCTGGTGGCCGCGCTGCTGCGTCTGGGCTGCATCGACGGCGGCGGCAGGCTCCTGCCGCCGGAGGATGCGCCGCCGGCGTGCCGGAAATATATCGCCCCCGACGGCAAGGGGAACGGTATTTTCCACCTGACTCGGGGGGTGTATCTCACCGCCGGGGACGTGCGGGCGCTGCAGCTGGCCAAGGCGGCGGTGGCCGCGGGGATCCGGGTCCTGCTGGAGGAGCGGAACATAGGCGTGGAGGCTCTCTCCGGGGTCTGCATCGCCGGGGGATTCGGAAACTACATTGACCCCCGCAGCGCCATGGCTATCGGCATGCTGCCCCGGCTGCCGGAGGAGAAGCTTCTCTGCCTGGGGAACACCGCCCTGGCCGGGGCGTCCATGGCGGCGCTGGACGAGAAAAACCGCCGAGCCCTGGCGGACATTGCCGCCGGGTGCCGCTACAGGGAGCTATCGGGCTGCCCGGCCTTTACCCGGGCTTTTACGGAAAACTTAGTATTTGACGAAACGGAGGATACAGTATGCTGATTCAATTTCCCCTGATCCTGGACGGCGCCACCGGCACCGAGCTGCAAAAACGGGGCTTTACGGGCGATGTAAGCGCCGAGGAATGGGTGCTGGCCCACCCGGAGGCCATTGTGGAGATACAGCGCGGCTATGTGCAGGCCGGGAGCCAGGTGCTCTACAGCCCCAGCTTCGGCGCCAACCGCCAGAAGCTGGAGGAGCACGGCATTTTCAACAAGACCGCGGACTATAACCGGAGACTGGCGGAGCTGTCGAAAAAGGCGGCGGAGGGAAAGGCCCTGGTGGCCGGGGACATCTCCCCCACCGGCATGTTCCTGGCGCCCCTGGGCCAGGCATCCTTTGAGGAGCTGGTGGACATTTACACGGAGCAGGCGGCGGGTCTGGAGCAGGCCGGGGTGGACCTGTACGTGATCGAGACGATGATGACCCTGTCCGACGCCCGGGCGGCGGTGCTGGCCGTGCGCAGCGTCAGTGAAAAGCCCATTCTGGTGACCTTTACCTGCGATGAGCAGGGGCGAAGCATCTCCGGCACGGACATTACGGCGGCGCTGACGGTGCTCCAGGGCATGGGCATTGACGCCTTCGGGCTCAACTGCTCCGCCGGGCCCCGGGAGATGCTGGCCCAGATACGGCGGCTGCGGGAATACGCCCGGGTGCCGCTGATCGCCAAGCCCAATGCCGGGATGCCCCAAATCGTGAACGGCAAGGCGATATACAGCTGCACGCCGGAGGAATTTACGGCCCTGGTGCCGGAATTTTTGCAGGCGGGCGTAGCTATTTTCGGCGGGTGCTGCGGCACGGACGCCGGGCACATCGCGGCCCTGAAAAAGGCCCTGGAGGGGGCGAAGATCACCCCGCCCGACCCCCGGCACACGGAAATGCTCCCCGCCGCCACGGAAAAGCTGCCCATGTACCTGCCGGCAGATGCCCGGTGCACCCGGGTGCTGGCGGTGACGGAGGACCTGGAGGAGCAGCTCCAGGACGCCATGGAGAGCGAGGAGGCTATGGTGGCCATCCGGCTGGAGGGCTGGGAGGACGTGGACGCCCTGGCGGACGTGCAGTACAGCATCCGAAAACCCCTGTGCCTGGTATGCGACGACGGAGAGGTGCTGGAGGCGGCCCTGCGGGTCTACCAGGGCCGGGCCCTGTACGAGGGCGCGATACCGGAGGAGACCCTGGCGCGGCTGCAGGAGCTGTATGGGCTGATTTACTGAGCGCCGGGACCCTCCCTCAGTCACGGCTACGCCGTGCCAGCTCTCCTTACGCAGGGGAGCCTTTAGGGACGGAGAGACGGATCGCCACGGGCACGTTGCGCCCTCGCAATGACAGGTTTTTGCAAGAGGTGCGGTGAGGACGACCCCTCAGTCAGCCTAACGGCTGACAGCTCCCCTTGCGCAGGGGAGCCCTGGGAGGCGGATTGCCACGAGCGGCGACATCGGTCACTGGTCTGGCAATGACAGTTCGGTTTTATGAAATAAAAAGCACCTGCCGGGGCAGGTGCTTTTTATTATTTGCTTTAGGCCGCTTTGGGGGCGAAGCGGCGGGAGGGGCGGTACACCATCAGCGCCACGAACACCAGCAGCGCCGTGATGGACAGGCTCACGGGATAGGCGATCATGATGGTGCGAAAGGTGCGGTGCAGGGGGAAGACAAAGTGCATCCAGGCGATGCGGACGCCGCACACGCCCAGCATGGTGAGGATGGCCGGCGGCAGCGAAATACCGAAGCCCCGCATATAGCCGGACATCATATCATACAGCAGGCTGAAGGACTGGGAGATCATGATCATCATCAGGCGGATATAGCCGATGTCGATGACCTCCGGGTCCCGGTTGAATATGGACAGCAGCGGCCGGCCAAAGGTCAGGATCAGCACAACGAAAACGGCCAGGGTCACGGCTCCCTCCGCCAGGGACAGCCAGAAGGTCTTTTTGCAGCGGTCGATCTGCCCGGCGCCGTAATTCTGCCCCACGAAGGTGGTGCAGGCCTGGGAGAAGGAGGTGAAGATATCGTAGGTGATGATCTCGATATTAAACGCCGCGCTGGAGGCCGCCATGACAATGGTGCCCAGGCTGTTGATGCCCGCCTGCACGATGATATTGGAAAGGGAGAACATGGCGGTCTGGATACCGGCGGGCAGGCCGATGCGCAGGATACGCTTGAAGATGGCCGGGTCGACGCGCAGGAGCTTGGGGTCCAGGCGGATCTCCCGGTCCGTGCGGCGGAGCTTGCGGTACAGAAGCGCCGCGCTGAAGGCATTGGAAAGCACCGTGGCCACCGCCACGCCGTCTACCGACATGTGCAAAACCGCCACAAAGAACAGGTTCAGCAGCACATTGAGCACGCCCGAGGCGGCCAGGGCGATGAGAGGGATCTTCGTCTCCCCTACGCTGCGGAAAATGGCCGCCTGGAAGTTATACAGCAAGATCACCGGCATGCCCGCCAGGTAAATGCGCAGGTACAGCAGGGCCAGGGGGAACACGTCCTCCGGCACGTTCAGCAGGCCCAGCAGGGGCGACGCCGCCAGCTCTCCCAGCAGCGCCACCAGGATACCGCCGAAGATCGACATCAGCACGGAGGTGTGGACGGCCTTCTGCACATCCTTCAGCCGCCCGGCGCCTATGGAGTGGGCAATGACCACGTTGGCACCCAGAGAAATGCCGATGAACAAATTGACGATGAGGCCGATGATGGCACTGTTGGCTCCCACGGCGGCCACGGCGGCCGTGCGCAGCGCCTGGGGCGCAAAATTGCCCACGATGGCCACGTCCGAGGCGTTGAACAGCTGCTCCAAAACAGCGGTGGCCGCCACGGGCAAGGCAAATTTAGGGATCTTATTCCAAATCGGGCCGTGGAGCATATCCAGGCGGGCGGTGGTTTTCATATATTCCGACTCCTTTCGGCGAAAAATGACAGCACCATAGTATAGGCCTCTTTTCCCGGAATGGCAAGCCCTATTTGAAACACTTTTTCCGTTTTTCCGGGCCTCGCCTTGACTTTTTCACTGCAATGCGCTAAAATGAGAATAATTTGTGGACAGGCCTGCCCTGGCGGGCGAAAAATGGTGGCCCCACAGGTGCCGCAGGCACTATTTTGGCGGCCGGAGAGGAATTGCAATGAAGCATACGACCAATACGAAGAATTTTGCCAGCCGCTGGGGCTTTATCCTGGCCTCGGTGGGCTCCGCCGTGGGCATGGCCAATGTGTGGGGCTTTCCCAACAAGCTGGGCAGCAACGGCGGCGGCGCATTTCTGCTGATCTACCTGCTGTTTGTATTCATTTTCAGCTATGTGGGTCTGCCGTCGGAGTTCGCCATGGGACGCCGGGCCGGCACCGGCACTCTGGGTGCCTACGAAAACGCCTGGTCCACCCGCAGCAAGGGCATGGGCAAGGCCGGCGGTCTTTTGGGCTGGCTGCCCCTGGCGGGGTCTCTGTGCATCGCCATCGGCTATGCGGTGATCGTTACCTACATTCTCAAGGCGCTGGTGGATTCCGTGGTGGGCACGCTGATGACCGCCGACACCGCCGCCTGGTTCGGCGAGTTTTCCTCCACGCCCTTTTCCGTGGTGCCCTACCACATTATCGTGGTAGTGGGCACGCTGCTGACGCTGTATCTGGGCGCCCACAGCATTGAAAAGACCAACAAGATCATGATGCCGGTGTTCTTCATCATCTTCCTGATCCTGGCGGTGCGGGTGGCGTTTCTCCCCGGGTCCTCCGCCGGATACCGCTTCATGTTCACCCCGGACTGGGCGGCGCTGAAGGACCCGATGATCTGGATCTGGGCCATGGGCCAGGCCTTCTTCTCCCTGTCGGTAACGGGCAGCGGCATGATCGTGTACGGCGCGTACCTCTCGAAGGAGGAGGACGTGGTGCATATGGCCCAGCGGACGGCGCTGTTTGACACCATCGCGGCGGTGGTGGCGGCGCTGGTCATCATCCCGGCGTGCTTCTCCTATGACCTGGATGTGGGCGCAGGCCCGGGGCTGCTGTTCGTGACCCTGCCCACCATTTTGCAGGACATCCCCCTGGGGCGGCTATTCGCCATTATTCTGTATGTGGCCATGATTTTCGCAGGGGTCAGCTCGCTGCAAAACATGTTTGAGGCGGTGGCAGAGTCGCTGCTGCACAAGTTCCCGAAGCTCAACCGCACGGCGGCCCTGGCCATTCTGTGCGTGCTGTGCCTGGGCGCGGGACTGTTTATGGAGCCTATCGCCAAGTGGGGACCCTGGATGGATCTGGTGTCCATCTACATCATCCCCATCGGGGCCACTCTGGGCGCGGTGTCCTGGTTCTACGTGATGAAAAAGGACGACCTGATGGCGGCCATCAACACCGGCAGCCGCAAAATGCGCGGCACGCTGTGGTACAGCGTGGGCCGGTATGTATATGTGCCCCTGGCGCTGGTGCTGTGCCTGGTGGCGCTGATCGGCGGCGTGGCATTTTAAGGGCCGGGCAGAAAAAGAGAAGAGCTTCCGGAAAAGGTATACCTTTTCCGGAAGCTTTGTTTTTTAACCCCAGAGGGCGGTAAGCATGGGGATGATCTGCTTTTTGCGGCTCATGACGCCGGGCAGGAAGAGGGTATTATCCTTGGGCTCGGCGGAGAAGGCGTTGCGGATGGTATCGTCGCTGCCTACGTACAGCAACTGCGTTCCCTCCAGGAGCACATCCGTGAGCATCAGCAGCACCATGTCGTAATGGTGCTCGTCCCGGATGCGATTCATCTCCTTCAGCAGCTCGTCCTTGCGGTTCATAATGTCCAGGGAATCCAGGCAGGTGATCTGCCCCACGCCCAGCACCTGCTCGGAGATGTGGAACTCCTTAAAGTCCGAGGCGATCAGCTCCTGCACCGGCTTATCCGGGCTGACGGAGGAGAACAGCTCTTTGCCCAGATCGTCCAGCTTTACGTTGGCGATGCGGGCCAGGCGCTCGGCCATGGAGATATCCCGCTTGGTGCAGGTGGGGGACTTGAACATTACCGTGTCGGACAAAATGGCTGCGGCCATAAGGCCCGCCATAGGACCGGAGGGGATGACCCCGTGCTCCTGGTACATGGCGGCGATGATGGTATTGGTGCTGCCCACCGGCTCGTTGCGCACGTGGATGGGCTGGGTGGTCTGGATATCCGCCAGGCGGTGGTGGTCGATGATCTCCAGGATCTCCGCCTGGTCCAGGCCAGGGACGGACTGGGCAAACTCATTATGGTCCACCAGGACCACCTGCTTGCGCCGGGGACGGAGCAGGTGATACCGGGACAGGGTGCCCACGACTTTTTCGTTTTCATCCAGCACGGGATAGCTGCGGTAGCGGCTCTTGAGCACCACCTCACGGACATCGTCGATATAATCATCCAGGTGGAAGCACACGATCTCGCCCCGCTGGCAGGGCCGGGCAATGGGAATGGCCTGGTAGATCAGGCGGCAGGCACGGCCGGCGGCAAAGGGCGTGGAGATGATGCAGGTGTCGCCGGCGTAATCCTCCAGCGCCGGGTCAACATCCGCCCGGCAGATAATCAGGCAGCTGACATTTTGGTCCAGGGCACGCTGGATCATATCCGGCTGGCTGGCCACCAGAACGATATTATTGCTGCCGGAAAAGCGAAGATTTTCCGCGGCCTGGGGCATGGCCACCACCACGTTGCCGCTGATATTGGTGGGGATGCGGCTGCCCTCATTGACAATGCGCCCCTCCAGGACGCTGACCAGGTTGAAAACCGGCAGCTCCTCCACATGGCTGTCCACCAGGGTCTCCATGCTGAAGGTGGCGATGTCGCCGGCGGAGAGCATGCCGTACAGGGTGCCGTCGTCATTGACCACGGGGACGGCGGAAATGCGCTGCTCATGCATCACATGCCAGGCCCGGTCCATGGTGACGGAGGAGCTGAGACACGGAGGCGTATCATAGTCCAGGTCGCAGACCTGGGTGCGGACGGTGCGGATGGCCAGAGGCTCCTCGAAGCCGAAGTGCTTGAGCATACGGCTGGACTCGTCGCTGACGTGGCCCAGATGCGCCGCCACATACTGCCGGTCCCCCAGAGCATTGCGCAGCGCGGCGTAGGACATGGCCGCAACAATGGAATCCGTATCCGGATTGCGGTGGCCGGTTACATAAATTTCGTTCATGATCTCGCCTCCTGTGTGCGTTTTTGTGTGCGTTTTTTTTATTATAAAACGGGGGATTTTGTTTTTCAATACGAGGATATTATAAAATTTGGTATTTGGGGGCGTTTTTTTCCGTGAAAAGGCAAAGAGGGCCGGCCCCCTCAGTCACGGCGGAGTCGTGACAGCCTGCCCACCGTCGTGCCCCGATTTCCGGCCACTGTCGTGGCCGCCAATCGGGGCACTTCCTCGAAATCGCCTTGCTTCTTCCGCCACTGACGGCGCTGCGGCGATTTCCCCTTGCGCAGGGGAGCCGGATTAAGAGAAGAGAGAAGAGAGAAGAATGAAAAGTGAAGAGTGAAGAGTGAAGAGAGATAGAGGACGGGGGACGCGGATTGCCACAGCCAGTGACTTCGGTCACTGGCTTCGCAATGACACATTGCAAGTAGTGCGGTACGGCGGGCCGATGTGGGCATCGAC
>CAKTZK010000028.1 GCA_934635515.1 uncultured Oscillospiraceae bacterium
GGCCTATATAGGCCATCCCATTCTGGGCGACACGGTATACGGGGCCAAAAAGCCCGTGCCGGGGCTGACGGGTCAGTGTCTCCACGCCACGGGCCTGGAATTTATCCACCCCGCCACCGGGGAAAAGATCTCCCTCAGCTGCCCTCTGCCGGAGGAATTCACCCGGATGCTGGAGAAGCTGCGGCGGCAGGAATAAACGAAACAATGCCCGGCCCCGAAATGGGGCCGGGCATCCGCGTTTTTGGAGAGATCACTGATGCTGCCGGGCGTGGCGGCAGATAGCCGCAAAGGTCTGGGGGCTGATGTCATGCTCGATCTTGCAGGCATCATTTTCCGCCGTCTCCCGATCCACTCCCAGGTGGATGAGGAAGTTGGTGAGGGTCCGGTGCCGGTCCAGCATTTCCTCGGCAATGGCCAGGCCGCTGGGCTCCAGGGTGATAAGCCCGGTTTTGTCCATGGTAATATAGCCGTTTTCCCGCAGGCGCTTGGTGGCATAGCTGACGCTGGGCTTGGTCACGCCTAAATGCTCCGCCACGTCAATGGAGCGGATGAAGCCGTGCTTCTTCTGCATCATCAGCATGGTTTCCAGATAATCCTCCGAAGATTTTTGAATTTCCATAATCGGTACACTCCATTGTTTATTTATACCCAGCGTAACACAGCGGCGGGCAAAAAACAAGAGGAAGGTAAAAATATTTAACACGCCGAAAAGACTTTTTGACACGCTGTCTAAGTTTTTAATAGTAAGGGGACGCCCTTCCTTACCGCTATCGTAATTCCCTCACTTTATCGGCAGTCTGAAAATATTTTTAAAAGCCTATTGACAAACTATGCTTTTAGGGGTATTGTAATCATACCTAATAAGTAGGCATTAGATTTTTCATACCAGGAGGACCAGTGTATGACCATTTATACCGATAACGCCGCCACCACACGCATGAGCGACACCGCCGTGGCCGCCATGCTCCCCTGTCTGCAGGGCAACTACGGCAACCCCTCCAGCCTGCACTCCGTAGGTCAGCGGGCCGCCGAGGCGCTGCAGGGCGCCCGGGAGACCGTGGCCAAGTGCCTGGGCTGCGACCCCAAGGAGATCATCTTCACCTCCGGCGGCAGCGAGGCTGACAACCAGGCCATCATCTCCGCCGCCCGCTTCGGTGCACTGAAGGGCAAGAAGCACATCCTCTCCACCGCCTTTGAGCACCACGCCGTGCTGCACACCCTGAAGAAGCTGGAAAAAGAGGGCTTTGAGGTGGAGCTGCTGCCCGTGGGCACCACCGGCACCGTCACCCCCGAGCAGGTGGCGAACGCCATCCGCCCCGACACGGCCCTGGTGACCATCATGTACGCCAACAACGAGATCGGCTCCATCCTGCCCATCCCGGAGATCGGCGCGGTGTGTAAGGAAAAGGGAGTCCTGTTCCACACGGACGCCGTGCAGGCGGCGGGACACCTGCACATTGATGTCCGGGCGCAGAACATCGATATGCTCTCCCTCTCCGGCCACAAGTTCCACGGGCCCAAGGGCTCCGGCGTGCTGTACGCCCGCAAGGGTATCCCGCTGGTGAATGTCATCGAGGGCGGCGCCCAGGAGCGGGGCAAGCGGGCCGGCACGGAGAATCTGCCCGCCATCGTGGGCATGGCGGCGGCCCTGCAGGAGGCCTGTGACCATATCGACGAGAACGCCGTCAAGGTCTCCGCCCTCCGGGACAAGCTCATTGCGGGCCTGTCCAAGATTCCCCACTCCGCCCTCAACGGCGACCCGGTACACCGTCTGCCCGGCAATGTAAACTTCTGCTTTGAGGGCATTGAGGGCGAGAGCCTGCTGCTTCTGCTGGATGCCAAGGGCATTTGCGCCAGCTCCGGCAGCGCCTGCACCTCCGGGTCCCTGGACCCCAGCCATGTGCTGCTGGCCATCGGCCGGCCTCACGAGGTGGCCCACGGGTCCCTGCGGCTGAGCCTGTGCGAGTGGAACACGGAGGAGGAAGTGGACATCATTTTGCGGGAGGTCCCCAAGGTTGTGGAGTACCTGCGCAATATGAGCCCCATGTGGAAAGACCTGGTCAGCGGCAAGAAGCCGTTCATGCTGTAATAAGGAGGCAATTATCATGGCACTGTATACCGACACTGTAATGGACCATTTCATGCATCCCCGTAATGTGGGCGAGATCAAAGACCCCAGCGGCGTGGGCGAAGTGGGCAACGCCAAATGCGGCGATATTATGAAGATGTATCTGGACATTGAGGACAACGTCATCAAGGACGTGAAGTTTGAGACCTTTGGCTGCGGCAGCGCCATCGCCTCGTCCTCCATGGCCACCGAGATGATCAAGGGCAAGACCGTGGAGGAGGCCCTGGCCATCACCAACAAGGATGTGGTGGATGCTCTGGGCGGCCTGCCCGCCCACAAGCTGCACTGCAGCGTCCTGGCCGAGGAGGCCATCAAGTCCGCCGTGAAGGACTACTATGACCGCAACGGCATCCCCTATGACCACAAGCAGTTCCCCGACTGTGAGGACTGCGAGGGCTGCCGCATGGTGTGAGCGCCCTTGTGAAAGGGGCGGGATCGTGGTATCCTAAGCCTATAAAGGCGGCGCGAGAAAAAGCCTCGCAGAATTTGCCACCCGCAGGCGGCAAAAAATTGAAAGCATTTTCTCTCACGACATGTGCGTGAGAGAAAATAGCTCTCAGACTGCAAGTAAGGAGGAAGCGGTGTGAAAATTTCCACCCGGGGCCGGTACGCCCTGCGGATGATGCTGGACCTGGCAGAAAACCAGGGAGACGGTGTCGTTGCTCTGAAGGACATTGCCGCAAGGCAGGGAATTTCCAAAAAATACCTGGAGCAGATCATTCCTCTGCTGAACCGGGCGGGCCTTTTGCAGACCTCCCGGGGCTTTCAGGGGGGGTACCGGCTGGCCAAGGCACCGGAGAACTACTCCGTGGGCGAAATTCTCCGGGCTGCCGAGGGAGGTCTGTCCCCGGTGGCCTGCCTGGAGCAGTCGCCCAACGCCTGCCCCCGCTGCCATGAGTGCGACACCCTGCCTATCTGGACAGGTCTGGAGCAGGTCATGAACGAATATCTGGACGGCATCAGCCTGCAGAGCGTTTTAGACGGGCGCGTCAAGTAAGCCTTATCAAAAATAACGATCCCACGTCGGTCCGCGGACCGACGTGGGATCGTTTTGCGTTTTTTTAGTTTTCTGCGGGCTCGTCCTCCTCCGCAGGCTGGGAGCGGATAAAGTCCTGCACCAGCACATAGACCACTGAGCACACCGGCACGCCCAGAAGCATGCCCAGCACCCCGAAGGCGCCGCCGCCGATGGTCACTGCCGCCAGCACCCAAAGACCCGGCAGGCCCACGGACTTGCCCACCACACGGGGATAGATCAAATTCCCCTCCACCTGCTGCAGGATCAGCAGGAATATGAGGAAGGTCAGGGCCTTAATGGGGCTTACGAACACAATGAGGAACGCTCCCGTGGCCGCGCCGATCCACGCGCCGAAAATGGGGATCAAAGAGGTAAAGCATATAATCACCGACACCGGCAGGGCGTAGGGCAGGCCCAGTATCAGCATGCCGATACAGCACAGGGTGCCCAGGATAAACGCCTCGGTGACCTGGCCGGTGACGAAGCTGGAGAAGGCGTTGTTGGTGATGCGCAGAATATGCATGGTGCGCTCCCCGGCCTTCTTGGGGATGGCCGCCAGCAGCAGCCGCCTGCTCTGGGCCAGGAGCTTCTCCTTCTGGGCCAGCAGATACACGGAGAACACCAGGGCCAGCAAGAAATTCACCAGCGCCCCCAGTATAGAGGTGGTGATGTTGATGGTGGTATTGACCACATTGTCGCCGTTGTTGGTGAGGAAATCGGTGATGACCTTGGTGGCGTTTTCCGTGTTCATGGACAGTTCCGGCAGCGTGACGCCGTGCTGCGATGCAAAGGCTATGACCTCATCCCACCAGCGCTGGATCTGGGTCACATAGTTGGGCACATTGGCCACCAGCGTGGACCCGGCCTCCTCCAGACGGGGGATCAGGATGAAGATAATAGCAAAGATGATGCCCAGAAACAGCAGCATGGTCAGCGTCAGGCATATAGGCCGCTTCAGCTTTCCCCGCCAGATCTCCGGGGCCTTGGCCAGGGCCTTGTCCCACAGCCGCTCCACCACCTTCAGCAGCAGATTCACCACATAAGCGATGCAGATACCCAGCAGCAAAGGCGCCAGCAGGGAAAAGAAGCCGTCCAGCACCTTACCCAACACGGACAGATTGTTCAGCCCCCAGTACAGCACGATGGCGCAGGCGATCAGCAGCAGGATCCGCTTGAAATTTTTCTTGTTCAGTTCCAAAATATCCACCCCTCCGGCGAAGTAAAGACCCCAGCGGCGGGGCTTTGGGCCATTATACCATATTTGCCGCAAAGATTCCATGCAGAAAATGGATATCTATTCCCGGCGGGCGCAAAACGCCGTCTTGTGTTTTGGGTAAATATATGGTATTTTATAGGGTAACGGGCCGCGTTTCCCGGTGTGAACGCGCGTCCTTTATGCACGGAAGGAGCCTACCATGAAGGTTGTACTCATTGACGGCCAGGGCGGAAAGCTGGGGCAGAGCATCGCCGAGGCCATTATAAAAAACCGGCTTCCCTGCGACCTCTACGCCATCGGCACCAACAGCATCGCCACCAGCGCCATGCTCAAGGGCGGCGCCATGTGGGGCGCCACCGGGGAAAATCCCGTGCTGGTGGCCTGCCGGGACGCCGATGTGATCATCGGACCTGTGGGGATCCTCTCGGCGGACTCCATGCTGGGGGAGATCACCCCGGCCATGGCGGTGGCCGTAGGCCAGAGCCGGGCGACCAAGCTCCTCCTGCCTGTCAACCGGTGCAGCAACCGGGTGGTGGGCGTGAAAAAACTGACCCTCAGCGAGATCACGGCCGAAGCCGTGGCGGAGCTGCGGCAGATCCTGGCCGCGCCCTGACGCGGCGGTGGAGGGCCGTCCAAGGCGGCCTCCCATTTATAACGGCATATTTCATAACCGTGCCACGAAGGCACAGAGATCGTTCAAGGCGATGATGTCAACACAGAAAGAGGTTACAATGATGTCATCCAAGCAAAAATCCCTGCGGCGGCTGATCCTGGCCGCTATGTTTCTGGCCCTGGCTATGGTGCTCCCGATCCTGACGGGGCAGCTGCAGCAAACGGGCAACGCCCTTTGCCCCATGCACATCCCCGTGCTGCTGTGCGGCTTTTTCTGCGGGCCGTGGTACGCCCTGGCGGTGGGCGCCGTCGCCCCGCTGCTGCGCTTTCTCCTGTTCGGCATGCCGCCGCTGATGCCCATTGGCATCGCCATGTGCTTTGAGCTGGCCACCTATGGATTCGTGTCGGGCCTGCTGTACAAGCGGCTGCCCGATAAAAAGGGCTGCATTTATGTCACCCTCATCGCCGCCATGCTGGCCGGGCGCGTTATCTGGGGCATTGCCCGGGTGGTGCTGGCCGGGCTCACCCAGTCCGAGTTCGTGTGGTCGGCCTTTGTCGCCGGGGCCTTTATCAACGCCGTGCCCGGGATCATTCTGCACATTGTGCTCATCCCCGTGCTGGTGATGGCGCTGAAAAAATACACCGCGACCGGCGCGTAATATCTCCCGCCAAGCAAAATCAGTTGTACGCACAAAAATACCGCTGCGGCTCTTTCGGGCCTCGGCGGTATTTTTACGCAGGCGGCAAGAGCCGCTACACCTTCAAAATAAAATGGCTTTTATGGAAATCCAGAAGGCCTTCCCCGCGCATCTTCCCCAGCTCCAGGGACAGGCCGCTGCGCTCCACGCCCAGGTAATCCGCCAGCTGCTGCCGGGAAAAGGGGATGTCAAACTCATACCGCCCCAGCCGCTGGGCCTCGGCGGAAAAATAGGACAGGAGCTTGGCCCGGGTGGTGCGCTGGCCTGTATGGGTGAGCTTTTCGCTCAGGCGCAGGTTTTTCGCCGCCAGCTCGGCCAGCAGGTTCCGGACGATGCGGCTGTGGTGGGCGCAGGCGGAGGGGCAGATATCCAGAATACGCTTTACATTTAGAAATAGGACGGCAGCGGGCGCCTCCGCTATCACGCTTGCCTGCAGCCGGGCGCCGGGGGCGCAGGCAAAGGCCGCCGCAAAGGTCTGCCCCGGCCCCGCCTTGGAGAGGATATTCCGGTTTCCCCAGATATCCTCCTGAATCACCAGCACACTGCCCGACAGCACCAGCCCGATAGAATCCACCGTGTCCCCGGTGCGCAGCACAAAGGCGTCTTTGGAAAAGTCCTTCTTTTCGGCCTTGAGGCAGGCGAGCATGGCGGTCAGCTCTTCCTGGGATATGCCGGAAAAAAGGGGAGCGGAGCGTATTACGGGAAAAAATTCCTTCATAAAAATTCCTCTTTCGTTGAAAATTCAACCGACTTGCTGATTTTATTGTACTATAATCAGGTCACAAAAGCAAGGAGGCGCTTGATATGAAGAGAAGGATCATCGAGATCGATCAGGATAAATGCAACGGCTGCGGTGCCTGCGCCGCCGCCTGCCACGAGGGAGCCATCGCCATGGTGGACGGCAAGGCGAAGCTGATGCGGGACGACTACTGCGACGGGCTGGGCGACTGCCTGCCCGCCTGCCCCACCGGGGCCATCTCCTTTGTGGAGCGGGAGGCCGCCGCCTACGACGAGCAGGCGGTACTGGCCAACAAGCGGAAGAAAATGCAGCAGGAGGGAATGTCCCTGCCCGGAGGCTGCCCGGGATCCCGGATGCAAACGCTTCGGCACCCGGGGCCGTCAGCCGTCGCGCCCGCTCCCGGGGCGGTACAGAGCCGTCTCGCCCAGTGGCCGGTGCAGATCAAGCTGGTGCCCGTGAACGCGCCGTATTTTGACGGGGCGAAGCTGCTCATCGCCGCCGACTGCACGGCCTACGCCTACGCCGCCTTCCACGAGCGGTTCATCAAGGGGCACATCACGCTGGTGGGCTGCCCCAAGCTGGACAGCGTGGACTACTCCGAAAAGCTCACGGAGATCATCCGCCGGAACAATATCCAGAGCGTGACCATCGTGCGCATGGAGGTCCCCTGCTGCGGCGGCCTGGAGCACGCGGCGAAAACGGCCCTGCAAAACAGTGGGAAATTCATCCCCTGGCAGGTGGTGACCATTTCCACCGACGGGCGTATCCTGGACTGACCGTCCGCTGCGCGAAGCCCGCACAAACAGATCCTCCCCTCTGCCGCCCGGTATAACCGCCGCGGCAGGGAGGAGGATCCTTTTTTATAGGCGCATCAAAAAAATTTAAAAAAGCCCTTGACTTGAAGTGTGCTTTAAGTTGTAGACTGTGTCTAAAGTTTAGGTCTGGCCCTTCTATGGGCTGCGCGGGCCGCATAGCGGCAAAGGAGGAATCACCATGATCACAAAGGAATACTATACGCTGGCCACAGGTGTCCGGATCCCCAAGCTGGGGCTGGGCACATGGTTTATCCCGGATGATAAGGCGGCGGAAGCCGTCCGGGCGGCGGTGGGGCTGGGCTACCGCCTGATCGACACCGCCCAGGCATACGGAAACGAGCGGGGCGTAGGCGAAGGGGTGCGCACCTGCGGCGTTCCCCGGGAGGAGCTGTTCGTTGCCAGCAAGGTGGCGGCTGAGCTGAAAACCTACGACGCGGCCGCCGGATCCATCGACGAGACCCTGGAAAAGATGGGGCTGACCTATCTGGACCAGATGATCATTCACTCGCCCCAGCCCTGGAGCGAGTTCCGCGCGGAAAAGCGCTATTTTGCGGAAAATAAAGAGGTCTGGCGCGCCCTGGAGGATGCCCAGGCAACGGGCAAGGTCCGGGTCATCGGCGTGTCTAACTTCCTGCGGGACGACCTGGAAAATCTGCTGGACGACTGCCGTGTACGGCCCATGGTCAACCAGATCCTGCTGCACATCGGCAACACCGATGAGGCACTCCTGGACTTCTGCAGGGCAGAGGGGATCCTGGCGGAGGTCTATTCTCCCATCGCCCACGGCGAGGCGCTGAAAAATCCCGCCATCGCGGCGATGGCGGAGAAGTACGGCGTCTCCGCCGCCCAGCTGTGCATCCGCTACGTCCTGCAGCTGGGGGCCGTGGCGCTGCCCAAGACGGCGGATCCCGCCCACATGGCCGGCAACGCGGACGTGGACTTCACCATCTCCGACGCAGCTATGGACGCCCTGGTACACGCGGAGCACATCGCGGATTACGGTGCGTTTAACGTATTTCCTGTGTTCAGCGGCAAGCCCTTGGCATAAGATATACGGCAATGCACGGCAAAAAAGAAAACCCTTGAAGCCGTTTGGCTTCAAGGGTTTTTACTTGGTGCGCGGTACAGGACTCGAACCTGTGACCCCATGCACGTCAAGCATGTGCTCTACCAGCTGAGCTAACCGCGCAGGAACAGTACTATAATACCGTGTGCCGGTACATTTGTCAACCCTTTTCTTTTGTGTGCGGGAATTTTTTCTGCTCCGCCCGATATATGCGCCGCAAAGACCCGCCGCGCCCCAGGTCGGTAATAGGGTTTATTTCAGGCCGCCGATGAGCCGTTTTTCTTTTTACCATTCTGAACAAGAGGTATCCGCTGCGGCTGGGAAAAATATGTGCGTTTATATAATTTTCACAAGACAATAAAATTTCCTATTGCAGAGGAAAAAACTTTGTGCTATGCTGTGTCCAACATCAGGAAAGGAAGCTGTGGCTATGAAAAACGCAATGCACGCTCTGTTCACCAATACAGCCACCCATGCGCAGGACACCTGCGCCGCTTCTGCCTGCTCTGCTCTCAACTCCATTCTGGTCATTATTCTGGACTCCGGCCTGCTGCTGGGGTCCATTTTTGTACTGCTAATTAACTCCATTCGCCATACGGCGGTGCGTCACTTCCCTTCTCCGCAGGCAGGTTAAACTGCCTGCCCCAGACCGCAGAAGCTCGAGGCTCCGCCAAACCGGCGGAGCCTCTTTTTTATACATGTTTCCCTCCTGCCTTGCCTGGCCAGCACAGAAGAGAAGCCCTAAATATACTAAAGATAGAAAGCGAGAAACACTTATGGGATTCTTAAATTTTGTTATGGCACTCAGCCCCATCATCGTGGTGCTGGTGGGTATCCTCGGGTTCCACCAGTCCGCCAAAAAGGTCGCCCCGGTGGCGCTGATCTGGACGCTGGTGCTGGCCTTCACTTACTTCAACGTTACCGGCGCCACCTTTAAGGAAAATGTCGCCGTTTACGACGCCCTGCTCTGGAAGGGCATCAAGGAGGGCCTGAAGATCGTGCTTATGGTCTTCGGCGCGTTCGTGATCCTGAACCTGCTCCGGGACACCGGCGCCATCGACGAGGTGAAGGGCGCCATCGCCCGCATCAGCGACGACCGCCGGGTGCAGGTGGTCATCGTGGGCATGATGCTCCCCATCTTCCTGGAGGGCGCCGCCGGTGCCGGCTCTCCCGCCGCCATCGCCGCCCCCTTCCTGGTGGCCCTGGGCTTTGACCCGGTCACCTCCATCGCCCTGGCCCTTTTGGGCGATGCCACCCCCTGCTCCTGGGGCGGCGCGGGCCTTACCACCATCAACGGCGGCGCGGCCCTCACCGACGCGGGCATCAGCACCGTGGCTCTCAACTCCGCTATGGTGGGCCGCATCCATATGTTCGGCGTGCTCATCATTCCCTTTATCATGGTGGCCATGACCTTTGGCCGCAAGGGCTTCAAGGGCATCGTCCCCTATCTGCTCTTTGCCGGCGTTACCACTGGCGGCGTGATGTTCGCTCTGTCCAACTTCGTAGGCGCGGAGGTCACCTCCATGGGCACGGGCCTGCTGTCCATCCTGCTGTCCGTTGCCTATGTGAAGCTGGTAGGCGTCAAGACCCCGGAGGAGTACCGCTATAAATTCACAAGCACCGAAAAGAAATACGGCGCCTTCCGGGCCATGTCCCCCTACATCTACATGCTGGTGCTGCTGCCCGCCGTGCGCTACGGCTTCCCGGCCCTGGTGAAAAACGGCTTTGCCATCATGTGCACCTTCGGCTACATCGTCTGGGTGGACGTGGTGATCCTCATCTGCGGCTTCCTGGGCGCTATGACCCTGAAGACCGGCATGAAGCAGTACGGCCAGATCTGCAGCAAGACCGTGGGCCACGTGCTGCCGGTGCTGGTGACCATGGGCAGCCTCCTGGTGGTATCCTACATCATGCAGTCCTCCTCCACGGGCATGATGAACCTCCTGGCCTCCGACATTGCCGCCGTGGTGGGCCGGTTCTATCCCGCCGCCGCCGTGCTCATCGGTGCCAGCGGCTCCTTCATCACCGGCACGGGCCTGGGCTCCAACATCATGTTCGCGGATATGCATATCCAGGCGGCAGGCGCGCTGGGCATGAACCCCATCACCGTTTTCGCCGGGCAGAATGCCGGTGCCTCCTTGGGTAACCTTATCTGCCCCAATAACACCGTGGCCGCCTGCGCCACCGTGGACCAGATTGGCAATGAAAACCAGGTCATGAAGCGCACCCTCCCGGCCTTCGCCATCATCCTGGTGGTATACATGGTGCTGACCATGCTCTACACCTGCGTACTTTTCCCTAACTTTGGTATGTAAAAACTTGCCGCGCAGTGGTAAAATGATATGCGTGGCAGACTGTAAGCCATTTGGCAGAGGGATCTCACAGATCCTTCGCCGGTAACTATAAGGAGTGATTTACAAATGACTAAGAATCGTGTTGTAGGCGTCATCGGCCTGGGCCATGTGGGTGCCCATGTAGCGTATTCTCTGGCAGTGCAGGGCATAGCCGACGAGCTGATCCTGGTGGATCAGAACGAGCAAAAGCTCACCAGCGAGGTCCAGGACCTGCGGGACGCCGCAGCCTACCTGCCCCATCGGGTCACCGTCCGGGCCGGCGACTTTGCCGACCTGGGTGCGTGCGACGTGATCGTAAACTCCGTGGGCAAGATCGAGCTGCTCCGGGGCACCCATAACCGCCTCACGGAGATGGACTTCACCATTCCCGCCGTCCGGGGCTATGCGGAGAAGATCAAGGCCAGCGGCTTTGACGGCGTGCTGGTAAACATCACCAATCCCTGCGACATCGTCACCCGGGAGCTGGCGCTGGGCCTGGGCCTGCCCAAGGGCCGGGTTTTCGGCACCGGCACGGGCCTGGACACCTCCCGCCTGCTCAGCGCGCTGGCCCGGCAGACGGGCATCGACCACAAATCCATCACCTGCTATATGCTGGGCGAGCACGGCAACCAGCAGTTTGCCCCCTGGTCCTGCGTCAGCTTCCGGGGTATGCCTCTGGACAAGTGGGCCGAGACCGACGAGCGCTTCCGCTTTGACCGGGAGGCCCTGCAGAAGGAGTCCATCGGCGGCGGCTGGGTCACCTTTGTGGGCAAGTTCTGCACCGAGTACGGCATTTCCACCACCGCGGCCCGCATGGTCCACATCGTGCTCCACGACGAAAAGGCCATCATGCCCGCCAGCATGGAGCTTTGCGGCGAATACGGCGAGAGCGGCCTGTTTGCAGGCGTGCCCTGCGTCATCGGCGCGGGCGGCGTAGAAGAAGTGGTGGAGCTGCCCCTGACCGACGAGGAGAAGGCCAAGTTCCACGAGTGCTGCGAGGGCATCCGCCACAATATGGAGCACCTGAAGGAAATCTAAAAACTGGCGAAAAAACTTCGTTTTTTCTGCCAAAAGGCTTGCAGTCTGCTGCGCGCATAATTTTGAGCCTTTGGCTCAAAATTCCACACTTGCAGCCTGAGAGGTATTTTTCCCCACGCACATGTCGCGGTGAAAAATGATTTCAATTTTTCGCGTCTGCGGACGCGAACTCTGCGAGGCTTTTTGACACACTGTTTATTGCTGCAGATAAATTTCAAACACATACAGGAGGATACTATCATGCAAGTCAAAATTTCTCATAGAATGTCCAAGCCTGATTTTCAGGCCGAATTCCTGGCCGGGATCCTGCGGGCTGCGGCGGACCCCAACCTCATCTCCTTTGCCGGCGGCCTGCCCAACCCCGTTTCCTTCCCCATCAAGGAGATGGACGAGGCTGCTGATAAGGTCCTCAAGGCAAACGGTGTAAGCGCCATGCAGTACAGCGGTACCCAGGGCTACGAGCCCCTGCGCCGCTATATATGTGAGCGCTACAAGAAGATGATGGATCTGGACTTCAAGCCCGAGGACATCATCATCACCAACGGCTCCCAGCAGGCTCTGGACATGTTCTCCGCCGTAATGATCGACCCGGGCGACGAGATCATGGTGGAGACCCCCAGCTATCTGGCGGCCCTGCAGACCTTCCATCTGTATGACCCCAAGGTCCTTTCCATCCCCCTGAACAGCGACGGCCTGGATGTGGCCGCCCTGGAAAAGGCCGTGAAGGAGCACGACCCCAAGTTCATCTATGTGATCCCCAACTTCCAAAATCCCACGGGCCTGACCTACACCGAGGAGGTCCGCGTCAAGGCCGCTGAGGTCCTCAAGGGCACCAACGTCATGGTGCTGGAGGACAATCCCTATGGCGAGCTGCGCTTCTCCGGTCAGGCGGGCCACAGCTTCCACTGGTTCCTGGGCGAGCAGTGCGTGATGCTGGGCACCTTCTCCAAGATCGTCTCCCCGGGTATGCGCATCGGCTGGATCGCCTGCAAGGAGCCTACAGTCCGGGAAAAGCTCCTGGCCTACAAGTCCACCATGGACCTGCACACCAACATTTTCTGCCAGATGGTCCTGGCCCAGTACCTGGCCGACCACGATCTGGACGAGCACATCGAAAAGACCCGGGTGCTCTACAAGGCCAAGGCAGAGAAGATGCACGCATGCATGAAGAAGTACTTCCCCGAGGGCGTGGAGTACACCCAGCCCGAGGGCGGCATGTTCCTCTGGGCCACCATGCCCGAGGGCATCAAGGCCGTGGACGTGCAGAATCGCGCCATTGAGCGGGGCGTGGCCGTCTGCGCCGGCGATCCGTTCTATGAGGAGGAGCGGGGCGTGCGCACCATGCGCATCAACTACTCCAACTCCACCGACGAGGACATCGAAAAGGGCGTACAGATCCTGGCCGACGTCATGCGGGAGATCATGGCGGAAAAGAAGTAAATCTGCCCATATTGCAGGGTCCCCGAGGCTTGCGGCTTCGGGGACCCTGTGCTTGCGCGGAGATATAAAATTTGCTATACTAATGGGCAGAGTAAACACAGGAGGACGGATACTATGGAGAAGATCGCATTGGTCACCGGGGCATCCCGGGGGATCGGACGGGCTGTCGCCACGGAATTGGCCCGCCGGGGCTGGGCCGTAGCCATCGGCTATCGGGTGCGCCGGGATAAGGCGGAGGAGCTGGCACAGCAGCTGGCAGCGGAGGGCTGCCGGGCCATGATCTGCCAGGCGGATGTGTCCCGCCGGGCAGAGGTGGAGGCCATGGTCCGCCGGGTAGAGGACACCTTCGGTCCCGTTTCCCTCCTGGTAAATAACGCCGGCATCGCGGGCCAGAGCCTGTTTCAGGATCTGACGGATGCACGCTGGCACGAATTCTTCTCCGTGAACGTAGACGGTGCCTTTTACGCCAGCCGGGCGGTGCTGCCCCACATGCTCCACGAGCACAGCGGCTGCATTGTGAATATCTCCTCTATCTGGGGCCAGCGGGGCGCCAGCTGCGAGGTGGCCTATTCCGCCACCAAGGCGGCTCTCATCGGCCTGACCCGATCCCTGGCCGCGGAGCTGGCCCCCAGCCACATCCGGGTAAACTGCGTGGCCCCGGGTGTCATCCGCACGGACATGCTGGACGAGCTGCCCCCGGAGCTTCTCCCGGAGCTGGCCCAGCAGACGCCCATGGGCCGCCTGGGGACTCCGAAGGATATTGCGGCGGCGGTGGCCTTCCTGGCCTCCCCGGAGGCGGATTTCGTCACCGGCCAGGTGCTCACCTGCGACGGGGGATTCATCCTTTGACAGCTGCCAAAAATTCCTTTGGAATTTTTAGGCAAAGGCCCCAAACCCGCTGCGCACATATTTTTTCCGCGTCTGCGGACATAAGTTCCGCGAAATTTTCAAAAAAATTACGGAGATGTTGCTTTCAGGCATGCAACATCTCCGTTTTTTCTGTTTTTATACAGGGAGGGGCGGTGTGTGGAGCATCACCCGGCCGAAGCAGGTGAGGCTGCGTCCGCTGCCGGCGGTGAATACCTGGTCGGCGTCGCTGCGGCTGCGATTCAGCGAAAAGAGATATACGGTGCCCAGGGGATCCCGGTAATACTGCTTGCAGAGCATATCGCCGTCCACACAGAAGATCCCCACATCTCCCGCGCCCAGGGGGTCATGGTTCACGTACACCACGGACTTATCCCGGATGTAGGGCTCCATGCTGTCGCCCTGGATGCGCACCGCCAGCTCCGCCCCGGCGGGGACCTCCCCCTGCACCGGCAGCAGCTCATAGTCCTCGCCGAACACCGGGGCCGCATAGCCCGCCGCCGCCGGGGAACGGTACAGCGGGATGGTCCGCTGCTCCGCCGCGGGACGATCCGCCTCCGCCTCCGCCTGCATCAGACCCAAAGCGTCCAGCATGGCGCACAGGGCCTGCCGCCCGGTAAGGCCCAGCTGGCGATACTTCTTCAGCAGGGCGCGCTCCTCCTGGCTGACAGTCTGGCTCCCGCCGGCGGTGCAGAAGTCCTGATACAGATAGTTGGGATCCACCTGCAATGCATCAAAAAGCCGCAGCAGCACCCTCTCCTTGGGTGTGCTGATGCCGGTTTCGTAGTTGCCGATGGCCGAGCGGGTCACCCCCAGCATGGCGGCCAGGTCGTCACGGCTGAGGCCCATCTCCTCCCGCCGGCGCCGCAGCTGCTCGCCAAATCCCATGCGCAAACCCTCCTACGACTTTTTTCGACATTTCCAGACACAGTTTACGCTATATTATACGCTTTGTCAACTAAAAAATACAAGAAACTTGTATTTGTTGCCTTGACATAACAAAAATCTTGTGTTATTGTAAAACTCAATACAAGAAATTTGTGATTTTTAGTTGTACTTGTCGAAAAAGAGCGTCAAATGGAGTGGGATCAGCCTCAAAGGCAGAGGCCCTGCTTGGCGCATTTTTCCACACATCGGAATACAGCGGAAAGCCCTCCACTCGGCAAAATAAAAAAGCCGATCGCTTTTGCAATCGGCTTTTTGGTGGGGGATGGTGGATTCGAACCACCGAAGGCGTCGCCAGCAGATTTACAGTCTGTCCCCTTTGGCCACTCGGGAAATCCCCCATATTTTCTATGAAATTGGAGCTGGTGGACGGATTCGAACCCCCGACCTGCTGATTACAAATCAGCTGCTCTACCAGCTGAGCTACACCAGCACAACAACCAGCGAACATTATGCTAACACAAAGACCGGTTTTTGTCAATAAAAATATGCAAGAGATTGCAAAATTTTTTATAAGGGAAAGGAGAAAGGAGTATGACACTACAGCAGTTGTCCTACCAGTATCAGCAGGAGGCCCAGGCGCTGTACCAACGGATCGCATTTTTGCGGCAGGCCCAGGCCCAGTGTGACAGCCGGGAGGGGGCCGAGCATCTGCAGCGGCGTATCCGGGAGCTGGAGCCGCTGCACCGGGAGAGCCGGCAGCTGGCCGAGCTCACCGCACGCTACTATGACAGGGGGTATCGCCGAAATGCATATTACACCCTCTAAGGCCTATGACCCCATCGACATCGCCAGCCTGTGCCTGTGGAAGCAGGAGCAGTCCGGAGACAACCGGGACCGCATCCGCCGCCTGCTGAGCAATCTGCCCCTGGCCGTGGAGCAGGAGCTGACGCCCCGGCAGCGGGAGATATTGCAGCTGCGCTTTACCTCGGGCATGAGCATCACCGCCATCGCCCAGCAGCTGGGGCTGAACAAGTCCACCGTTTCCCGGTCGCTGAGCCGCAGCATCGAGCGGCTGTATAAGTCCCTGCGCTACAGTCTGTGAAATGCAGGCGGCCATGCAGAGCATTTTGAGAGAAAGCAAGGATTTTCCTATTGACTTTTATTCCGGAAACCGGAATAATGGATACAGGCTATGAAAGGGGGCGTGCATCATGTTCAGCAAAGTGCTGCACAATCGCTGGGCCCGCCTAGGAATGGGTATCCTGGGGGCGCTGCTGGTTGCCACATCTATCAACTTGTTCGTAGTTCCGCACAATTTATATACCGGCGGTCTGCTGGGCTTCTGCCAGCTGATCCGCTCCATCCTCACCCAGAAGTTGGGGATAGACCCGGGATTTGACATCTCCGGCGCATTGTATCTGCTGCTGAATATCCCGCTAATGCTGCTGGCGTGGAAGAATCTGGGCCACGGGTTTGTAGTGCGCACCATAACGTGCACGGTGTGCTGCTCGCTGTTCCTGATGATCATTCCGGTGCCCGACACGCCCATCATTGGGGACACCCTCACCAGCTGCCTCCTGGGCGGCATGGTCAGCGGCTTTGCCGGGGGTGTGGTGCTCACCTGCGGGTGCAGCAGCGGCGGATTTGACATCCTGGGCCTGTACCTGAGCAAAAAGGGCAAGGGCTTCACCGTGGGCAAGTTCAGCATCTCCTGCAACGCGGTGCTCTATGCCCTGTGTCTGGTGCTGTTCGACGCCACCACCGCCATTTATTCCACCATTTACACGGTATTCAACAGCCTGTTTCTGGACCGGACCCACCAGCAGAGCATAACCGTCCAGGTGCTGATCTTCACCAAGGAAAAGCACCCGGAGCTGCCCAAGTTCATCATGGAGCGGCTGGAGCGGGGCGTCACCTACTGGCAGGGCTACGGCGGCTACACAGGCCAGCCCCTGGTGGTGCTGTGCGTGTGCCTGAGCAAGTACGAGATCCAGACTCTGCGCCAGGAGGTGCACAAGATCGACCCCAACGCCTTTTTCATCGTGCAGGAGGGCGTGCGGGTAGGCGGCAACTTTGAACGGCATTTGAACTGACAACCGGAAAATTCATTGTTTTGGGCCGTAACAGCCCCGGAGCGGAAACGCTCCGGGGCTGTTTGCTTCTTATATAACGCCCTTATTCTTCCGTGGGCTTGTGGGGTTTTTCCTCCGCAGGCGCGTCGGGCTTATTCTCGCTTTCGGCGGGCGTTTCCCCGTCCTTTTTCGGCTCCTCCCTTGGCTGGTCGAAATCCGGCATGGGGATGGGCTCAGACACCATATTGATGTGCTTGGCCGGAGCCTCAATGCTGTTGGGGGTGGAGGGACGGAAGGCCTTCCGGGGCGTATCCTCCCGGGTGGCGCCGTAGTTGTCCACGGTCTCCGGATCCCGGCCCTCGATGATGGCCATCATCTCCTGGCCGGTGATGGTCTCCTTCTTCAGCAGATAGGCGGCGATCTTATCCAGCAGCTCCCGGTTGTCCTGCAAGATCTGCTTGGCCTCCTGGTGGCACTGGCGGATGATCTTGATGGTCTCCCGGTCCGCCGCCGCATAGGTCTCCTGGGCGCAGGTCATGGAGTAGCTGCCGTCCAGATACTGGCTTTGCACACTGCCGAGAGCCATCATATCAAAGACATCGCACATACCGAACCGGGCCACCAGATTCCGGGCCATCTCCGTGGCCCGCTCGATGTCGTTGGCGGCGCCGGAGGTCATGGTATTGCACACGATCTCCTCGCTGGAGCGGCCTGCCAGCAACGTGCGGATCTCCGCCAGGATGTCCTCCTTGGACATGAGGAACTTCTCCTCCTCCGGCAGGTGCAGGGTGTAGCCCAGGGCCCCCTGGGTGTGGGGAACGATGGTGATTTTGCTGACGGGCTGGGCGTTTTTCTGCTTGGCAGCCACCAGGGCGTGGCCCACCTCGTGGTAGGCGATGATACGCTTTTCCTGGTCGGTGATGACGGTGCCCTTCTTCTCCGAGCCTGCGATGACCACCTCGAAGGCTACCAGCAGGTCGTTCTGATTCACGGCCTTGCGGCCCTTGCGCACGGCCCGCAGGGCGGCCTCGTTCACCAGGTTTGCCAGGTCGGCACCCACGCAGCCGGCGGTGGCCTGGGC
>CAKTZK010000029.1 GCA_934635515.1 uncultured Oscillospiraceae bacterium
GGCTGGATCACCGCTGACCACCAGGTGGGCCAGACCGGTAAGACCGTGCATCCCAAGGTTTATATCGCCCTGGGCATCTCCGGTGCTATCCAGCACAAGGCTGGTATGCAGGATTCCGAGTGCATCATCGCTGTGAACAAGAACGATACCGCTCCCATCTTCGAGGTGGCCGACTACGGTATCGTGGGTGACCTGTTCAAGGTCGTTCCCGAGCTGATTGAGTCCATCAAGGCTGCCAAGGCTGCCAAGTAACTACGCTTTCTTCCTTCTCTTTTTATATTGCGGATTTACTCCAAGACCCGCGGGCAGGCACCTCCCTCCTATACCACAACCAATCTTTCGTCTCAGCGAAACCATGATTTATGGAAAGCTTGCTCATTTCTACCGACACCAATTTTAAGCGACTTTTGACCTGCTCCGGGTTTGGAGCATCTGCAGTACAGACAGCATGACTTTGAGTAGAGAAATTCTCATAAAAAGTCAAGGCCCCCCTTAGAGGGATGGCCTTGACTTTTTAATACTTGGATGAACTGAGAAGATGTCGGCTTAGTAAAGAGATTCTCCTATATACGGTCACCCCGCAGGTCGGCACGTCTACATACCACAAGCCGACCTTAATAGCTATCGAAGGCGGGCAGAGTTAAGAGAAAGTTATCAATTCCGCAGCCGGGGCATTCTTTTGTTACAGCGTGGTCATTTTTGTGCTGTGTTGGCATCGATCCACTCCCGCATCTTGTCCTTCGGCACCACGATGCGGCTGCCGATCTTCAGAGCAGGGAAGCCCTCACTGTGAACTAACTCATACGCTCCGGCGCGGGAGATGCCCAGCACCGCCGCCACCTGCACGACATTCAGCATCAGGGGCAGCTCATCGTAATTCTTATAGGTACACTCGTTCATTCGCTCCTCCTTACATCATGGTCATGTCGAAACCGTGATACTGCTCATATTCTTCCTCGTAGCTTTCCTGTTCCTGACGGCGGGACTGATACCACTCCACCAGCTCCTGCAGCAAGAGGCTGCTGTAATACAGCTCACGGGCAAGGTCGCTGACCTCGCTGTTCTCGTCCTCACAGAGGGCGCAGATGGCGGCCACCGTACCCGCCATGCCGCAGACGACATCCTCCAGCGTGGGTGTCGGCTCACGATGGTCATAGGCAATTTCCCGGCAGGCTTGCAGATAATCCGCACCGCCCAGCCGGAAGTACAGCTCCATATTCTCGCGCTTCAGCGTCTGGTCGAACAGCTTGCTGTCCCGGCAGCGGATGTTCTCCGGCGTGGTGTAGGTGATGTATTTCTGATGCGGCTCCCATTTCACATCGTAACCATAGGCGTTCATATACGCAACGAACTCCTGCTCCGTGCGGGAAAGGCCGCTGCCCTCGTGGGTGCAGAAGGGATGGATGGTCTTGCCCGCCAGATCATAGCTTTCAAGAAACGTGTAGACTGCCATGGGCATGGTGCCCCAGTAGTTGGGATAGCCCAGGTATATCTTGTCGTAGGCATCCAGATCTTCGGGCATATCCAGCACCTCCGGCCGGGCGTTGGCCCGCAGGTCCGCCTTGGCTTCGGCGGTGCAGGTGTCATAGTCATCGGAATAGGGCCGTGCCTGTTCAATTTTATAAAGCGCACCGCCGGTGATGTCGGCCAGCATTTTTGCTGCCCTTTCCGTGTTGCCGGTAGAAACGCGCCTGTGGGCGCCGCCAAAATAATTCTCTCCCGCCCGGGGGTAAAACGCGATCAAAATTGCCATATAGACGCTCCTTTCACTTTATCTGCCCTTATTGTAGCCGGTTTGCCCTCCGCAATCAATTTCGCTTTCACGCCTTTCGGATAAGCAAAACTTATGCAAATGCAAAAGGAGACACCATCGTGTCTCCTTTTGCTGTATATAGAGCCGGGCAAGCCGCACGGTGTCTAAATCTTTTTTATCGGATGCCTGATCACAGTCTTCCACTTTTCGGGAGCAACCTTTCTTGCGTCCGACAGATAAATTTCATGGTGCCGTCTCGTCTCCGTCAAGTCGTTGGCATATCCGCATTTGTGGATATACGCATCCATCAAAGCCACGGATGCCGCCTCCTCATCGAATGGACCCAAGTGCATTATTTGAACGCACAGCCCCTCCTCTATCGTTAAAAACTCCGCCGATGTGCAATCTATTTTTTTCTTTTTACTCGCCGTTTCGGCGGCCCATTTAAAGTCTTCTTGCGTTACAAAATCCGGCAGGCGGATAACCGATATCCACTGAAACGAGCCTTTATCCGCATAGTCTGTTTCCTCCCTGCCGTCCTGCCACCAGAATCCTTCCAGCGGAGGCACCACATATTCAAAAAAGCCTTCGATTTTATGATCCGTTTTATAACTCATCTTCAGCGTGTAGGCAACGGCGTATAAAACGCTGATGGCCTGCTGATACGCCCCGCCTTCCTCGTTCGGATCGCCCTTTCCCCTGACCGCGATATAATTCGCTTTCGGAACCGATACCACCTCCGGTTTGTTTTTGGGCATGTAAAATTCCTTGTATTCTTTCTTAAAATCAAAAGCCATAATTACCTCTTTCAATTTTCGTTTGCTGCCGCCTCTCTTATTCTGCAAATTGCTCTTTCAGCAGCTGGGCAAACTCCTCCACATAGCAGCCGGCTTTGTCCTTTTTCCAGAAGGCGCAATAGTTTCGCAGGATCGGCTCGTCTCCGCGCACCAAAGGAAGCCGCACAATGGACTTTCCCATGGTTGCCCGGGCCGCAGCCCCTTCCACCGGAAGGAATCCCTTGCGGGCGATCACCATCAGCCGGGCCTCCTCCATGTTTTCCGCATACAAAAATTCACCCGAAAGCCCCACAACGGTCCGGTAGTACTCCTGCTCCGTTTCTCTCTGCGCCGGGGACGCCACCAGGATACAGGGGATGTTCTTCAGCTCCGCCGGGGTGATCTGCGGCAGCTGGGCCAGGGGGCTGCGGGCGGAGACTTCCACATAGCTTTCGCAGGTGGTCAGAAGCAGATTCACATACTCCTCCGAAAAGGCCCGCCGCTGGTCGTTCAGGATCAGGTCTGCCTCCTCCGAGCGCAGCATGGCGTACAGCTCCTCATGGTTGCCGTACATGACCGACACATCCACATCCGGGTGCTTTTCTGAAAACAGCTCCAGAGCCCGGTGAAATTCACCGCCCGTATAGCAGCGGAGATATCCGATCTTCAGGCCCGCCTGCTCACCCTTGGCGATCTTAGCAGCCTCGCTGCACATCCTTTCATAGTCCGCCGTCAGGATCAGGCTCTTTTGATAGAAGTATTCTTCGGCGGGCGTCAGCGTAAAGCGGCGGTTTCTGCGCTCCAGCAATGGAAAGCCCAGCTCCCGTTCCAGCGCCTGCACCTGCTGGGAAATGGCGGACTGCGAAATGAAATTTTCCTCTGCCGCCTCGGAAAAGCTGTTCAGCCGAACAACGGATTGAAAGTATTTGAGCTGTTTCAGCATGCAGCCGCCTCCCTTTGTCCTTTATGCCCTCATTATAGCACAGCGCCCGGACAGCGTCTACCGTTGGCTCTCCCACCGCTCTCCGTTCATCCGTTTTTCCCGTCCCAGCCAAGCTAAAGCGGCGGTATTCCTCCCGGAATACCGCCGCTTTCTCTTGCAGGCTCAAAAATGACTATCCACAAACTTGTTGAACTTTGTGTTGTCGATGTGGTCCTTATAGGTGTTGCGGAAGCGCTTCACCGTCAGGCTGTTGTACTGGGTGATCTTCCAGTATTTCAGAATACCGGCCACCAGCGCCACACCTCCGCAGAGGTAGCCCATAGGAGCCGTGCGGGTGCAGGTATATACCAATACGCTCAAGACTATCACCGAGATCACCACGCCGGCGATCTGCTTTTTGGGGTGCAGCAGCTTTACGATGTCCTCCTTGATGATGCCCTCCTCCACCATAGCCTTGGCAAACCGCTTCTGCACGCCGAAAAGGCTGGCCGTATTGAGGATGCAGGGCGCCACCACCAAAAACGCAAACAGGGCCTGCACCATGCTGATCATTAATACACTGATATCACTCATATTTCCCATTCTTTACTTCTCCCTCTCCACTGATTCAATATCCTCTCCGGTAAATATTACCGGCATGTCCCCTCTGCTGGTGGCAAAGAGCATGTGCCTGTAGCTCAGGTCAAAGCTCACAACATCTCCCACATGCAAAGGCCGCACACAGTCCTCCACGTCCAAAATGCAGTGGTCCGAAGCGCCGCCGACCACCGTCATGCCCGGCTCCCGGCACAGCAGGCTCTCCATGTCGCCCACGTCGGCCCGGCCAAAGGCCGCCAGCGCCCGCAGACGAATCCCCCGGTCCACATAGGTGGGGTGGTGTCCAAAGGCATCGATCACGGTCTCCCCCACGGGTTGGGTGGGCTTTTTCCGCAGCTCAATGATCTCCGCCTCCAGGCGTATGGTGCCCCGGAGCAGATAGTCCATGTCCTCAATGCCCCAGTCGTCCTGCAAGTCCTTGGCAAGCAAAGCCGCCTCCCCGATGCGCAGGTGGTTGATGCCCTCGGGCATGGTCCCCCAGTGGACCAGGGTGTAGCTGCTGGTAGCGCCGCCGGACACGATCTCCAGCCTGCGCCCGATGCGCGCCTCAATGGCCCGGGCAATGTCCACCAGCTGCCCCATGTTCTTCAGCGTGGGCTTTATAGAGCCGTAGCAGCCCAGGTTTACCCCGATACCGGCCAGGTGCAGGTGCGGAAGCTCCCGCTCCACGCGGCAGCACGCCTCCACCATCTCCTCCTTGTCCCAGAAGCCCTCCCGCAGGTCGCCCAGGTCGGCCATGACAATAACTTTGTGGGTAACATTCTGGCCGGCGCAGACCTTGTCCAGCGCCTCCATGGTGGATAGGTCGCTCTGCAGAGAGTATTCCGCCAGCCGCGCCACATCCGGCAGCTCCGACATGCCCGGTACCCGCAGCAGCAGATACGGCCCCGGGATCCCCTCTTCGCGCCAGCGCTCCATCTGTTCCAGGCGGCTGGTGGCAAGCTGGAGGGCGCCGCAGGACCGGTAAAGCCGGGCGATCTCCGGCATGCCATCCACACCCTTTATCACCCCGGCCACAGCAATACCCCGCGCTGCGCAGCGGCTGACGATCTGGGTAAAATTGTTGCGCAGCTTGTTCCGGTCTATCACAAGACGGGGATATTTTCTCTCCATGTTCTTACCTCATTCTTTCGCAGATAAGAGGATTATATCATAGTTTTGATAGAATTGCCACTGTTTTCTGCCGCTTCTCCCTGTAAACAGCCGGAAAAATATTCGTCATTTCACAAAACATGCGGGCACATTTTTTTCTTTTTTGGAAAATACACCAAAATGCGAAAAACCCGGTTGACAGCCGCCGTCCATGGGTGTATTATGCCAACATCCAAAGCAAAGGAAAGGAGAAAGCAGCATGAAGCAGTTTAGCCGCAGCATGATGATGATGCAGATGTGCATGCCCATGTGCATGTGCATGTTTCCTTGCGCGCAAAACAGCCATCTGCTTTCCCATAACGCCTAAGCGGTCTTAAGGCCGCGGGTATCGCTTATCGCAGCGGGAAGTCACTTGGCTTCCCGCTGTTTTATTTTTCAGTTCAGTAAGGAGGATCCGTTCCATGAAAAAGTTCTACCGTCTCTTTACCACCGGCTGGCGAATGTGTCCTCCGGACACAGAGATCAGAAACCGTGCGTAACCGAGGCAACTGCCCCTTCAAATATATCAAACCAAACATTATTAAAAAGGAGAACAAAACCATGAAAAAGACTACCAAGCTCACCGCCCTGGTCCTGGCCGTTGTGCTGACCCTGGCCCTGGCCCTCACCGGCTGCGGCAAGAAGACCACCGAGACCATCAAGATCGCCGTTCCCAACGACACCACCAACGAGGCCCGTGCCCTTCTTCTGCTGGAGCAGGAAGGCATCATCAAGCTGAAGGACGGCGCCGGCATCACCGCCACCAAGAACGACATCGCCGAGAATCCGTACAATGTGGAGATCGTGGAGGCTGAGGCCGCCCAGCTGCCCAACGTGAAGCAGGACGTTGACTACGCCGTCATCAACTCCAACTACGCCATCAACGCCGGCCTGAATCCCCTGAAGGACGCTCTGGCCATTGAGGGCTCCTCCTCCGCTTACGGCAACATCCTCTGCGTGAAGGAAGGCAATGAGAATCTGCCCAAGATCCTGGCTCTGAAGGCCGCTCTGGAGAGCAAACAGGTTGCCGATTTCATCAATGAGAAGTATGCCGGCTCCGTGGTCAGCACCGTCACCAACACCACCGACGGCTACGATTCCTCCGTTGATTACGATGCTCTGAAGGGCACCACCATCACCATCGCCGCCTCCCCCACCCCCCACGCCGAGATCCTGGAGGTTGTCAAGACCATCCTGGCCGACAAGGGCATCACTCTGGACATCCAGGTCTACAATGATTACGTTGTGCCCAACACCGTGGTAGACGACGGCACCGTGGACGCTAACTACTTCCAGCACCTGCCCTACCTGGAGGACTTCAATGCCGAGCAGGGTACGCACCTGGTGTCCATCGCCACCATCCACGTGGAGCCCATGGGCCTCTACGGCGGCAAGCAGACCACCCTGGACGCACTGAAGAAGTAATTTAGAAACGAGGGAAACAGACATGATCGAGCTCAAGCACATATGCAAAACATTTGACTCCGGTGGGGGAGAAGTGGAAGCGCTGAAGGATGTTTCCCTCACGATCGAAAAAGGCGAGATTTACGGCATCATCGGCATGAGCGGTGCCGGCAAGAGCACCCTGGTTCGGTGCATGAACCTGCTGGAGCGTCCCACCTCCGGTGAGATATGGGTAGATGGGCAGGAGCTGGAGAAGATGTCCGCCAAGGAGCTTCGCCAGGCCCGCCGGGAGATCACCATGATCTTCCAGCACTTCAACCTGCTGATGCAGCGCACCTGCCTGCGCAACGTGTGCTTCCCCATGGAGCTGGGCGGCATGAAGAAGGCCGAGGCCGAAAAGCGGGCCCGGGAGCTTCTGGACCTGGTGGGCCTGCCGGATAAGGCCAACGCCTACCCGGCCCAGCTCTCCGGCGGCCAGCAGCAGCGCATCGCCATCGCCCGCGCCCTTGCCACCAATCCCAAGGTGCTGCTGTGCGACGAAGCCACCAGCGCCCTGGACCCCAACACCACCCACCAGATCCTCCAGCTGATCCGGGAGCTGAACCGGGAGCTGGGCATCACCGTGGTCATCATCACCCACCAGATGAGCGTGGTGAAGGAGATCTGCGACAAGGTCGCCATTCTGGACGGCGGCGAGGTGGCCGAGGAGGGCCTGGTGTCGGCGGTGTTCGCCGCCCCCAAGTCCGCAGCCGGCCGGCGTCTGGTGTTCCCCAGCGGGGCCGACGCTCTGGTGTCCGACCCCACCACGGAGCGCCGCGTGCGGCTGATCTTCCGGGACAGCCAGACCACCGGTCTGCCCCTGGTGGCCCGCCTGGCGGCGGAGGAGAGCATCTACTGCAACGTTATTTCCGCCAGCACCCAGCAGCTTTCCCGGGAGGTGTACGGCAGTATGCTCCTGGGCATCCCCAGCGGCCAGTTTGACCGGGCCGTGGATTTCATCAAAGCATATCCCAACATTCAGGTAGAGGAGGTGGAGCACGATGTACAGTGACCTGTTTTCCCCGGAGTCCCTGGCGGACCTGCAAACGGTCCTGCCGCAGATCCCCTTCGCGATTTGGGAAACCCTCTATGTGACCCTGCTCTCCACCCTTCTGGCCACCGTTCTGGGCCTGCCCCTGGGCGTTCTGCTGGTGGTAGGTGAAAAGGGCGGCGTGCTGCCCCTGCCCAAGGGCGTGCTCCATGTGCTGAATGTGATCATCAATCTGCTGCGGTCCGTTCCGTTCCTGATCCTGATGATTATGGTGTTCCCCCTGTCCCGTCTCATCATCGGCACCGCCGTTGGTACGGCGGCCACCATTGTGCCCCTGGTGGTAGCGGCCTTCCCGTTTATCGCCCGGCTGGTGGAGGGGAGCCTCCGGGAGGTGGATCCCAACATCATCGAGGCCGCCCAGAGCATGGGCGCCACTCCCCTGCAGATTATATGCCGGGTGATGATCCCCGAGAGCGTCCCCAGCCTGCTGCAGAATGTGACCATCGCCCTGACCACCATCCTGGGCTACTCGGCCATGAGCGGCATCATCGGCGGCGGCGGCCTGGGCAAGATCGCCATCGACTACGGCTATTACCGCTATAAATACCTGGTAATGCTGGTGGCCGTGATCCTGCTGGTGCTGCTGGTGCAGGTGCTGCAGACCATCGGCACAAAGCTGGCCATCCACAGCGACAAGCGCCTGAAAAAGTAATACCCCAAAGGGAGACCCGTTCGGGTCTCCCTTTTTTCGTGCCGACACATTTCCCCCCTTGCGCTTTTGCGCCGTTTGTGGCACAATCGAAGAAAAACACCCAAGGAGGCGCTATAAATATGGATCTGTATCGGGACCCGGCCACCATGGACCCCGAGGAGCTGCGGGCGTATCTGGCCGACATCCGGGAGGAGCTGGAAGCCATGGACGAGGACGAGCCAGAGGACGAGACCAGTGAGGAGTTCGTGGACTGGGCCGAGGAGCATGAAGCCCTGGAGGACCTGGCCGACGAGATCGTGGACCGCCTGGAGGCCCTGGGCCAGCTGTTGGAGTGAGACAGTAAAACAATTTGCTATATGGGGTGGGATCTTACCTCGCCCCATTCATTTTAACTTCCGTAGGGGCCGATGCCCACATCGGCCCGCCGTACCGCACTACTTGTAACCGTCCGTAGGGGGCGGCGTCCCCGACGCCCCACCGTACCGCACTTCTTGTTATGTGTAGGGGCGGGGCTCTGCCCCGCCTCTACGAAAATGAAAAATGCCCCGGGAGGGAGTGCCTATATGGGCGCTTCCTCCCGGGGGTTTTACGATTAAAAATACCTATTAAAATGTCACGATCTCCGCCCCGCCCAGAGCGGCGGCGTCTTTTTCGTCGTGGGTCACGCACAGGAGCGTGGCGGTGTTTCGGTGCCGGAGAATATAGTCTGCCGTCTGCCGCCGGGCGGCATCATCCAAGCCCTTGAAGGGCTCGTCCAGCAGCAGGAGGTCGCCGCCGAAGCACACGGCCCGAGCGATGGCCACCCGCCGCCGCATCCCGCCGGAAAGCTCTCGGACCGGCCGGTCCAGGCTGTCCGCCAGGCCCAGCTCCTCCAGGTGTCGGCGAATTTCGTCTTCGATTATAGCCTTGCCCGTGACCAGCCGGACATTTTCCACGGCGGAAAATCCGTCGCACAGCCGGTCCTCCTGGAACACATAGCCCACCCGCTCCGGGCGGCCCATGATTTCCCCGCTCTCGGGCTTTTCCAGCCCGGCGATGCACCGCAGCAGGGTGGTCTTGCCCCGGCCCGAGGGAGCCATGAGGCAGATCACCGCTCCAGGCGCCACCGTCAGGGACACATTCTCCAAAACATTCTTGCCGTCAAAGGCCTTACACAGGTGCTCGATCTTCATGCCCCCGCACCTCCTATCCGGCGAAAGGCCCGCCCCAGCAGCCATAAGATCAGCTTTTCAAACCCGGCGCTTAGGGCCACGATCACCACCGTCCAGGCCAGCAGGTCAGCTGTCATCAGGTATATCTTCGCGTCGTACAGCCGCTCACCCAAAGAGCCGCCCACCACGCCGATGACCTCCGCTGCCACCCCGGCCTTCCAGCTCATGCCCAGGGCCGTGGCGCTGCCCGCCAGCAAAAACGGCTCCACCGCCGGCAGGTAAATCATCCGCACCCGGCGCTTCCAGGGCACCCAAAACACCTGGGCCATCTCCAAAAGCTGCCCGTCCGCGCTGCGTATGCCCGCCAGCACGTTGGTGTAAAGCACCGGGAAAACCATGAGAAACGAGATAAACAGCGACAGCTGCGAACTCCGCAGCCATATCAGCGCCAGAATGATAAACGACGCCACCGGCACAGACTTGATGGCCAGCACATAGGGCCGCAGCAGGATCTCCACCAGGGAAAACCGTCCCGCTGCGAAGGCCAGCACCGTGGCCGTTATCAGTGCCAGCAGAAAGCCCCCGGCAATGCGCAGCAGGCTGAAGCCGATGGTGCTCCAGAAGCCTGGCGTAGCCGCCAGCGCCCCCAGCCGCACTGCCACCTGCAGCGGCGAGGGCAGCAGGATGGCCGAATGGACCAGCATCGATGCCCCCTGCCACACCGCCACCGCCAGCGCCGCCGCTAAGAGCTTCTGCCAGCGCTCCCGGCTCATGCGCCCAGCCAGTAGAAGCCGTCCTCGGGCATAGCGCCGCCTACGGACTCGGGCTTCAGGTCATACAGGGTCTGGAGATAGCCGCCCACGGCGGTCTTCATCTCCGCTCCGGTAATGCACACCAAGTTGCACCCGGGCAGGGCCTTCTCCGCCACGGCGGCCTTCACAATGTCCATCTTCTCCACCAAAACAGCGGTCTCCGTGGCGTGGGTGTTGGCATACTCCGTGCTGGCGGTATACTCCTCCAGGAACTTGGCAACGGCTTCCGGATGCTCGTCGGCAAAGGCCTTGCGCACCAGCAGGCCCGCCGTCACCAGACGGCTGTCCACGCCCAGCTTGTCCCACTCATCGGACAGGTCCAGGGCGATCTGCAGCCCCTCCACCTTGCCCTGGGCCACGGTCACAAAGGGCTGGGGCAGCATGGCGATGGTGTGGTCCTCCTGGGCCATAAGCGCCACGATCTCCGAGGGCTCGCTCTTCCACTCCACGGTCACGTCCTCCCCCAGGGTCAGGCCGTTCTGGGCCAGGATATAGGTCAGGGCATACTCCGGGGTAGCGCCCTTGCCGGTGGCGTAAATGGTCTTGCCGGCCAGAGATTTCACGTCCGTCACAGTCTGGCCGCCCTGCTCCACGATGTAGAGCACGCCCAGGGTGCTGGCGGCGATCAGCTGCACCTGGCCCTGGGTCTGGTTATAGAGAATGGCGCCCACATTGGCGGGCACCGCCAGAATGTCCAACTCCCCCTTCACCAGCTGGGGGGTCAGCTCGTTGGCGGAGGCGGCCATGGTGAACTCATAGGTGTTGGCGGTGAGTCCGTTTTCGGCATCGTCCAGCAGCTTGGCCATACCCATGGAGGTGGGGCCCTTCAGGCCGCCCAGGCGGATGTTCACAGACTGGTACTCCTCTTGGCGGGGCTGCACGGCGCAGGCGGCCAGGCTCAGGGCCATGAGGAGCGCCAGCAGCAGGGATGTGATCTTTTTCATTGGGATCTTCCTTTCTTTTGCTTCAGTTTTCTGCGGGGGTAATGACATGGGAATATTGGGTCTTGGCGCTGACCCCCTCCAGCCGGCCTATCTTGCCGCTGAGAGCGGAGATGGCGTCCTGGGGTGCATCCAGCACAACGGAGATGATGTTCACGCCCTTTTCCCGATACGGAAGGCCCATGCGGCCGATGATGTAGCGGCCGTACTGGTGCAGCAGCTCATTCAGCTGGGCCACCGATGACTCCTTCTCCACAATGATGCCGATGAGGGCGACTCTTGTTTCCATGTGTGTACCTCCCGGATGGATTTTTGCGGCAAAAAAAAGCCGCATCGCTCTGCGACACGGCCACAAGACCCGCAGATCCTGCGGGCAATTCTCTCTATGGCGCATCTTCCGCCGCAAGAAGGACTTTTGGCGTCAGGAGCTTGGCTGTATTGTAAGGGAAAACCGCAGAGATGTCAAGGCTTTTGCATCTGGCGCTGCACCCGGCGGTAAAGGCACAGCGATACGATCATGGAAACGCAGTCCGCCACCGGCTGCACCATAGTGCAGCCGTAGAGCGGCACCAACCCGTCCAGCAAAAACAGCAGCGGTATGTCCAGCGCCCCCTTGCGCAAAACGGAGCAGATCAGCGACTCCTTCACGCGCCCCATGGCCTGAAACTGGGTGATCATGGGATAGCACACGGCCATCATGGGCATAGCCAGCACCATGATGCGCAGGAACACGGCCCCGTAGGCGATGGTGTCGGGCGTATCGATGAACACGCTCACAAGCGTCGGGGCAAACAGCTCGTAGATGGCCACGCACACCAATGCGAAGCCCACGCTGATGCCGCAGCCCCGGAGGAAGACCCGGTGCCGCCGCTGCTGGTCGCCGGAGGCGTAGTTATAAGACAGCAAGGGCAAAATGCCGTTGGACACGCCGATGGCAACATACAGCGGCAGCATATCCAGCTTTTTCACAATGCCCAGGGCGGCCAGGGCATCGGTATCGTAGGCGGACATGAACTTCATCAGCGCCCCCAGGGCGATCATGGTAAGCAGATACTGCACGCAGGAGGGAAAGCCGATCTGCAGGATGCGGCCTATATGTTTGCGGGTATAGCGGAGGTTTTCGGAGCGCAGGGACACCACCCCCGGCCGGGCCAGGATACAAATCAGCAAGAAAACCGTTCCCACGCCGCCGGAGAGAGCCGTAGCCAATCCGGCGCCCCGGGCGCCCAGGCCCAGGAACTGCGGCAGCACAAAAAACGGGTCCAGCAGGATATTGACGACCCCGCCCAGAGACACGCCCAGGGACGCGGCCAGGGCGCTGCCCTGGGCCCGGAGCAGGTTTGCCAGCTGGATATTGATGATGGCGCAGGGGCCGCCCCAGACCACCACCCACCGGGTATAGCCCTCTACGATGGAATAGGTGGCGTCCGTTGCGCCGCACAGGTGCAGCAGCGGGGAGCGCAGCAGGAAAAACACCCCGGAAAACAGCACCGCCGAAATAAGGCACCACCAGAAAGACACGGAGGATATTTGCCCGGCCCGGTCATCCTGATGCTGGCCCATGGCCCGGGCCATGCAGCTTGCGCCGCCTACGGCAAAGAGGTTTGCGATGGCGGTCATGAGGACGGTGACGGTGTAGGCCACGGACACGGAGGCCGTCTGGGCGGGGTCGTTCAGCAGGCCCACGAAATAGGTGTCCGCCAGATTATACAGCAGCAGCACCATCTGGCTGGCGATGGACGGCAGGATCTGCCGCCGCACCGCCTGGGCTACGGGCATTTGTTCAAACAGGTAGGTCTTATCCTGAGGAGATCGCATGGTTTCGCCTTCTTTTTGGGTCATTCTTCCGCATTATACTCCAGGCGGCCGGGAATAGCAAGGTGAAAAAGCCCGCCAAGACCGCAAAAACTCCACCCGGAGCGCCGGAGAAGGCGGCAATCGGACGGAGTTATCATAACAGAAAGGAAGATCACGTGCGGGACGCATCAACCCGCCGCGAATTTTGTAAGGCAGCCGGTGAGGCTCTCTTCGGCCCCCTCCGCCAGCGCATAGGCATAGGCCCCGCAGTAGAGCTTTCCATCGAAGATGCGGCAGGTGACGGTCTCACCGCCGGAGCATTGAAGAGTCAGATCATACAGTGTTCCGCCGTTTTGCACGATGGTATCACGGCTGAAAAACCGCCAGCGGCCATAGTTTTCCTGCAGGCAGGTGAGAAAGGCGGCGCAGGCCTCCCGCTCTGCCAGGGTATAGGTTTTCGGCGGATTCGCCGCATCCACAACGGACTCGACGACGCTGATGCGGTCGATGGTCACATCCTTGCCGGGCAGGACGACCTTTGCCAGGTTGAAATGGGCCAGCAGCAGCCAGGCGAAGGCAGCTATCAGCAGCGCGGCCACGGCCAGGATAACAACGCGGCTTTTTTTCATAGCTTTTCTCCTTTCAACTCCGATTTTATTTCCTTGTCTTTTTGTTTCTTTTTAAAGTAAGCGCAAAGCAGCCTGCAATACTCGACGGCGGCCAGCAAAAGGAAAATGCCTATGAAAAAGTATTCCATAAAAAACCAGGCATGAAAAACATCAAAAATACGAGCGCATTGCAGGGCAGTATAGATGCCCGCGGCGCAGAGGAGCAGTTTGTCGGCTAAACGCATGGGGGCCTCCTTTCGGTGAAAACATAGTGGTCAGGAAACGGTGAAGGGCGCGGCGATCCAGTAGCTGCCGCCCGAGTCCGGCTTTATAGGCGTGACAAGACGATATTCCCCGGCGGGCAGAGATTTTCCGTCGATGCGCCAGTGCGTCCAGTAACTCTCGTTTTCACCCTGCTTCAGTTCAGAGAGGGCTTGAGAATCGTGCGGACTTTCGGGCTTGACTTTATACCAGGTGCCGTCCTTTTTACACTGGATCTCAAAAGTATTGACGCAGAACACCGCTTCGGATCCCGTATTGATGATCCGATAGTCGCCGCAGGTGTTATCAAATGATTCAAATACCACGACCACAGGGGCTTCGGTGTTGATCTCATAAGTATTGGGCTCCTTGGTGATGAGCCATGGGCGGGCAGCAAGAAGATAGACAAACACAGCGATGACCACGGCGGCGATGGGCAGGAGGATGGCAAGGCGCTTTTTCATGGGAAGTCTCTCCTTTTTATTTTGCGATGCGGGCAGGGCACTCTCCGTGATGCTGATACATTCCTGTTCCGAGGAATTCTCAGCCGCCCAGGCAGGAACTGAAAGGGTCAAGCAGATACAAGCTGCCAAAAGCGCACACAGGGTCCTCTTCATTCATTTGCGTAAACTCATAAATAATCCTCCTATTTCCTTTCTCTTTACTTTGGGATTTGAAACATGGCTTGGGAGTTGCTTACGGGCAGGTTTTGGTTGTGGGGTTGACGGCGTAGCTGCTGCCGTTTACGGTGCAGGTAACGCGCACGGTGTAGGTCTTGCCTTTGGTAACGCTATGCGTTCCCGAAAGGCGCAGCGTGGATGTGCCAGACCCATTCCAGGAATCCACCAGAGTATTCCCTTGCCAAAGCTGCATGGTAGCCTTGATGGTATTTCCCGGCTTAGAAATTCGTACGTTACACACCGCTGTGGTTCCGTTGAACTCCAAGGTCGCATTGGGTGTCGCATACGGTACAACCGCAGCATGGGTCACGGACAGGCTAAACAGGATGGCGCAGAGGATCGCCGTGCAGGTAAGTAACCTCTTCTTCATGTAAATCACCTCCTCTCTTTTTCGTCTATATATAAAACGTGGAAAGAAGTCGATTTTGGACACTGATTTTTGAAAAATTTTTATTTTGTGGAATTCGACGGAATTATCTCTCTGGCTATGTGCAAAATATCCTGTTCCGGAATATCTCCTTCAATTATAAACACCACAAAATTTTTCTCATCAATTAACAGCAAACTCCAAAGCACACTATTTTCATCTGGCGGATAGAGAATTCCCTGCACCCCATTTATGTCATGGTAGGTTGGCTCACCTACTTCTTGCGGTGTTATAGTCATGGCCCCATTCTTCATAAAGTTGATGTCAATAACAAGGATTTGACCTGTTTCGGCGTTTTCATAGTAGTAATAGTCAAAGCCAAACTCATCAGAGTGGTCTCTATCCACAAGGGCAAACCCGTCCGGGAGCCAGGTCGGCTCATAGCCGCAATACTCTTTTTCAATATTGCCGCCATCTATGTGATACACAAACATATTTTCAAATGTTTCCTTGGTCCACTGGAACAGCTTTTCCCGGGCATGGGTGTCTACCGTAAGCCAGGTGGCGGCACTGAGGACCATCACCAGCAGCACCACGGCCACCCGCTGCCACAGCCTATATCTGGCTGCGCTGCGTCTTTCTCCCCGGAGCAGCTTCTCCATTTTCGCCAGGAAGCGCTCCGAAAAGCTGCGCTCACAGGCCCCAGGCCCGGGGAGAACGGAGAGCAGAGACTCGTTCGTCCGCGCCGCCGCCCGGCGCAGGGCCATTTCGTCAAAAAACTCTTCTCTCGCCATAAGCTTCGTCCTCCTCGTCCAATTTTTTGCGCAGAGCCGCCTTGGCACGCCACAGCAGCTTCTGGACCGCGTCCTGCTTCACCCCCAGCATGGGGGCGATCTCCCGGACGGCATAGCCGTGCTCATACCGCAGGAGCAGCACCTCCCGGTACTGCGCCGGCAGCGCGGCCATGGCGTCCGCCAAGCCATGATCCCCCGGCGGCGGCAGCGGCAGGCCGTAGGTGGTCTCCTCAAAGGCCACCTGGCTAAGCCGACTGCGCTTGCGGAGAACATCAATGGCTTTCCTCTCAACTATAATAACGATGTAGGAGCGAGTTTTTGGACAGTTGATTTCAGAAATTTTTGAAAAATTTTTTGCGATGGCGCAAAACGCCTCGTGAACGGCGTCCTCCGCGTCCTCGTCGTTTTTCAAGATCTGCCGGGCCACGTAGAACATCAGGCCCCGGTATTTGTCATAAAGCCGGGTGAAGCTCCGTTCGTCGCCCCCGGCGTCCAGCATCTGCAAATAGACCATCATAGGCTTTCACCACCTGTGGCTCCATTATATCACGGCGGATATTTTTCGTAAATATGTTATAATCTGGCAAAAACGCTTCGTTTTCGCGCAAATAGAGGGCGGTTTTTCCTTTCTGCACGGCAAAAAGCACGGGCGGGCAACGGCTCTCGCCGCTGCCCGCCCGTGCAAGGTCAGGCTGTATGTATTATGTCTTTTCTATCCGTTTTTATCGGCTCACTTACCAGCCAGGGCCTTGTTGGCTTCGGCCATTTCCTGGAAGATGCCGGCGTGCTTCTTGCTGACGATGGCCTTGATGACCAGCAGGGTGCCGACCATCAGCGCCACGGCGATGATCAGGTTGATGACCACGTTCTGGATCAGGCCAGCCAGGATGAAGCTGACGAAGGCCACACCGGCGACGGTGAGGGCATAGGGCAGCTGGGTGAACACGTGGTTCAGGTGGAAGCAGTGGGCACCGGCGGAAGCCATGATGGTGGTATCGGAGATGGGGGAGCAGTGGTCGCCCATAACGCCGCCGGAGCAGGCCGCAGCCAGACCGATGGTGCACAGCACGGGCTCAACATCGTAGTTAAACACGGAGACAACGATGGGGGCCATAATGCCGATGGTGCCCCAGGAGGTACCGGTGGCAAAGCCGATGGCAGCACCGATGATGAAGATGACAGCGGGCAGGTAGATCTTCAGCTCGCCCACGCCAGCCATGGCGTTGGTGACGAACTCGGCGGAGTACATGCCGTAGCGGGTCAGGCCGCACAGAGTCCAGGCGAAGGTGAGGATCAGGATGGGGGCGATCATCTGAATGAAGCCCTGGGGTACGGACTCGAAGGACTTCTCAAAGCCGATGGAGCCCCGCAGCCAGAAGTAAATGAAGGTGAACACCAGGGCGATCATGGAGCCCAGAGCCAGACCGGCACCGGAAGAGGAGTTGGAGAACGCGCCCATGAAGTCGTGGTAATACTCGCTGCCCTCGGTGAAGAAGTCGCCGGTGAAGATCAGGCCGATGACGCAGGTGATGATCAGGACCACCACGGGGAGGATCAGATCCAGCACGGAGGACTTACCCTTGGCGGGCTTCTCGTAATCGTCGGCGCCTTCAAAGGGACGCTCGGGGGTGGTGAACAGGTCGCCCTTGACCTGAGCATTGTACTCATGCTTGAGCATGGAGCCGTAGTCGATGTTCAGCAGGGAGATGACAACGATCATCACCAGGGTCAGCAGGCAGTAGTAGTTCCAGGGGATCTGCTTGATGAACATCTCGATGCCGTTGACGGAATCGGACTGGACGTAGCCGGACACGGCAGCGGCCCAGGAGGACACGGGAGCGATCATGCAGACGGGGGCGGCGGTGGCGTCGATGACGTAGGCCAGCTTTGCCCGGGAGATGTGATGGCTCTCGGTGACGGGACGCATAACGGCGCCCACGGTCAGGCAGTTGAAGTAGTCGTCGATGAAGATCAGCACGCCCAGCAGCATGGTCATCAGC
>CAKTZK010000030.1 GCA_934635515.1 uncultured Oscillospiraceae bacterium
AGCTTATATAATGGTCAGGTATCTACTTCGCATCCGCTCTATTAAAAATATGAGCATCATCATTTTATCCATCAAACGAGAGGAATGAAACATCCATGAGTGCATCCAGAGAAAAGAAAAACCGCCAGGACTTTGCTGCCAGCGGCGCCGTAGATCCCAAAACCGCCCGCGCGGCGCAGGAGGCGGCCAAGCAGCGTAAGGAGAACCGGATCTATATCCTCGTGGCCGCAGCCTTTGTTTTGGTTGCCGTCCTGGTCCTGCTGTGGAACTCCAATATCATCCAGCGCGGCAAGACCGCCCTCACCATCGGCGATACGGACTATTCCGCCGCCCAGGTGCAGTACGCCTACTACGCCGCTTATAACCAGGTCCGCTCCTCCAACTATGTCAGCTACCTGGGCCTGGACACCAAAAAGACCCTCAGCAGCCAGACCATGTCCGACACGGCCAAGGCCATCCTGGGCGTCACCGATACAAACGACCTCACCTGGGACGCTTATCTGCGCTCCAAGGCCGAGTCCGACCTCAAGGCCACCCAGTCCATGCTGGCCGCCGCCGAAAAGGAGAGCTTCACCTGGACCGACGATATGCAGTCCGACCTGGACAAGCTGCTCTCCACCCTGAAGACCACCGCTAAAAACGCCGGCTATTCTTACAAGAATTACATCAAGGCCATGTACGGCAATCTTGTCACCCCCGGCGTTTTCGAGGCCATGCTCAAGGACTCCGTCCTGGTCTCCGATTTCCAGGACGACTATAAGGACAAGCTCACCTATTCCGACGATGAGATCAGCCAGTATTACACCGACCATAAGTCCACCTTCGATGTAGCCGCCTATGACTATATCGTCTTCAGCGGCACCGCCTCCTCCACCAAGGATGCCGACGGCAACACCGTGGATCCCACCGATGAGCAGAAGCAGGCCGCCCTTGTAGCCGCGTCCGATGCCGCCAAGGCCGCCTACGACCGCTTCAAAAACGGCGAGAGCCTGGAGACCATCGCCAAGGATTACGACATGGCCTCCTATTCCTCCGTGGACGACGGTGTAAGCAGCACCGACACGGTCTCCACCTGGGTCTTTGACAGTGCCCGCACCGCCGGCGACAGCTCCATCCTCAACGATGACAGCAACTACTATGTGGTCCAGTTCCACAGCGTAGGCCGCCAGGAGTATAATACCGTGGACGTCCGCCACATCCTCTTCCGTGTGGATTCCTCCACCCTGGATTCCAAGTCCGACACCTACGAGCAAGACCTGGCCGATCTGAAGAGCCAGAAGAAGGCCGAGGCCGAGAAGGTCTACCAGCAGTGGAAGGACGGCGACGCCACCGAGGAATCCTTTGCCGCCCTGGCCGACGAGTACTCTGCCGATTCCTCTAACGGCGGCCTGTATACCCAGGTCTACAAGGGCCAGATGGTCTCCGGCTTCAGCGATTGGTGCTTCGATGCCGCCCGCCAGAGCGGCGATACCGACATCGTGGAAAGCTCCTATGGCTACCACATCATGTATTTCGTGAGCCAGGATCTCCCCTATTGGCAGGTCCGGGTCATCAACACCCTGAAGAATAACGACTTCAACACCTGGTACGATTCCCTCCAGCAGGACTACACCGTTACCGAAGGCTCCGGCATGAAGTTTGTCGGCTGAGCCGTATCCCGCTTACTCTTGCAAGGCATGTAAGAGTTCCCTGAAATCCGAGCAGGCCGGCGAAAAGATCGTCGGCCTGCATTTTTGAGGCTTTACTATGAATGATATTTTTCTTCGCACCCGCATGATTCTGGGCGATGCCGCCATGGACCGCCTTTCCCGCAGCCATGTGGCGGTGTTCGGCCTGGGCGGCGTGGGCAGCTATGCCGTGGAGGCTCTGGCCCGCTCCGGCGTGGGTCAGCTGACCCTGGTAGACCGCGACACCCTCAGCCCCTCCAACATCAACCGCCAGCTCTATGCCCTCCACTCCACCGTAGGCCAGCCCAAGGCGGAGATGGCCGCCCGGCGCTGCCTGGACATCAACCCAGCCCTCCGGGTCCACACCCTCTGCAAGACCTACGACGCGGACCACCGGGAGGAATTCTTCCCTGTAAAATACGACTTTATCATCGACGCCATCGACCTGGTCTCCTGTAAGCTGGACCTCATCTCCCAGGCCCAGGCCCGGGGCATCCCCATCATCAGCGCCCTGGGCACCGGCAATAAGCTGGACCCCTCCCTCCTGCGCGTCTCCGACATTTCCAAGACCTCCGGCTGCCCTCTGGCCCGGGTCATGCGCCGGGAGCTGCGGGCCCGGGGCATCCACCACCTGCCCGTGGTGTTCAGCCCCGAGCAGGCCGCCCGGACCCGCCAGCTGGACACGCCCGATCCCGGCCGCCGCAGCGTCCCGGCCAGCGTCTCCTGGGTCCCCTCCTGCGCGGGGCTGATGCTGGGCGGCTATGTGGTGCAGGAGCTTTGTAAAAAGGAGGAGCAACTATGATCTTACTGGGTCCCCTTGTCAACGGTGCCGCCGTTGTAGTCGGCGGCCTTGTGGGCCTTTTCGCCGGCAAGCTCCTGCCCGAGCGGCTTCAGAAGACCCTCATGAGCGCCCTGGCCCTGGTGGTCATCGGCATCGCCATCCCCGGCATCGGCGACTCGCAGAAGGCCCTGGTCCCCATTCTGTCCATGGTCCTGGGCACCATCATCGGCGAGCTGCTGGACCTGGACGGCGCCGTTATCCGCCTGGGCGACTGGCTCCAGCGCAAGACCGGCGGACGGGGCCGATTCACCGATGGCTTTGTCAACTCCACCATGGTCTTTGCCGTGGGGGCCATGTCCATCATGGGCGGGCTCAACAGCGGCCTGCTGGGCGACCATACGGTGCTCTTTTCCAAGTCGGTTATCGACGGCGTCTCCGCCCTGCTCTTCGCCTCCACCATGGGGGTAGGCGTGGTGTTTTCTTCCGTCCCGGTGCTTTTGTGGGAGGGCCTTGTGGCAGTGCTGGCCTCCACCCTTTCGCCTCTGCTGAGCGCAGATGTCATCGCGGAGATCAATTCCGTAGGCTCTCTGCTGCTTCTGACCATCGGCCTGAATATGCTGGGCGCCACGAAGATCCGGGTGATGAACATGGTGCCCGCCATGTTCCTGCCCATTCTCCTATGCCGGTTTCTCTGAAAAAAATGAGGACAGTCCTTTTGAAGGCTGTCCTCATTTTTTATTGGCTCTTTTTGCAGTACAGGCCGTAGAGTATCACGCCCAGCCCGCAGCCGCCCACCATATTTCCCAGGGTCGCCGGCAGCAGATTGCGGAAAAACCCCGCCCAACTCACCTGACTCCCGCCGGAGAGAAAGATCCCCGCCGGGATGTAGTACATGTTGGCAACGCAGTGCTCAAACCCGCACAGCACAAACAGGAAGATAGGCCCGTACAGCGATACCACCTTTCCCCCGGCCGACTTTGCGCAAAAGGCCATCCACACCGCCAGGCACACCAGGAAGTTGCACAGGATGCCCCGCAGGAAGATGTCTCCCCAGGGCAGCGCCGCCTTCCCCGCCGCCGTGGTGATGGCCGCCTCCGCCACGCCATCCAGCACGCCGCACCCAGTCACAAGCCACGCCACCAGAACGGCCCCGGCCAGGTTTGCCGTATATACCACCGCCCAGCACCGCGCCGCGCCGGAGGCCCTGCATTTTCGCCCCAGTACCGGCATAACAAGCAGGCAGTTCCCCGTAAACAGCTCGCTGCCCGCCAGAATGACCATAGCCAGTCCCGCCGGGAAAACCGCCGCCGTGGCCAGCTTGCCGCCCACCGTCCCCGCAATGGTCGCGGCCACCCCGGCAAAGGCGATAAACGCCCCGGCCAAAGCGCCTAAAACCAGCAGCCTTCCCGCGCTCTGGCCCACTCTTTTTTCAGCCCCGGCGCAGTATTCCGCCGCCGCCTCGGTAAATGTCCGCAGCATATTTTCTCCCCCATTTTCGTATTTTCCCCATTATAACAGAAGCCATACTCGGTTGCAATTCTCTCTTTTTCATGGTAAAATCCTGACTATAGAATACAAGGAGGACTGTCCTATGATATATGGATTCATCGGCACCGGCAGCATGGGCGGCGCCCTGGCCACCGCCTGTGCCAAGGCTGTGCCCCCCCAGCAGATCTTTCTTTCCAACCGCAGCCCGGAAAAAGCAAAGGCGCTGGCTCAGAAGCTGGGCGCAAACCCGTCGGATAACGAGACCATCGCGCGCAAATGTGACGTGATCTTCCTGGGCGTGAAGCCCCAGACCATGGCCCGGATGCTCCTGCCCCTGCAGCCCATCCTGGCCGGGCGCGAGACCCCCTTCGTGCTGGTCTCCATGGCCGCAGGCGTGACTATCGAGGCCCTGCAGGCCATGGCCGGGGGCCGCTATCCCGTTGTGCGCGTCATGCCCAATACCGCCTGCGCCGTAGGCGCGGGCATGACCACCTACACCTGCTCCCCGGAGGTGACGGACAGCCAGCGCCGGTCCGTGCTGGAGTCTCTCTCCGCCTCAGGCCTCCTGGAAGAGATCGACGAGAGCCTCATGGGGGCCGGCAGTGCCGTAGCCGGGTGCGGCGGGGCCTACGCCTTCCTGTTTCTGGAGGGCCTGGCCGACGGAGGCGTCCTGTGCGGCCTGCCCAGGGAAAAGGCCCGGCGCATGGCAGCCCAGATGCTTCTGGGTGCCGCCACCCAGGCTCTTTCTGCCGATGAGCACACCGGTGCCCTGAAAGATGCCGTCTGCTCCCCCGCCGGGGCCACCATCGCCGGGGTCCGCAAGCTGGAGTCCATGTCCTTCCGCTCTGCCGCCATGGAGGCTGTCATCGCCGCCTGGGAGCGGGAAAAAGAGATGCAAAATCAAAAATAATCTCGCCAAAAAGAGCTTGTCTCCCGCACGGGGAGGCAAGCCCTTTTGTTTTTTACTATGTACTTTTACGAGGCGTAAATTTTCCCGATGAGCCAGTTCAGAGCCTGGGCGGGTAAAATTTTCGTCAGCAGCACCGCCGCCTTGTAGGCAAAGCCGATGGTGTAGAGGGGCTTGTGGCTGGTTTTCAGGGCCACCTTTCCCACGAAAGCCCCGGCCTTGGCCGGGTCCATGCCGGTCTGCTCGTCGTGCTCCATGCGCTTTACGGAGCGGCTGATGCGCCCGCCGTAAATCTCGTCCCCCTCACCCACCTTGTGGCGGGCGGCGGTAAAGCCGGTGTGGATGTCCCCGGGCATCACCGCGCACACGGTGATGCCAAAGGGCCGCAGCTCGTTGCCCAGGGCCATGGTGTAGGAGTTGATGGCCGCTTTCGACGCGGAATAGTAGGTCTGGAACGGAATGGGCACCGGGGCCGCCACAGAGCTGAGATTCACAATGCGTCCGCTGCCCTGCTTGCGCATGGCGGCGATGACCGCCCTATTCATGCGCACCATGCCGAAGAAATTCACCTGCAGCTGCCGCTCCGCCTCCGTCGTGTCCGTAAACTCCACCGCCCCGCTGATGCCGAAGCCCGCATTGTTCACCAGAATGTCGATGCGTCCGGCCTCCTGCAAAACCTGCTCCACCGCCCGGCGGACGGAGTCCTCGTCCGTCACATCGGCGCGGATGTGGCGTAGGCCCTCCACGCCCTCTTCCCGGCGGCTCAGCTCATACACCGTGCAGCCGTTTTTCGCCAGGTACAGGGCCGTTTCCCGGCCGATGCCGGAGGTCCCGCCGGTGATAACAGCGATCTTACTCATGGAGCAGCACCTCCGCCATAATGTCCATAGCCTCGTCCAGCAGGGCCTCGGTGTGGGTGGCCATGTAGCTGGTGCGAAGCAGGCACTCTCCCTCCGGGGTGGCCGGGGGCAGGGTGGGATTCACATACACGCCCCGCTCGTAGATCTTCTGGGCCGCGTCCAGGGTGCGCATGGTCTCGTAGGTGTAAATGGGGATAATGGGCGTGGGCGCGGTGAGGGCCGACTCCCGAATTTTAAGCCCCCGGTCCGTGAAGCCCTTCCGGGCGTACAGGCTCAGGTCCTGCAGCCGCTCCGGCAGCTCCGGGTGCGCCTCCAGCTTTTTAAGGGATGCCAGGGCCGTGGCGCAGTTGGCCGGGGGAATGGATGCCGAGAAGATAAAGGGCCGAGAGGCGTGGCGCACGTACTCCGCCACCACCTTGCTGGCCGCCATGTAGCCACCCAGGGACGCCAGGGACTTGGAGAACGTGCCCATGTATACATCCACCTGGTCCTCCAGACCGAAGTGGCTGGCGGTGCCGCGGCCGCCCTCGCCCAGCACACCCAGGCCGTGGGCGTCGTCCACCATGACCCGGGCCCCGTACTTCTTGGCCAGGGCGCAAATTTCCGGCAGCTTTGCAATGTCGCCGCCCATGGAGAATACGCCGTCGGTGACGATGAGGGCCCCGTTCTGCTCGGGCACCCGCCGAAGCTGTTTTTCCAGGTCCTCCATGTCGCTGTGGCGATAGCGCAGCATCTTGCCGTAGCTCATCTGGCACCCGGCATAGATGGAGGCGTGGTTTTCCCGGTCGCAGATCACATAGTCGTGCCGCCCCACCAGGGCGCTGATGATGCCCACGTTGGACTGAAATCCCGTGCCGAAGGTGATGACCGCCTCCTTGCGCAGGAACTTGGCCAGCGCCTCCTCCAGCTCCAGGTGCAGCTCCAGCGTGCCGTTGAGGAACCGGGATCCGCTGCACCCGGTGCCGTACTTTTCCATGGTGCGCACGCCCGCCTCAATGACCTCCGGGTCGGTGGTAAGGCCCAGGTAGTTGTTGGACCCCAGCATGATGCGCCGCTTGCCCTCCATCATCACCTCCACGTCCTGCCGGGACTGCAGCGCCCGGAAGTAGGGGTACACGCCCTTTTCCTGCAGGTCAGTGGCCAGGGAAGGCTCATAGCATTTTTCAAAAATGTCCATATAGCTCTCCTTTCGGGGAAAATTTTTTCTTATGTCAACCTATTATAATGACCCTCCCGGTCATTTGTCAAATAAAATGTTCCTCCCCCGCCCTTGTGTGATAAATCCAGCGTGCCGAAAAAGTCTTTTCGCCCCGCTGCCTAAGTTTTTGAAGCTTTGAAAAAGCTTCAAAAACAGCTGATTTTAATAGTGAGGGACACCCTTCTTGGGTTTCCCTCACACGCCCTTCCTTACCGTTACCGCAATCTTACCCTTTCATCGGCAGTCTCAATTCTTTTCTCTTTTATTTACGGAAAATTTATATTTTCACGGCAATTTATGGTATACTAAGGTCAAATCATCCGGAAGAAGGAGTCCCTCATGCCCCAAAAACCTACCCTCACCCAAAAACAGAAAAAGATCGCCGCCGTAAGCGCCCTGGTGCTGTTTCTGCTCCTGTCCCTGGCGGTGTTTTGGTTTGTAGGCCGGCCCATGGTGCGCTTTGCCAAGGAGCCGGACCTGTTCCGCCGGTGGGTGGCGGACCGCGGCCTATGGGGCAAGGCCACCTATGTGGGCATGTGCCTGCTCCAGGTGGTGGTGGCCATCATCCCCGGGGAGCCTCTGGAGATCTGCGGCGGCTATGCCTTCGGTGGCGTATGGGGCAGCATTCTGTGTATGCTGGGTCTGTTTTTAGGCAGCGTTGCCGTCTTTTGGCTGGTGCGAAAATTCGGCCAGCCCATGGCGGAAATTTTCTTCCCGCCGGAAAAGCTCAATAAGCTCCATTTCCTGAAAAACTCCCCCCAGCGCAACTTCCTCTTCTGGCTCATCTTCACCGTCCCCGGCACCCCCAAGGACCTGCTGTGCTACTTCGCCGGGCTCACGGATATCCGCTGGGGCACCTGGCTTCTACTGTGCTCCGTGGGACGGCTTCCGTCGGTGCTCACCTCCACCGTAGGCGGCAGCGCCCTGGGCGGAAAAAGCTACCTCTTCGCGGCCCTGGTGTTCGGCGGCACGCTGCTTTTGTCCCTGGCGGGCCTGCTGATCTACCGCACCGTCTGCCGCCGCCACGAAAAAGCCCAGGAAAAGCCGGAAAACCCCGAAGATTGACGGTTGCGCCCCGGCGCGAACTATGCTATACTATGTGATTAGAACTGACGGAACGGAATGGGTCAATCCCAGCGGTACCAAGCCGCCGTAGACGGACATAAGCCGCCGAAACCATTGGAGCACTGCTCTGAGAAGGGTTTGGCACAGGGCGTCCGGAGCCGGAATACATTCCCCGGTTTAGGCGGCCCGTGGCTCTTGGGGGATGCCCAGCGGCCGATACAGATGCGTTTTGCCCCCACTTTGGGGGCTTTTCTTTTGCCCCGGAGAGGAGAAGATCATGAAAAAGAAAACACTCTACAACATTTTGATGATTGCCGCCATCGCTCTCATCGCGGCCCTGGCCGTGTTTTTCACCGGTCGGCACCTGGGCTGGTTTGATAAGCCCGCTCAGGAGGGCGACACCGCGGCCATCACCGCCACGGTGCGCAAGGGTCTGTCCAATCTCACCCGCGGCGGCATCGCCTCCGAGCTCACCGGCGAGACCCAGCTGCGCCAGGGCGATACCGTCTCCGTCACCAGCGGCTATGTGTCCGTCAAGGCGGAGAAGTGCGATCTGGTGCTCTCCCAGGGTGCCAAGCTGGAGGTCGTCTCTGCCCAGCCGGAGAGTACCCAGCTGCGCCTGGAAACGGGCGAAGCCTTCTGCCAGGCCTCCGGCGCTGCCGTAACGCTGCTCTACGGCGAGCACTCCGCCAAGCTGGAGAGCGCCGTCTTGGTATGCACCGTCCGCACGGGCTCCGAGACCCTATACGTCCTGGGCGGCTCCGTCAGCGACGGCGCCAACACCTTCGCCGCCGGCAAGACCGGCAGCTATGTGGGCAAGGAGCTCTCCGTGCAGTCCCTGGACCTGAAGGCCCTCAGTTCCTTCGCTCTGGAGTGCGTCCTGGGCTGCCAGGAGGACATGGCCTGCAGTTCCGACGAGGTGAAGTCCGTCCTGGACAGCCGCAATGTCGCCGCCGAGCCCATTAAGCCCGAGGCGGATAAAAACACCGACGGCACCACCGCCGCCAAGGATAATACCGGCTCCTCCACGCCGTCCACCCCCTCCAATTCCGGCAGTTCCTCTACCCCCGGCACCCCGTCCAATCCCTCTAACCCCACAACACCCGATACGCCCACCCAGCCCGATACCCCCTCCAAGCCCGAGGAGAAGCCCACCTACACCTGCACCATCGAGATCCGCTGCGACACCATTCTTAATAATATGCAGGATCTGACGCCGGGCCTGGATGTCTATGTGCCCGACAGCGGCACCATTCTCGCCACCACCACCGTCACCTTCACCCAGGGGGAGACCGTGTTCGACGTGCTCAAGCGTGTATGCGAGGAAAAGAATATTCAGCTGGAGTACAGCTGGACGCCCATGTACAGCAGCTATTACGTCGAGGGCATCAACCACCTGTATGAGTTTGACTGCGGCCAGCAGTCCGGCTGGATGTATAAGGTCAACGGCTGGTTCCCCAACTACGGCTGCTCCAGCTATACGCTGGAGGAGGGCGATACCATCGTCTGGGCCTACACCTGCAAGGGCCTGGGCACCGACGTAGGCGCCCCCGACTGGATGGGTTGATCTTCCCCCCTGCCCGCAAAATTTTAAGCAAAGGAGGCCCTGGCCCTGCAAGATTATGACGTGTTTTCCCGCTGTCACCCGGCGGTGAATTTCCTGTTTTTCGCGGCGGCCATCGTGCTGACGGTGGTGCTGTTCCACCCGGCGTATCTGCTGGTGTCGCTGCTGTGCGGCGGGGCCTACTACGCCGCCCTGCGCCGGGGCCGCAGCGGCAAGACCTTCGCCTTTCTGCTCCTGGCCCTAATTCTGGTGGCGGCGGCGAATCCGGTCTTCAACACCCTGGGCGATACCGTTCTCTTTTCCCTCTTTGGCCGCCCCTATACTTGGCAGGCCCTGTCTTACGGCCTCTGCGCGGGAATGATGTTCGCGGCGGTGAGCCTGTGGTTTCTCTGCGGCGGCATCGTCATGACCTCCGATAAATTCACCAGTCTTTTCGGCGCGGTGATCCCCTCCGTCTCCCTGGTGCTGGTGATGGTCCTGCGGCTGATCCCGGGCTACTGGCGCAAGGGCAGGCAGATCGCCGGGGCCCGCAAGTGCATCGGCCGCAGCGCCGCCGGGACCCGGAAAGAAAAAATTCAGGGGGGCATGGATGTGCTGACGGCCCTCTCCGGCTGGGCCCTGGAGGGCAGTGTCGTCACCGCCGACTCCATGCGCTGCCGGGGCTACGGCGCCCCGGGCAAGCGCACCACCTTTCAAATTTACCGCTTCACCGGCCGGGACTGGCTCACGACAAGCCTCATTGTCCTGACCCTGGCCGCCGTCATTTTCGCCGCCGCCCACGGCAGCGCCCAGGCGTCCTTTTTCCCGGCTCTTTCCCTGGCCCCGGTCCGGGGCCTGCGGCCCGTTTTGGGTCTCGCGGCCTACGCCGCATTATTACTGATCCCCACCTTTTATTCCATTCGGGAGGCTATCCTATGGCACAGTTTGCGATCGAAAATCTGACCTTTTCCTACCCCACGGACCCGGAGCACCCCTCCCTGCGGGAGGTTTCCCTGCAAGTGGAGCAGGGGGAGTATATCGCCCTGTGCGGCAAGTCCGGCAGCGGCAAGACCACCCTTCTGCGGCACCTGAAAACCGTCCTCACCCCCCACGGAAACCGTACCGGGACCATTCTCTATGACGGCGCGCCCCTGGACCAGGCGGACCTGCGCAAGCAGTCCTCGGAAATTGGCTTCGTCATGCAGAATCCCGACAGCCAGATCGTCACCGACAAGGTCTGGCACGAGCTGGCCTTCGGCCTGGAGAGCCTGGGCTGCGACCAGAAGACCATGCGCCTGCGGGTGGCGGAAATGGCCAGCTATTTCGGCATCCAGGGCTGGTTTCACCGGGACGTGGCGGAGCTCTCCGGCGGCCAGAAGCAGCTTTTAAACCTGGCCTCCATCATGGCCATGCAGCCGAAGGTGCTGATTTTGGACGAGCCCACCAGCCAGTTAGACCCCATTGCCGCCTCGGACTTTCTCAACACCGTGAAGAAGATCAACCGGGAGCTGGGCACCACCGTGCTCATCACCGAGCACCGCCTGGAGGACATCTTCCACGCCGCCGACCGCTGCGTAGTCATGGAAAACGGCCGCATCCTGGCCGATGATGATCCTAAAAAGGTGGGCCAGCTCCTCTATACCCAAAAGAGCGATATGTTCACCGCCATGCCCGCCCCGGTGCGCATTTTCTACGGCGCGGGCGAGACCGGCGCCGCCTCCCCCCTTACGGTGCGGGAGGGCCGCAGCTGGCTCACGGAAAAGGCCGCCGGCAAAGAGGTGCGCGACATCCTGCCCCCCCAGCCGGAGCTGCCGGAGGAGATCAAGGACCCGGCCCTGGAAGTGAAAGAAATTTGGTTTCGCTATGAAAAGGACAGCCCTGACATTCTCAAGGGCGTCAGCTTCCGGGTGCCCCGGGGTACCCTCTTTTCCATCGTGGGCGGCAACGGGACCGGCAAATCCACCACCCTCAAGGCTATCTGCGGCATCTGCAGGCCCTACCGGGGCAAGGTCCGCATTGACGGCCAGGACACGGCCAAGTGTAAAGACCTTTTCCACGGACGGCTTGCCATGCTGCCCCAGGACCCCCAGTGCCTGTTCGTGAAGAAAACCGTCCGGGAGGATCTGGAGGAGATGCTCCCCGCCTCCTGCCCGGATAAGGACCGGCGCATTGCGGATATGGCCAAGCTCTGCGACATCACCGCCCTGCTGGACCACCACCCCTACGACCTCTCCGGCGGCGAGCAGCAGCGCTCCGCCTTGGCGAAAGTCCTGCTGACGGAGCCGAAGCTCCTGCTGCTGGACGAGCCCACCAAGGGTCTCGACAGCTTCTTCAAGCGCCAGCTGGCGGAGCTTCTGCACCGCCTGATGTGCGAGCAGGGCGTGACCATCGTTATGGTCAGCCACGATGTGGAGTTCTGCGCAGAATATGCAAGCAGCGTCTCCATGTTCTTCGACGGCCAGCTCCTCACCACCAACACCCCCCGGCGCTTCTTTGCCCAAAACAGCTTCTACACCACCGCCGCCAACCGCATGAGCCGCCACCTGTTCCCCCAGGCGGTGACGGCGGAGGATGTGGTGTCCCTGATGAAGGAGAACGATTTAACATGAACACGCGAAAAATAAACTGGCGCTTTTGGCTGAGCCTGGCCATTATGGTGCTTCTGGTGCCCCTGGCGGTGGTGCTTTTCACCCGCCTGAATCAGAGCTACTACCTCTCGGGCCTTACCATCATCGTCCTGACCATCGCCGCCTTTTTCCTGCACTTTGAAAGCCGCAAGCCCCAGGCCCGGGAGCTGGTGCTCCTGGCGGTCCTCTGCGCCCTGGCGGTAGCCAGCCGGGCGGCCTTCGGCGCCATCCCCCACTTCAAGCCCATGCTGGCCATCGTCATGCTCACGGGCATCGCCTTCGGCCCGGAGGCGGGCTTTCTGTGCGGGGCCATCAGCGGCTTTGCCAGCAACTTCATCTTCGGCCAGGGGCCCTGGACCCCGTGGCAGATGTTTGCCTACGGCATCGGTGGGATGCTGGCGGGCCTGTTCGCCCTGTGGGGCATCCTGAAAAAATCCCCCCGGGCCTGGAAAAATGGCGGCTGGAAGGACATCCTGGGCCTGACGGTGTTCGGCTTTCTCTGCATCCTCCTGGTGGTAGGCCCCCTGCTGGACACCTCCACCTTCTTCATGGCCGGGTACAATACCTCCTCCCCCATGGCCATTTACCTGGCGGGCGTACCGGTAAACTGCGTCCACGGCACGGCGGTGGCCCTGACCATGCTGCTATTCGGCAAGCCCCTGCTGGACCGGCTCCAGCGCATCCAGATCAAATACGGCATGATGGAGCCCTGACGCCATGGAATTTTCACGCTATCATCCGGGCATCAATTTCCTGTATTTCGCGGCGGTGCTCACCGGCACCATCCTCTTTCGCCAGCCGGTCTTCCTGTGCCTGAGCTATCTGTGCGCCTTTTTGTACCTGCTGAAGCTCCGGGGCCTCCGGGCCCTGATCCCGGGCCTGGGTCTGCTGCCCTTCGCGCTGCTCTTTGCCCTGTGGTACGGCTCGTACCACCACTTCGGCATCACCGTGCTGGGGGTGAACTTCATCGGCAACCAAGTGACCCTGGAGTCCTTCCTCTGCGGCGGCACCTGGGCTATGGTGTGCGTGGCGGTAGTTTTGTGGCTGGGCTGCGTCCACGCGGTATTCACCACGGACAAGATCGTGTTCCTCCTGGGCCGGGTATCGCCTCATCTAAGCCTGTACCTGTCCATCCTCCTGCGCACGGTTCCCCGGCTGAACAAACAGCGTCAGCGCATTGAGCTGGCCCAGCGGGGTATCGGCCGGGGCAAAGGCCAGGGAAATATCTTCCAGAGAATGCGCAACGCCCTCCGCCGGGGCGGCATCCTCCTCACCTGGCTCATTGAGGGTATCGTGACCACCTCCGACTCCATGCGCTGCCGGGGCTGCTCCCTCCGGGGCCGCACCGCCTACTCCCTGTACCGCTTCGACGGCCGGGATCGTTCCTTCGTCATCGGAATGTGCGCGCTGATGAGCGTGCTGCTGATGGCGGTCCTGCTGGATCAGACCATGATCCGCTTCACCCCCCAGGTGGTGATGATGCCCATCACCCCTATGTCCGGCCTGTTTTACGCGGCCTGGGCGGCCCTGTGCCTGCTGCCTCCGACGCTGGAGCGCATCGGCGAGCGCCGCTTCCGCAGTCTGCAGCAGACCGCCCTCTGATTTTTCTTGAGCCCCCCTATTGTATCGCAGTTTTGGATATAGTATAATAGTGTGACCGTATAGGGGTGGCGTCCTTGACGCCCCACCCGCGCCCAAACTGCACCGAAAGGAGCCCTCCCATGACAGCACAAGAGCGGCGAAACGCCATTTTATCCCATCTGCAGGCTGGCAATCCCCCTCTCAGCGCCACGGCCCTGGCGAGCCTGCTGGGTGTGAGTCGGCAGGTGATCGTGGGGGACGTAGCCCTGCTGCGGGCCGGCGGCGCCCAGATCGTTTCCACCGCCCGTGGCTATGTGATCCCCCCGGAGGAGGGCCTGGTACGCCAGGTAGTCTGTCAGCACACCCCCGGCCAGACCCGGGAGGAGCTGTACGCCATGGTAGACGGCGGCTGCACCGTGCTGGATGTGACGGTGGAGCACCCGGTCTACGGCGAAATTACCGCCCCCCTGCAGCTCTCCTGTCGCTTCGATGTGGATCAGTTCGTGCGAAAAATGCAGGAGCACGGGGCCCAGCCCCTGAGCCTGCTCACCGACGGCATCCATGCCCACCGGCTCTCGGCCAACGATGAAGATGCCTTTACCCGGGTGCTGGCGGTGCTGCGCAGCAAGAAAATGCTGCTGGAGGATTGACAAAGCCGAAAAAGACGATATAATGGAGTAGACGTGTGTCAAGACACATGTCTACTCTGTTTTTATTTGAGGTGTACTTATGGAAAAGGTATCTGCCTTCCTGCGGCGCAAGGACATTGTCTTCTCCCCCAAGCGCTATTTCATCGACGCCATGAGCGCCATGGCCCAGGGCCTGTTCTGCACGCTGCTGGTGGGCACCATTCTCAACACGCTGGGCACCCAGCTGCATATCGGATTTTTAACGGACATCATCGTCACCCTGGGTAAGGGCGACGGCGCGGTGAGCTATACCATCGGCGGCCTTTGCTCGGCTATGGTGGGGCCGGGCATGGCGGTAGCCATCGGCCGGGCGCTGAACGCGCCTCCCATGGTGCTGTTCTCCCTGATTCCCGTAGGCTTTGCCACCAACGCCATGGGCGGAGCCGGGGGGCCGCTGGCGGTGCTGTTTGTGGCCATCATCGCCTCGGAACTGGGCAAGGCGGTCAGCAAGGAGACCAAGATCGACATTCTTGTGACGCCCATCGTCACCATCCTCTGCGGCATTGGTGCTGCGGCCCTCATCGCCGCTCCCATCGGCACCGCCGCCAGCGCCGTGGGCAAATTTATTATGTGGGCCACGGAGCTACAGCCCTTCTTCATGGGCATCATCGTCTCGGTGGTCATCGGCATCGCCCTGACGCTCCCCATCTCCTCCGCTGCCATCTGCGCCGCGCTGGGTCTGACGGGTCTGGCCGGAGGCGCCGCCGTAGCGGGCTGCTGTGCCCAGATGGTGGGCTTCGCCGTTATGAGCTTCCGGGAAAATCGCTGGGGCGGTCTGGCTGCCCAGGGCCTGGGCACCAGTATGCTGCAAATGGGCAACATCGTCCGCAACCCCCGTATTTGGATTCCCCCCACTCTGGCCTCGGCCATCACCGGCCCCATCGCCACCTGTATCTTCCGCATGGAGATGAACGGTGCGGCGGTGTCCAGCGGCATGGGCACCTGCGGCCTGGTGGGCCAGATCGGCGTGTATACCGGCTGGCTGGCGGATATCGAGGCCGGGAGCAAGGCCGCCATCACCGCCACCGATTGGCTGGGCCTGGTGCTGATCTGCTTCGTTCTCCCGGCCCTGCTCAGCTGGCTTATCGCCCTCCCCCTGCGCAAGTGGGGCTGGATCAAGGAAAACGACCTGAAGCTGGACCTGTAATTGAAAAGGACTATCCCCCGAGACCGCCCGAAAGGGCGGTCTCTTTTTGCGCAAATCCCCGCCCCGACGGCACGCGCTCCCCTCAAAAATTCGTAGGGGCCGATGGTCCTGTTGCGGTGCCCAAAATTTCTGCGCTGCCTTACGGCGGACGCCCCCAATTTTGACCGCGGCCACTCGCTCATCTCGCTTCTTCTGCCACTGGCAGCGCTCGATTCGCTCCCCACATCGGCCCGCCCCACCGCACCCCTTGTAAACCTGTCACTGGTTATGGCAATCCGTAACCCCCATCTCCAAAGCCTCCCCTGCGTAAGGGGAGGTGGCGCGAAGCGCCGGAAGGGTCGTTGGCCCCCTTGCCTAAAGGGGGCTGGCACGGCGAAGCCGTGACTGGGGGATTCTTTTTCCCCACCGCACCGGCAGGGCACGCGGGCCTTGCCCTACAAAAAATCGCGCACACCACACCGGGCGGACAGGGTCGTCCGCCCCTACAAACGATTTCATAAACGACACGGGCAACCGCAAGGGTCGCCCCTACGCCCCCCATCTTTCCTCTTTCATCCTCCCACTTTTATCTTTCCTCCCCCCTATTGGCATCGTTGACGATGATTTTTCGCCGGAAAGAGACAGATTTGGACACCCTGCTAATTTTTAATATTTTTTGAACAAAGGGTCTTGACAAATGCGGTTAAAGCTATTAAACTATCGACAGTTAAGGGTTACTAACCTTTTTCTTTTTGCTCAAAAGTTAGATTACTCAAACCTTGGGAGGGATAACAATGATGCCGCTTGCACTGGCAGATATGGGTACGGAAAATATCATTCGCCACATCGGTGGCAGCCCGGAGGTCCGCAAGCACCTGGAGGATCTGGGATTTGTTGCCGGAGGCAGCGCCACGGTGGTCTCCTCACTGGGCGGCAACCTCATCGTGAAGGTGAAGGAAGCCCGGGTGGCCATCAGCGAAGAAATGGCAAGAAAAATTATGATATAAAAGGAGAGACAGCACTATGAAAACACTGAAGGACGTTAAGATCGGCGAGACCGCCAAGGTGGTCAAGCTCCACGGTGAAGGCCCCGTTAAGCGCCGCATCATGGACATGGGCATCACCAAGGGCGTGGACGTCTATGTGCGCAAGGTAGCCCCTCTGGGCGATCCCGTAGAGGTTACGGTGCGCGGCTACGAGCTGAGCCTGCGTAAGGCCGACATCGAAATGATCGAGGTCCAGTAAAAAGCTGGCAAAAAAGATTGCCGTCTGCTGCGCGCACAATTTTTCCGCAAAGCGGCAAAATTCCACCCCTACAGCCTGAGAGGTATTTTCCCCCCACGCGTATGTCGCGGTGAAAAATGATCCCAATTTTTTGCGCCTGAGGGCGCAAACTCTGCGAGGCTTTTTCCCCCGTTCCTTTCAGGCCCATATTATTTTTTTAAATACTGGTTAGGTCTCACTAACCGAAAGGAGAGTCACATGGAAAAACAAATCAAGATCGCATTGGCGGGCAACCCCAACTGCGGCAAGACCACCCTTTTCAACGCCCTCACCGGCTCCAACCAGTTCGTTGGTAACTGGCCGGGCGTTACGGTGGAGAAGAAGGAAGGCAAGCTGAAAAAGCACGATGACGTGGTCATCATGGACCTGCCCGGCATCTACTCCCTGTCCCCCTACACGCTGGAGGAAGTGGTGGCTCGTAACTACCTCATCAAGGAGCGCCCCGATGCCATCCTGAACATCATCGACGGCACCAACCTGGAGCGTAACCTCTACCTCACCACCCAGCTCACCGAGCTGGGCATCCCCGTGGTGGTGGCCATCAACATGATGGACGTGGTGAAGAAGAACGGCGACAGCATCAACACCCAGGAGCTGGCCCGGGAGCTGGGCTGCAAGGTGGTGGAGATCTCCGCTCTGAAGGGCACCGGCGTTATGCAGGCTGCCGAGGAGGCCGTAAATGCCGCTCACAACGCCAAGACCATTCCCATGCACACCTTCTCCGGCCCCGTGGAGCACGCCATTGCCCACATTGAGGAGGCCGCCGTACATAACATGCCCGAGGAGCAGCAGCGCTGGTACGCCATCAAGATCTTCGAGCGTGACGACAAGGT
>CAKTZK010000031.1 GCA_934635515.1 uncultured Oscillospiraceae bacterium
GCATAGAGACTGTCCTTCTCGGTCTTTTTCACCACCCGGTCCCGGCTTTTCAGGTCCGGGGCGGTGAGCTGCAGCTGCACGGAGACCCGGCTGGCCACATCCATGTCCTTTTCCTTCTTGGTCTCCAGGATCTGCAGCATGATGATATACTCGTCGGCCATGCTGCCGTAATAGATCAGATTGTCCACCCGGCGCAGAGGATGGTTTTTATAAACAAGGCCTTCGCCCTTCTTCACTTCAGACATATTCCAGCACAACTCCTTTTTCCGTATCGTACCATTTATCATAGCACAGAAAAGCATGGCTGTCAAATGCGGCGGCAGAAAATGCACCCGGAGATCTGCGGAGAATAATTATGTTGACAGAAAAGGAGTTTTTTAGTAAAATAAGTAAAGAAATTCGTGAAATGGAGGAAAATCATGAAAAAACTTATCATTTGCATCCTGACCGTGCTGATGATGGTCCCGGTGCTGGCCTTCGCAGAGGACAGTCATCAGATTCCCGAGCTGAATCTTGTGTCTGGGGATCACAGCGGCAAGACTCTGGAGCATGACGGCTACACCTGGGATGCGGCAAACGCCGTGCTGACGCTGAAGGACATTTCCGTCGGCGGGAAGATTATCCTGCCCAAGTGGGACTGCACCATCCGTGTCCAGGGCAGCTGCTACGCGGGTGTCATTAGTCGGCCCAGCTCTGCGGATGCCCAAAGCCTGACCATCTGCGGCGCAGAGGGCGCGGACCTCTCTGCCGCCATTGATGTGGCCGGGGACCTGACCCTGGACGGCCTGACCATGACCGGCGGCGAAATTCGCAACGCCAGCGTGAACCTGGCGTACAAGCTGACCCTGAAAAACAGCACCATCAACCTGTATAATCTCGGCTGGATGACCAACACGGGCATCGACCTGCAAAACAGCAAACTCCATGTGGTGCTGCCCGTTGCAGACACCGGGTCCCAGTTTTGGGTGGAGATGATCGCCATGGACGAAAAGTCCGAGATCGTGTCCCTGAATCCCCTGAGCAACTACGGCAAGCGCGACCTGGCGGACTTTGGCAATGTGCTGAACTATGTGGCCGAGCCTGTGGGCGGCTTCTTCGTGCAGACGAACAGCGGGGTGGAGAATCAGAACCCCATCAGCATTTACACCAAGGTCGAGGGTGACGAGCTGGTGCGGGCGGAGAGATTCATCCTCCGGGCCCCGGCTTCCTCCGGCGGCGGTGAGGAAATCCCCGGGGATAGCGGCACGGAGGCGGGCCCCGGCGGCACCACTGACACCGGCGCAGGCGGCGGCGCCCAGACCGGTACGGGCGAGAAGGCTCCGGCCACCGGCGATACCGGGTTGGTGCTCTACGGCGCAGCGGCCCTGCTGACCCTCGGCGGTGCGGCGGTGCTTCTGCGGAAAAAGAAAGAGAACTGAAAAGCGTATAATAAAAAAGCCCTGCGGACCTTAAAAGGTCCGCAGGGCTTTAGCACTTTTACAGATCCAGATAGCTTTTCACCAGGGCCTGGAGCATCTCGTCCCGGTCCAGCTTGCAGATAAGCGCCCGGGCGCCGTTGTGGTTGGTGATATAGGTGGGGTCCTCCGAGAGGATATAGCCGACGATCTGGTTGATGGGGTCGTAGCCCTTTTCCTTCAGCGCGTCGTACACCGCCGAGAGAATGTAGTGGGTCTGCTCCTCCCGATCCTCCGCCGTATTGAATTTACGGGTAAATTCATCCATAGGGGACACCGCCTTTCTTGATTACTGGAAATAGTATATGCTTCTTTTACGAAAAAGTAAAGGGAAAAAGATTTCCCACCGGGCGGTTTTATTTTGCCCGGAGCTCGGCACCCAGGTTTTTCACCAGCTTCTTTACGGCGGAGGCGGCGCAGGCCTCGATCTCGGCGGAGGTGAGGGTCTTTTCCGCAGAGCCGATGGTCAGGCGGATGGTCACGGATTTCTTGCCCTCCGGGATCTGCTTGCCGTGGTACTCGTCCACAAAGGCGGCACCGTGGAAGAGTTCATTGTGGATGCCGGAGAGAATCTTCTGCATATCCGCCCACTTTGTCTCTGCGTCAAAGAGCAGGGAGATGTCGTAGTCCGTCATGGGATACTCGGCCAGATGGGTGAAGGTGTTGGTGCGGGAGCGGAAGGGAACCAGGGCGACCATATCCAGCTCGAAGAGCATCACGCTCAGGTTCTTGATGCCGCAGGCCATGGAGGCCTTCTTGTTCAGCAGGGCCAGGTTGCCGATGCGCTTATCGCCCAGGCAGATGTTCAGCCACACCACATCGTCGGCCCACACAGGCTTTTGCTCTTGGCGGAAGGTGAAGCCCTCCATGTGGGTGTACCGGGGCATACTCTCGATAACGCCCTTGGCCCGGCGGAAGAGGTCGGTGACATTCTTGCTGTCGCCGGCAAAGGCACCGGCGATGTTCTTGCGCTGGGAGGGGAGCTTTTCCCGGCTGTCGTAGGGAGTGGTGTAGTCCGCGTCCCGGAACACCTGGGCGCACTCGAAGATGGAAAACTCCGTGAAGAACCGCTCGTTTTTCACCACCGCCTTGCACAGGTTGGGGAGCAGCGAGGAGCGAATGAGGCTCTCGTCGGGAGAGGGGGGCGTGGAGAGGGAGAGGATGCCGCTGGTATCCTGCAGGATGGCGTTTACATACTGGTCGGTCATCCAGGGATAGGTGAAGATCTCCTGCATGCCGCAGCGGATGGCCAGATACTCCTTGATGCGGCGCTCCAGGTCCTTATCCAGCTGGTTGATGGCCCCGTCGAAGGAGGTGGTGATGGGGGCGGCCCGGAAGTTCTCGTACCCGTACATCCGGGCGACCTCCTCCATGATGTCCGCCTTGATGGATACGTCGCCGGTGGAGCGCCAGGTGGGCACCACCACGTGCATGTTGTCGCCGTCAAAGGTCAGCTCATAGCCCAGTTCGCCCATCTTCTTGGCAATGTCCTCGTTGGAGATGCGCTTGCCCAGGCGGCGCTCCAGCCAATTCAGAGACACGTCGATCTCGGCCCGCTGCAGCTTATTGGGATAGCAGTCCACGAAGCCCGTGACCTTCATCTCGGGATAAAGCTCCGCAAACAGGGCCATGGACAGGTCCAGGGCCTGGTCGCAGCGCTCGGGATCAACGGCCTTTTCATACCGGGCCGAGGCCTCGGTGCGGTTGTCGTAGCGCAGGGCCGTGCGGCGAATGCCCGCAGCCTGGAAGTTGGCTACCTCCAAAATCACCTTGTTGGTGGTGGGGAGAATGGAGTCCTTGGCGCCGCCCATGACGCCTGCCAGACCCACCACCCCGGCATCGTCGGCGATGACCAGGTCGTCCGTGGACAGGGGCAGGTCCTTGCCGTTGAGCAGCTGGAGCTTTTCGCCTTCTCCGGCCCGGCGGACGATGATGTGGCCGGCGATATGGTCGGAGTCATAGGCGTGGGAGGGCTGACCCGTGGCCAGCATCACATAGTTGGTGATGTCCACCAGGGCGTTGATGGGGCGCATACCCACCTTCCAAATGCGGTTTTGCATCCAGTAGGGGGCGGGCTTTACGCTGAGGCCCTCGATCTGCGTGCCGGTCATCCGGGGGCAGCGGTCGCTGTCCTCCACGGTGATGGTAAGGCCCGCGGTGTTTTTAACGGTCCGGTCAAAGGGAGGCAGGGGATTCATGGGCAGATCGTAGAGGGCTGCGATCTCCCGGGCGATGCCGTAGTGACCCCAGAGGTCCGGGCGGTTGGTCATGGATTTGTTGTCAATTTCCAGGATGATGTCGTTAAGGTCCAGGGCGTCGGCCAGGGGCGTCCCGGCGGGAGCGTCGAAGTCAGAGAGGTCCAGGATGGTGGCCTCCTCCGTGAAGGGGAAGAGGTCAAACAGGCCAATTTCGCTGCTGGCGCAGATCATGCCGTAGCTCTCCACGCCCCGGAGCTTGGAGACCTTGATCTCCACCGGCTCCCCCTCGCCGTGCCAGCGGCAGTGGGCCCCGGGCAGGGCCACTGCCACCTTCATGCCGTCCCGGAGATTGATGCCGCCGCACACGATGTCCTTTATCTCGCCGCCGATGTCTGTTTTGCAAACCCGGAGCTTGTCGGCATTGGGGTGCTGCTGCACCTGCTGCACTACGCCTATTACCATGTTGCGGAAGCTTTCGGACAGGTCCGTGGCATCCTCCACCTCCACGGTGGACATGGTCAGATCGTAGGAAAGGCGCTTGAGGTCCATATCGTCAGGGAGCTTTACATAGTCCTTGACCCAGTTCAGAGAAACTTTCATTGTGTAAAACCCTCCTTATTAATGGAACTGCTTCAAAAAGCGCAGGTCGGCGCTGTGGAACAGGCGCACATCGTCCACGCCGTAGCGCATCATCACCAGGCGGTCCAGGCCGATGTTTACATAGAAGCCGGTGTACTCGTCCGGGTCCAGACCCGCCGCCCGGAGAACATTGGGGTGGGGGGTGCCGCCGGGCATGATCTCGATCCAGCCCACCTGCTTGCACACCGAGCAGCCCTTACCGCCGCAGACCAGGCAGCCCATGTCGATTTCAAACCCCGGCTCCACGAAGGGGAAGAAGCCTGCCCGCATCCGCACGGGGACCTCCCGGCCAAAGACCTTGGAGAGAATGCTCTGGATCATCACCTTGCCGGAGGCGAAGGTGAAGTCCTTGTCCACGATCAGCGCCTCATACTGGAAGAAGGCACGCTCGTGGCGGGCGTCGGTGGTCTCGTTGCGGTACACCCGGCCGGGGTACACGAAGCGATAGGGGGGCTTGTGGGTCTGCATATAGCGCACGGAGCCGCCGGTAAGGTGGGGGCGCAGGCAGAGCTTGTCCCAGCACTCGCCCTTGTCATGGCCCGCCAGCCAATAGGTGTCCATGCTCTCCCGGGCGGGATGGTTGGGGGGGAAGTTCAGATTGTCGAAGCCGTAGAGCTCGCTGGTGATGTCGTCCTCCTCGTAAATTTCAAAGCCCATGGAGCGGAAGGCATCGTTCAGGTCGTAGCACATCTGGGTGATGGGGTGCAGCCCTCCGGCGGGAGGCAGATAGCCGGGGACGGAGATGTCGAAGTCGGCGTCGATCTGAGAGGCCTTGAGCTTTAAGTCGTTTCGGTGCTGCTCAATGAGCTCGGTGAGCTGGGCCTTGGCCTGGTTTACGGCCTTGCCCATCTCCGGACGCAGAGAAACATCCAGCTTGGGCACCTCCTTCAGCAGCGCCGTCAGGCCGCCCTGCTTGCCCAAAATGGCGGCCTTGATGTCCTGCAGCTCCGTCTCGTTCTTGGCTGACAGGATCTTTTCTCTGCCCTCCTGGAGCAGTTCATTCAGCTTTTCTTTCATCAGCAATGATTCCTCCTTGTAAAAAGTGGGATTCGTTAGCGGGGATAAAAAAAGACCTTTCCTCCCCTGAATAAAAGGGACGAAAGGCATACAGCGCTCCGTGGTACCACCCAAATTCGCAGGAAAAACCTGCGCACTCGTTTCCCCATAACGGAGGCTGACCCGGCTGCGCATTTCCTCGCAGCAGCTCCCGGGCGAACACCGCAGACGGCTACGGGCCAGCTTGCAGCCGGTGACTGACCCTCTCTTGGAAGCCGCGTGTGTGCGGATTTTCCCGTTCCACGCTTTTCATATATACAATATATTTACTTATACCATACTTTCCCCGGCTTTTCAAGGAAAAAATTTCGTCGGATCGCTGAAAAAATATCGCCCATAGGGCGAAAACGTGCTATACTGGAGCAAAGATACCGGATGAAGGGGGCGATGTACTTGGAGACCATTACGGCGTCCCGGGTGCGGGCCATTCTGCCCCGGCGGGACCCGGCGGGACACAAGGGAAATTTCGGGAAGGTCCTGTGCGTCTGCGGCAGCGTGGGCTATACCGGCGCGCCTATCTTTGCAAGCCGCGCGGCGGTGCGCACGGGGGCGGGACTGGTGTTTTTGGCGGTGCCGCAGAGCGTGTGGCCCGTGGCGGCGGTGAAGAGCGACGAGGCCATGCCTTTTCCCCTGCCGGAGACGGCGGACGGCAAGCTCTCCCTTTTGGCTGAAGAGCCCATCCGCCAGCGGGCGGCGGACTGCGACGCGGTGCTTCTGGGCTGCGGACTGGGCCGGGGCTGGCAGACGGACGCCCTGGTGCAGAAGCTGCTGGACACAGAAAAGCCCCTGGTGCTGGACGCGGACGGGTTAAACGCCCTGGACGGCTGCCCGGAGCTGCTGCAAAAGCGGACGGCCCCCACGGTGGTAACGCCCCATGAGGGAGAGTTTTTGCGCCTGGGCGGCGACCTTTCCCAAGGCCGGGAGGCTGCCGCGGCGGCATTTTCTCAAAAATACGGCGTATACTTGGTTTTGAAGGGACACCGCACCCTGGTGGCGGACCCGGCGGGCCGCCTGGCGGTGAATGACACCGGCAACAGCGGCATGGCCAAGGGCGGCAGCGGCGACGTGCTGGCGGGGATGATCCTGTCTCTGCTGGGCCAGGGCTGCGAAGCTTTCGATGCCTGCTGCGCTGCGGTGTGGCTCCATGGCCGGGCCGGGGACCGGGCCGCCGCCCACAAGGGCGAGCGCAGCATGACCCCCACGGACCTGCTGGAGCAGATACCCTACGCCATGAAAAATTTATAAATAAATAATATAGAAAACCTGTCATTCGGTGTGCGCACTGGTTTCGCAATGACAATATTTTGGGATACGGAGAGCCTTCTAATTTGACTGGGAGGGCGATACCGTGAAGAAAATCTTTTTGCTGTTTTTGCCGTTTTGCCTGCTTTTAACCGGCTGCGGCCATTCCCGGCGGGAGGCGGTGCAGGGCTATTATGCCTCCATCCGCACGGCTCAGGCGGAGGCACAGATCGTGGCGCACCTGGCATCCGACGACCGCACCTTTACCGTGTCGGCGGCCTATGACCGGGACGGGGGGACGACCACTACCATCATGGAGCCGGAAGCGCTCCGGGGCCTCAGCGCCACCGTTACGGCGGAGGAACTGAAGCTCCTCTACGACGGCGACGTGTGGGCCGCCGGGGACGGGGGAGGCCTCTCCACCGCCAACTGCGTCCAACTCCTTCTGTACGCGGCGGGCCAAGGCTTCGTCACCCGGGAGGGCACGGATAAAATCGGCGGCCAGGAGTACATATTCCTTTCCTGCGAAGCCACGGACGGGGCGGGGGAGACCTACGCCTGCAGCCTTTGGGTGCAGCCGGAGAGCTTTGCGCCCTATGCTGCGGAGCTGAGCCGGGCGGGAAAGGTGCTGCTGACAGTCACATTTACACAATTTACCTGTGAGACGGAAGAAAATACAGAAGAGAGTACATGAAAGAGGCGATACCATGGAATCTACATTGAGAAGGACCTGGGCGGTCATCGACCTGGACACCCTGCGGGAAAACTATGAAAAGCTGCGCCGCCATATCGGCCCGGACGTAAAGTTTCTGGGCGTTGTAAAGGCCGACGCCTACGGCCACGGTGCCATCCAGGTGGCCCGGGTGCTGGAGAAGAGCGGGGCGGACTATCTGGCCGTCAGCAGCATTGACGAGGCTATGGAGCTGCGCCTGGGGGGCATCAGCATGCCCATCCTGATCCTGGGCCATACCCCCAGGGAGCAGGTGAAAAAGCTCATAGAAAACAACATCACCCAGGCCGTTACCTGCAAGGCCAAGGCCTTGGAGTACAGCGACGAGGCCGTCCGCTGCGGCGGCACTCTGAAAATACATATTAAAGTAGACACCGGCATGTCCCGCCTTGGTTACCTGGTCAGCGGCCAGCACTTTGAAAGCGGCGTGGAGGGAATATGCGAGGCCTGCCGCCTGCCGGGGCTGGAGGCTGAGGGCATCTTCACCCACTTCGCCGTGTCCGACGAGCCGGAAAATGAGGAGAGCAGGGCCTACACCAAGGAGCAGTTTGCCCTGTTCACAGCGGTCATCGAAAAGGTAGAGGAAAAGCTGGGACGGAAGTTCCGCCTTCGCCACTGCGCCAATACCGGGGCTGTGGCCTACTGGCCGGAGATGCTTTTGGATATGGTCCGCCCGGGCCTGCTGCTCTACGGCTACGGCGACGGGGCTAAGAAGCTGGGCCTGCGCCCGGTAATGCGCCTCATGACCAGCGTAAGTACCATCAAGGTCTATGAGCAGGGCACTACGGTCAGCTATGGGCGCCTATTTAAGACGGAGCGCACCACCCGCATGGGTGTGGTGCCCTACGGTTATGCCGATGGATTTTTCCGGTGCCTGTCGGACCGCTGCAGCCTGATGACCGCTTATGGTCCGGCACCCCAGCGGGGCCGGATCTGCATGGACATGTGCATGATCGACCTGACGGACCTGCCTCGGGTGGATGTGGGGGACGAGGTGGAGATCTTCGGGCCGGAAAATCCGGTGGAGAACCTGGCAGAGCTGGCCGGGACCATCCCCTATGAGCTGACCTGCGCCGTGAGCAAGCGGGTGCCCAGGGTGTACATCGAAAACGGAAAAGAGACGGAGCGGGAGCTGCTGCTGCGGTTTTAAAGGCACCGGCGTGACCTCGCCCGCATAGACTGGTTTGGGACGGACACGGCACGGTTTTTTCTGCGGAACGTATATTTTCGCAGGCTGCGTGGGACAATGAAAGTGACCCTAAAACACGGGTACTTTTTCCGGCGGAGTGTGAACCTTGTGGAATCAACTGTCAGACGGGGCGAAATATATTATGCGGATCTGAGCCCGGTGGTGGGCAGTGAGCAGGGGGGCGTGCGGCCGGTCCTGATCGTGCAGAACGACACCGGCAACCGCCACAGCCCCACTATTATTGCCGCGGCCATCACCTCCCGCACCGGCAAGGCCAAGCTGCCCACGCACATCCAACTGCCCGGGCAGAGCTGCGGCCTGCCCCGGGACTCCATCATCCTGCTGGAGCAGATACGGACCTTGGACAAAAAGCGCCTGCGGGAGAAAATGGGCCGGGTGGAGGACAACATCATGCAGCAGGTGGACGAGGCCATTGCGGTGTCCTTCGGTCTGCCCCACGAGCGTTTGGTATGAGAGAAAACTCTACATACCGAACGAAAATAACTGAAAAAGAGGAGAAGGCCATGGCCTTCTCCTCTTTTGTTCTGGGCACAATTCATAGTATTGTTACAAAAAATTGCTACCACATCTTGACGGAGTGTGGTACAATATTTGGACACCGAATAATCTATGCGCATACCGTCCCTCTATCCGGGACGGATGGAAAGGGGAGAAGGACCATGAAATGTCCCTATTGCGGATTTTCCGAGAGCAAGGTGGTGGACTCCCGCCCCGCCGACGAGGGCAGCATCCGCCGCCGCCGGGAGTGCCTGCAATGCGAGCGCCGCTTTACCACCTACGAGACGGTGGAGAGCCTGCCGATGGTGGTCATCAAGAAGGACGGCAGCCGCCAGTCCTTTGACCGCAGCAAGGTCCTTCGGGGCATCCAGCGCAGCTGCGAAAAGCGGCCCGTGCCCGTGGCGGACATGGAGCGCATGGCTCTGGAGATCGAGCAGGAGCTGCAGAACAAGCTGGAGCGGGAGGTCAGCACGGAGCTGGTGGGCGAGATGGTCATGGACAAGCTGAAAAAGGCCGACGAGGTGGCCTATGTGCGCTTTGCCTCCGTGTACCGGCAGTTCAAAGACATCAACACCTTTATGAGCGAGTTGAGCAAGCTGCTGAACGAGAAGTAAGCCCCCAGGAATAGAAGCCTCCCCTGCCTAAATTGTAGGGCGGGGTGCCCTCACTCCGCCGCCCGGATGAAATGGGGCGATGTGGGCATCGCCCCCTACGAAGTTCTATCGATGAATGGCGTGTAGGGGCGGACGCCCCTGTCCGCCCGCCCGGCTTGCATCGCACTCCTTGCAAAAACCATGTCATTGCGAAGCCAGTGCGCACACTGGCTGTGGCAATCCGTGACCCCGTCCTCAAAGGCTCCCCTTTATAAGGGGAGCTGGCACGGCGAAGCCGTGACTGAGGGGTCGTGCTCCTTCGCGCACTCGTAAACCTACAATATATTCCGCAGCGAAAGCCCCTGGTTTTCCTTCAGGATGGTCAGCCGGGCGGAGAGCTCGGCCAGGTCTGCGGACAGCTCTTGGCTCTCCTGCAGGCGGGCCAAGACAAGGCACCGGCACAGCAGGGTCTCCACTTCGTCCAGCTCCTCATGCTCGGCCAGCATGTGAAGGCGCTTCTGCTTTTCCTGCCACCGGTCATGCAGGTCTTCCAGAACGGCCCGGGCTTTTGGCCAGTCCTGCTGCTCTGCGGCGGCTTCGGCCAGGGAAAGCTGCTGCTGCCACGCCTGAGCGCAGCGGCGGATGCTGCTGCCTGCAAGCAGAGACAGGAGAAAGGTCAGCAGCAGAATAAAAACGGGTATCCGGAATGATTTCATTTGGCACGATCCTTTACAATACAGACTGTCTCTCCCCGTTCGTCTACGCTGAGCAGAAACACCTGGCTGGGGGAGGAGACACCGTTTTTAGCCAGCTGCTTCTGAAGCCATGCCTCATTTCGGCCTGTCCGGCGCAGGTGGTCCCGCAGAAGACGACCGTCGTTGATGATGACCGTGGGGAGGAACACGTCATCCTCGTATGTCAGGCCCAGCTGCTGGGGAGTAGCAGGCTGGGCCACGGTGCGCAGCAGCACCGACAGCTGCCCGCCGGTCTCTAAAATGGCGTACTTCACGTCGCTGATGTCTGTGACGCCCTGGGTGCGCAGCTCCTCGAAAAGCTCGTCCAGGGTCAGGCGGTTGTGCCGCATGGCCTCCTGCTGGAGCTTTCCGTCCCGGATGATAATGGCGGGTTGGCCGCAGATGATGCGCCGAAAGCGCACATGCCGCAGGCTCAGGCAGCTGAGCAGCATGCTCATGGACAGCAGCGTTACAATAGGGATGATCCCGTCCAAAAGCGGGATACCAAAGTCCTGCATGGGCACGGAGGCCAGGTCCGACAGCAGCATGGTCAGCACCAACTCAATAGGCTCCAGCTCGCCGATCTGCCGCTTGCCGGTGAGCCGAAGGCCCACAATGAGCAGCAGATAGAGAATAACGGTTCTGAAAAAAGCGGTCATCATACGGTATACCCCCTTTCCGGCAGTATTTGCCCCGGGAGGTAGAAATATACATTTTTTGTTAACACAGAGAAGAAAGGAGGCTATGGGGCGACCCATCACAAGCGCCAGCGCCCGCCCTGCGGGACGACGAGGAGGAGAGAGTATCGAGTTTTTCGGCGGAAGCTCTCCCGTACCGTCCGGGTACGTACGCAGTCGGTAAATATGCGGGCGACCGCAAAACAGAGACGCTGCGGCCGGACAGGAATGACAAATGTCTGTGTGTTTGTCCTTCCAGTCGTGAAATTTTTAAAAAACGAAACGATCAGGAGGAATCTTTAATATGTGTGGAATCGTAGGATTTGTGGGTAAGGAGCAGGCGGCTCCCATTTTGCTGGACGGCCTGCAGCGCCTGGAATACCGGGGCTATGACTCCGCCGGCGTGGCGGTGTTCGGCCCCGATGGGCTGCAGGTGAAAAAGTCCAAGGGCCGTCTGCAGGTCCTGAAGGACCTGACCCATGACGGCGCGGACCTGCCCGGCACCCTGGGCATCGGTCACACCCGCTGGGCCACCCACGGCGAGCCCAACGACATCAACGCCCATCCTCAGGTGAGCCGGAGCGGCCGCATCGCCGTGGTACACAACGGCATCATCGAGAATTTTTCGGAGCTGAAGGGCCAGCTGTTGCACAAGGGCTACCAGTTCACCTCCGAGACGGACACCGAGGTGGTGGCCCAGCTGCTGGACTACTACTACAGCCAGTGCGGCGACATGGTGGAGGCTGTGCGGCGGATGCTCAACGCTGTGGAGGGGGCCTATGCCCTGGGCATCGTGTCCGCCGACGCACCGGACCGGCTCATTGCCGCCCGGAAGGACGCGCCGCTGCTGCTGGGCTACGGCGAGGGGGAGAACTTCATCGCCTCCGATGTCACCGCCATCATCCGCCACACCCGGGACATCTCCTACATGGAGGACGGCGAGATGGCCGTGCTGACCCGGGAGAGCATCACCGTGTATAACGAACAGGGCCAGCCCGTGACCAAGAAGCACCACCATGTGGACTGGGACATCGGTGCCGCTGAAAAGGGCGGCTATGCCCACTTCATGCTCAAGGAGATTTTTGAGCAGCCCCGGGCCATCCGGGAGGCCACCGCCGCCCGGCTCCAGGGCGGACGGGTCATTTTGCAGGACCTGACCATGACCGAGGAGGAAATTCGCAATATCGGGCGCATTATCATCATCGCCTGCGGCTCGTCCTACCATGTGGGCATGGTGGGCAAGTACAACCTGGAGCGTATGCTCCGGCGCAGCGTGGAGGTGGTCTTGGCCTCCGAGTTCCGTTACAGCGACCCCATCGTGAAGCGCGGCGACCTGGTCATCGCCATCAGCCAGTCCGGCGAGACCCTGGACACCATGGCTGCCCTCCGGGAGGCCAAGAAGCGGGGGGCGCGCATCCTCTCCATCGTGAATGTGGTGGGCTCGTCCATCGCCCGGGAGTCGGATGATGTGCTTTACACCTGGGCCGGTCCCGAGATCGCCGTGGCCACCACCAAGGCCTACAGCACCCAGATGGCTGTGCTGAATATGCTGGGCCTGTACTTTGCCGACATCCTGGGCACCATCGACCGCCAGACCTACAGCGAAATGGTCCGGGATATGCAGCGGGTGCCGGAGTATATTGAGACAATTCTGGAGTCTGCCGAGAGCATCCACGACATCGCCAAGGAGATCTGCAAGAGCGAGGATGTGTTCTTTATCGGCCGCAACCTGGACTATGCCCTGTCCCTGGAGGGCAGCCTGAAGCTGAAGGAAATTTCCTACATCCACTCCGAGGCATACGCCTCCGGTGAGCTGAAGCACGGCACCATCTCCCTCATTGAGGAGGGCACCCTGGTCATCGCTCTGGGGACCTATGGGCCGCTGTTTGACAAGGCTCTGAGCAACGTGGTGGAGGTGCAGGCCCGGGGCGCCAAGGTCCTGGCCCTGACCACCCAGGCCCACGCTGAGGAGATGGGCCGCCATGTGCCCATGGTCATGACCATTCCGGACATCCATGAGATGCTGCTGCCCCAGCTGGGTGTGGTGCCGCTGCAGCTGCTGGCGTACTACATCGCCCTGGAGCGCGGCTGCGACATCGACAAGCCCCGGAATCTGGCCAAGAGCGTGACGGTGGAGTAAGAGATGTTCCATCTGACTGTGGCGTTTTTGCCGTTTTTGCTGCTGGGATTGGGGATCGCCATTGCGGCGGTGCTCCTTACGGGCTTGGGCCTGCTGCTGGCAGCCCTGGCGGGCGGCACCTCGGTGGCGCTGCTGGTGAAGGATAAGAGCCTGAAGCGGCTGCTTCTGCTGGGCTGCGGCGTGCTGGCCCTGGCGGGCATCGCCTGCGTGGGACTGGTGCTGGGCTGGCCGTATCTTTTGGCGGCGGGCTGCTGCCTGGGAGCGGCGGCGTTGGCCATCGCGGGTCTGTGCGGCTGCAGGCGCATCGGCAATAAATACGGCCGGGTGGGAGCCACCCTGCTCTTTGCCTTTGCCGCCGCCGCGGCGGTGCTGTTCGGCGTTATCGTTGTGGCTGTCGGCGTGGGATAAATACAGAGGAAAGAGGGAAGAAAACTTCCCTCTTCCTTTTTTGCTCCGTTTGCGGTATAATAAAAAATTGAACGGCATTTCCCCGAAAGGAGAGAGAATATGACAACAGCAGAGTTGGTTCAGCAGATACAGCAGGTGAAGAGCATGTCCATCGTGGGCATGTGCAAAAACGCCGGCAAGACCACCATGCTCAACTGGCTTCTGGCCCACACGGGCCGCAGGCAGGTTTTGGGCCTGACCTCCATCGGCCGGGACGGCGAGAGCACCGATGTGGTCACAGGCACGGAAAAGCCCAGCATCTTCGTCCCGGCGGGCACCCTTATCGCCACCGCCAAGGACATGCTGCGCCTGGGGGATGTGACCCAGGAGATCCTCATGACCACCGGCATCCCCACCCCCTTGGGCGAGGTGATCGTCATGCGCGCCCGCAGCGACGGCTATGTGCAGCTGGCGGGCCCGTCCATCACGGCCCAGCTGAAAGAGGTATCGAAGATGTTTTTTGAGCTGGGAGCCACCCAGTCTATCATCGACGGCGCCCTGGGGCGCAAGTCCCTGGGGGCCCGAAACGTGGCCGACGGCATCGTGCTGTGTACCGGCGCGTCCTATAACATGAGCATGGAAAAGGTCATCGAGGATACGGCTAACTTCTGCCGCCTGATGGACCTGCCCAAGGCGGAGACGCTGCCTCCGGAGGCCGCGGACGGCCTGGAGAAGTGCCTGAAGGAGCACGGCGAGGCCTATATCCCCGGGGCGCTGACGGACAGCATGGTCATTCCGCTTCTGCGCAGCGGCCTGCTGCGTGGGGGGCGCCTGGTGGTGGCCGACCCCAGCAAGGTGCTCTTAAAGCCCGACACCCTGGATAAGCTGGCGGTGCGGGAGGTGGCCCTGCAGACTAAGGACGCCGCCAGGACCCTGTGCGTCACGGTGAATCCCGTGTCGGCCTACGGCTGGAAATTTGACAAGGATGTGTTTATCGACCGGATGCGCCAGAGCGTGAAGGTGCCGGTCATCAATGTGAAGGAGGAGCTGGCATGATTTCCATTCGGTTTGAAGAAAAGCAGCAGATCGGCCTGCAGTACGCCCTGGAGACCCTCCACGGCTGCAGCCCCTTTGGCCAGGAGAAGATCCGCCGCCTGCGGTTTTATACCCCGGCAGAGCGGGCAGAGCTGGAGGAGGAGCTTTATAATGTGAAGCAGGCGGCCGATCACGCCGAGGAGCTGAAGGGCGTGTACGACAAGATCTGCATCCTCCTGTGCCAGATGAAGGACATCCGCAACTCCATTCGCCGCTGCCGGGACGGCGAGGTGCCGGACCATGTGGAGCTGTTTGAAATTAAGGGCTACTTGCAGCGGCTGGAGAGCCTGCTGCCCCTGTACGGGCAGATGAGCGAGATCGCTCCTCTCCGGGGCCTGGCGTTCCACGACCCCAAGCCCGCGCTGGCTATTCTGGACCCGGACAACACCCGGTCCCGGGGCTTCTACATCCCCGACAGCATGACCGAAACGCTCCGCCGGGTCCGCCGCACCAAGAAGGAGCTGGAGGAAAAGCTCCACGAAGCCAAGACCGACGCGGAGAAGGACGAGCTGCGCCTGCAGCGCACCCGCATCTGCGCCGAGGAGGAGAGCGAGGAGACGAAGATCCGCCGGGACATGGGCGCACGTCTGGCTCCCCTGGCGGAGGACATGCTCCAGGATGCCGAAAACGCAGGCCGTCTGGACTTCATCATTCAGAAGGCTCTGTTTGCCGTGCGCTACGGCGGCGTGATGCCGGAGATCACCGACGGTCCCCTGGAGCTGACGGACATGGTGAACCCGGAGCTGTGCGACCTGCTGAGTGAACAGGGCCGCAGCTTCGTGCCGGTGTCCATCTCCCTGGACCGGGGCGCCACGGTCATCACCGGCGCCAACATGGGCGGCAAGAGCGTGGCTATGAAGACCGTGGCGCTGAACGTGCTGCTGATGCAGGCGGGCTTCCTGGTGTGCGCCAAGGAGGCGAAGATGCCCCTGTTTGAGAGCGTTCTGATGCTCTTTGAGGATATGCAGTCCATCCAGTCGGGCCTGTCCGGCTTCGGCTCGGAGATCGTGCAGTTTCAGAAGGCCCTTAAACAGGTGGAGCAGGGCTACTCCCTGTTCCTGCTGGACGAGTTCGCCCGGGGCACCAACCCCGACGAGGGCGCGGTGATCGTTCAGGCGGTGACCAAATACCTTAACGATGTAAACGCCATCTCTCTGCTCACCACCCACTACGACAAGGTGGCCGACTGCGGCCGGGCCCACTACCAGATCATCGGCCTGCGGGACATCGACCCCGAGGCCATCCGGCAGGAGCTGGCCGTCAGCGGGGAGGACGGCATCCGGGTCATCGCCCGGCACATGAACTACGGCCTGTATCGGGTGGAGGGGAAGTCCGACTGCCCCAGAGATGCCCTGAACATCTGCCGCATGCTGTCTCTGAAGCCGGAAATCCTGCATCTGATAGAAGAAAATTATTGATCGGTTGGACCGAAAAGAACGGGAAAAGGGGCGGCGAAGGCCGCCCCTTTCCTTTAATGCCTGCTTTTGAGAGTATTTTTTCTTGCTCGGAAACATTTCAAAAAATGTCGCACCGCTCAAAAAAGTTATTGTCATTTTTCTCACAATCTTACTTGACAAATTCGCCTAATGTATTATAATTTGAAGTGCAGAATTCCATATAACAGACAATAGAGGTGCAAAAAGCAGGGTAATCGACTGCGGGGCTGCAGGGAGTCCGATGGGAGTCGACGAAGGGGTTTTTTGCCGAAGGTACGCGCAGCTCCTGTGGTGTGTATCTGGGTGTGCAGTGTAAGCGGCACAACTGTCATGTCAATGCAGACATGGAGCGCTATTGGTCATCGACTTGACCAGTAGCGCCTTTTTCATGCCCAAAGGCGCCGCTCGGCCGGCGTTATAAGAAACTCTGTAAAAAATTTTTTAGGAGGAATTTTATCATGGAAAAGATGACTTCTCTGCTGCGTCTGCGTATGAGCGCCAAGGATGCTCATTACGGCGGAAACCTGGTGGACGGTGCCCACATGGTGCACCTGTTCGGCGACGTCGCCACTGAGCTGCTGATCAAGTGCGATGGCGACGAAGGCCTGTTCTGCGCTTATGACAATGTCGAGTTCCTGGCTCCCGTGTATGCCGGCGATTACATCGAGGCTTACGGCGAGATCGAGAAGATCGGCAACACCTCCCGTACCATGAAGTTCGAGGCCCGCAAGGTCATCGTGTCCCGCCCCGACATCAGCGCTTCCGCTGCCGATGTTCTGGCTGAGCCCGTGGTGGTCTGCCGCGCCCACGGCACCTGCGTGACCCCCAAGGATTGCCAGCGCAACAAGATCGAGAAGTAAGGGAGCTGCGAATATGGAAAAGCTGATTATTACCGCTGCTATCTGCGGCGCTGAGGTCACTAAGGAGCAGAACCCCGCCGTGCCCTATACCGTAGAGGAGATGGTCCGCGAGGCCAAGTCCGCCTACGAGGCCGGCGCAGCTATCCTGCACATCCACGTCCGTGAGGACGACGGTACCCCCACCCAGGATCGTGAGCGTTTCAAGGTCGTTATGGACGCTATCCGCAAGGAGCTGCCCGACGTCATCATGATCCCCTCCACCGGCGGCGCTACCGGTATGAGCCCCGAGGAGCGTCTGCAGCCCACCGAGCTCTTCCCCGAGATGGCTACTCTGGACTGCGGCACCTGCAACTTCGGCGACGAGATCTTCGATAACACCATGCCCACCATGCGCGCCTTCGGCAAGCGTATGCTGGAGAACAACATAAAGCCCGAGTACGAGTGCTTCGAGCTGGGCCACATCGACACCATCCTTGGCATGGCCAAGAAGGGTGAGGTGCCCGCCCATCCCATGCAGTTTAACTTCGTCCTCGGCGTGCACGGCTGCACCCCCGCCTCCGTGG
>CAKTZK010000032.1 GCA_934635515.1 uncultured Oscillospiraceae bacterium
CCGGCGCAGCTCCGGGCCGAACGGTGCGGCAGAGAAGTGCGACAAACGCACAAAACCCGTGACGGTCAGTTCCTATGGACATATGCCAGTGTGAAAAACATCTTGGTGGAAGAAGCGTACACCGGCGTGCTGAACAACCACCGCAGAGAATACAACAACGGTAAGGCCAAGCATATAGATAAAACCGACTGGTATCGTCATGAGGGATTCTTTCCTGTGATCATAGGAAAACAGGAATGGGAGCAGGTACAACGCTTGCTCAAGCGGCAGGCACGGCCCGCAAACGGCAATCAGGCCAAGCACCGCTATGCGGGGCTGCTGACCTGCCGTGAATGCGGGAATGCGTTCATTCCTATGATTCGCTGCTGGAACGGCAAGAGTCGTGTGGAATATGTGTGCCGTGGGTATCATCGGAATGGAAAAACCTACTGCTCCTCCCACCGCATTCATGAGGAGGTGCTGGATGCAGCGGTGCAGGAGTATGCCGAAACTGTGAGGAAGCAGTGCGCTGAGGAACTAAAGAAGCTGGTACAGCTGCAAAAAATGTGGGCGTTGAGGAAACCAATCCTCGACGCCCACATTTTGTCGTTACAGGAGAAAGTGCGGGAACTGGAGCAGGAGATAGATGCAATTGTGATGGAGAAATTGAACAATTAAACGATAGTCGGGGGAACCCTAAAACCCATATCTCCAATCCTAAGCACGCGATTGAAATAAAATAGGGAAAGAGTACTTTGAGGGATGTCTTTGATGCGATTGTACTGCGTCAAATCCCACCCGTTAATTTTTGCGCGCTCTGCGTAGCGTTCGCACGCACCAATGACGCTATTTGCAGCGTGTTTTTTACTAATGCCTTTTTCAAGATATAACTTTGATGCATCAGCAACGGCACGCCAAATAATTCCATAAATTTGTGAGACAGAAAAATCATTCAAAATGATTTCAAATGTTTTGTAGGTTTTCTCACCTGGTGTAAATTCAAAATTAACCTTATCCAATTGATACTGCAAGTACTCTATACATTCAGCAACCGCAATCTCTTTCCAAAGCGCAAGTGCTTCATCGGCATAATCTGCTGAATAATAACCGGGATTCAATATCTCAGTAAACAGATCTTGCTTGTTTTGGGGAAATACCAAGTTCAAGAAATAGGTCACTTTATAGGTGTAGAATGTATTTGGGAAATCCTCGCTATCCGTGGGAAAGGCTTCAAGAGGAGATCGTGGGCTGACAGCGATAATTTGCGTATGAATCAAATCAGAATATATCTTAGTTCTTAGGTCATCTGTAGGTGCTAAAATCACTTCGGCTCCAGAATATGGCGCAATTTCATAGAGGTTTTCTTTTAGCAGTGCTCTGCACAGAGTTCCTAAAAACACCTTGTTTCGGAATGAGAGGCTGGAGAAATCAACAGGTGTTCGAGACCTTGAGTATACTTCTTGAATTTGTTTTAATTGCTCAATGCGAAGAAGCTGTTCTTCTTCAAGACAGTTTTTACATTTGCAATGGGCTTGAAAAGGTTTGTGCCCACAAATTGGACAATATAAATCCCTCTCATATTTAGGGAAATTCTTTGCTGCTTTAGAGGGGCGATTGATTACTAAGAATTCATCGCAATACTCACAAGAGTAGTTGGGGTAAACTTCAGGCGGGAAAAGCTTATATAATTCTGCGGCACGAACAGAGAGCTTGTACTCTTTAATTAACCTTGACACGGCTTCGCCATTATAATAACGTTGCATTAAGGTCTCAACTTCTTCAGAGGATAGGTGACCTAAATCCTTTTGCATCAATGTTCACACCCCTTTCGCTTTTCTATTTTACACTATATCTCACGGTTTGACAACAAAACAATAAAACAAAACGCTATTGGGATAACCCAACAGCGTTAATGGTACGGGTAGTGGGACTCGAACCCACACGCCTCGCGGCACAGGAACCTAAATCCTGCGTGTCAACCAATTCCACCATACCCGCATATTAAGTTTTAAGAACTTGCACTGGCGACAGAATCCTACACTGAGGTGACATCACCTAAATCTCGCATGTCTACCAATTTCATCATGCCCGCGTCACTGCGGAGATTATAGCATATTTCCGGGGTGCGTACAAGGGGGATTTTTTCATCTGGTATTATTTGCCAGCGTGAAACTGGTCCTATTTTTATATCCAGAATCGTGATATACTACTTATAATTGACCGCAAAACGGAGGGATGGTTATGAAACGGGTGGCAAGCATACAGGACATCTCCTGCCTGGGGCGGTGCTCCCTGACGGTGGCGCTGCCGGTGCTTTCGGTGCTGGGGGTGGAGTGCGCGGTGATCCCCACGGCGGTGCTGAGCACCCACACCATTTTCCCGGACTTCACCTGCCGGGACCTTACCGACGAGCTGCTGCCCATCGCCCGCCACTGGCAGAGCCAGCAGGTGCATCTGGACGCCATTTGCAGCGGATACCTGGCCTCCCCCCGGCAGACGGAGGCGGTGTGTCGGGTGTTTGACCTGCTGCGGGAGAAGGACACCCTGGTGGTGGTGGACCCGGCCATGGCCGACCACGGGCGGCTCTATAAGCCCTTTGCACCGGACTTTCCCCAGTATATGAAAGAGGTCTGCGCCCGGGCGGACGTGCTGCTGCCCAACCTGACGGAGGCCTGCCTTTTGACGGACACGCCCTATCGGGAGGAGGCGGACGAGGCGTTCATCCGGGAACTGTTGAAAAAGTTGTCGGACCTGGCGCCCCGGGTGGTGCTCACGGGAGTGAGCTTTGACGAGAAGCGCCTGGGGGCTATGTCCTACGACCGGGCCACGGGGCGGTATTTTTCCTATTTTAATGAAAAAGTACCGGCCAGCTTCCACGGCACCGGGGACATTTTCACCGCCACGGTGCTGGGCGGCATGATGCAGGGCCGCAGCCTGGAGCAGGCGGTGACTCTGGCGGTGGATTTCACTTTGGAGTGCATCCGCTGCACCCAGGCTGACCCTCAGGCCAGCTGGTACGGCGTGGAGTTTGAAAAGGCTCTGCCCTGGCTGGTAAAGCAGGGCGCGGAGAGAAAATAAAAGAGAGGGCGGGGCCGAACGGAAAGTTCGGCCCCGCCCCGCGTTTTGGCTGATGGGAACGGCGGGGATGCCTTACCCCTTTGTCTGCTCGGCTCGGATGGCCTGGGTGATGCGCTCCAGGCTGGTCTGCACCGTGGCCCGGGGCATGGCCAAGTTCAGCCGGATATAGCCTTTGGCATTGCCTACGAACAGGCTATCGTCGCCCTCCAGCAGCACGCCCGCTTTATTGGCAAAGAAGTCCGGCAGATCCGCCACCTGGGGCAGTACCTCCCCCAGGTCTACCCAGGCAAAATAGGTGGCCTCCGGGATGGTGAACTTCGCCCCGGGGATGTTCTCCCGCAGGAACTTGTCCACCAGGGCCAGGTTGCCGTCCACATAGGCCTTCATCTGCTCCAGCCACGCACCGCCCTGCTCATAGGCGGCCTTGTGCGCCGCGATGGACAGGGGATTCACCGCGCCGATGTTCTTGTCCCGGGCCTGGAATCGGGCCCGCTCCTCATCGCTGCGGATGATGATATTGGAGTGCAGCAGGCCCGCCAGGTTAAAAGTCTTGCTGGCGGACATACAGGTGATGAGCCGCTCGTAGTCCGGCATGATCTTCCCCAGGGGGATGTGGTGCAGGCCGGTGCGGAGCAGGTCGCAGTGAATCTCGTCGGACACCACCCACAGCCGATTCTTCTCGATAATCTCCGCCATGCGGCGCAGCTCCTCCGCCGTCCAGATGCGGCCGGTGGGGTTGTGGGGGTTGCAGAGCATCAGCACCTTCACCGCCGGGTCGGATGCCTTCTTCTCGAAGTCCGCCCAGTCCACCTCAAAGCGGCCGTGCTCCTTCCTCAGCGGGGAGGTCACCAGCTCCACGCCGTTATACTCGCAGGCGTGGAGGAAGAAGCCGTAGGCCGGGGTCACGGTCAGCACCTTGCCGCCGGTGGGCTTGGCCAGGTCCTCCACGATCTGATACAGGGCCGGGATCACGCCGGGGGAAAAGGTCAACTGCTCCTTGGGGAAGGACCAGCCGTAGTGGCTCTCGCACCAGGTGCGCAGGGCCTCGTAGTACCCGCCGTCGGACACGATGGAGTAGCCCAGGATCTGCCGGTTTACCCGGTCGATGATGGCCTGCCGGATCTCCGGGGCCACGGCAAACTCCATGTCCGCCACCCACATGCGGATGAACTCCTCGTCCTTGTAGGGGAAGACCCGCTCCGGGCCGCAGTGGAAAATGTAGGGCCGCCAGCCGTCCACATTCTCGGAGTTGGTATGGCGGCGGTCGATGATCTCGTCAAAATTATAAGTCATGGTGCAGCGCTCCTTTCCTTGATTGCCCTCATCATAGCAGGCGAGGGTCTCCGGGTCAAAGATCGTCGTTTACTTTTTAAGAATGCAAAACGATAAAAACTTTCCTTAAAATTAAATTTCAACTTGCGTGAGGTCAAATACGGGGCTATAATGAAAATCAGGAAGCCAAATCAACCAAATGTGATTTTGAGGAAAGTGCCATGACATTGACAGAGGAGATCGGAGCGAAGATCAAATACTACCGCAAAAATCGCGGGCTGAAGATCGCGGAGCTGGCGGAGCTGCTGCACAAGACCGGAGCCACCGTGTCCAAGTATGAGAGCGGGCAGATCGCCCTGGATGTGGTGACGCTGTACGAGGTGGCCCGCGCCCTGGGCGTGCAGCCGGAGAAGCTGCTGTACCATGCGCCCATACCCGTGGAAGAGCTGGAGGGCGACAGCGTGCCGGCCTTTTTCCGGGGGGTGGACCGGCTGTATATGTACTACTTCGACGGGCGCAACAACAGTCTGGTCCGCAGCGTCATCGACATCCGCGCCAAGACCGGGCCCCACACCTACGAGGTGGCCCTGTATATGAATTTCCAGGATTACCGGCAATACCAGAACTGCGAAAACACCTACCTGGGCACCCTGAGCCACTACGACGCCCTGAGCAACATCATCACCCGCAACCGGGACACGGAGATGGACATTTACCTGGTCTGCGTCCCCGCGTCCTATCTCAACGCCGAGACCAAGTGGGGCCAGGATTTCGGCATCTCCTGCCGGCCCATTATGCCCACCTCCAACAAGGTGTTTCTGTCCAAGACCATTCAGGCGGAGACGCCAGAATTTTTGCAGGACCTCCATGTCTCCCGGGAGGATATTCAGATGCTGAAGCGGTACAATATGCTGTCGGTGATGTGAGGGCGGGTGCCCTTTTCGAGCCTCTGCCCACTAAACCAAAAAAATAACACCATCCCAAAGGATGGTGTATTTTTTTGGAGCGGGCGACGAGGAAATCGCCGAAGCGCCGCCGGTGGCGGATGAAGCGAGGCGGTTTCGAGGAAATGCCCCGATTGGCGGGCACGACAGTGGCCGGGAATCGGCTGGCATGACGGTGAGCAAATCGCTGGCGGCCCTGCCGGGCCGCCACACGCACACGGGCACCGAAACATGCCACCGGCATGTTTCTCTCGCTGCGTTCGTGCCCTTTTCGAGCCTCTGCCCACTAAACCAAAAAATAACACCATCCCAAAGGATGGTGTTATTTTTTGGAGCGGGCGACGAGGCTCGAACTCGCTACCTCGACCTTGGCAAGGTCGCGCTCTACCAGATGAGCTACGCCCGCGAAGCAAGATTTATTATAAGGCATGAATGGCCGCCTGTCAAGCCTTTTTTCTTCTCCTATCGAATTTTTTTTCGCCGTTACGATCATCGTGAAAAGCTGAAACCGCCACCCCGGCCTGTGCCTGTCAAGTCTCCGGGGCGGCGGGAGTCAAAAGGATCTCCACGATGCCGGGGGCATCGGAGTCCGGGTAAAAATACACCTGCCAGCTCTCCTGGCCCCGACCGGTGGAGCTCTGGACGGCGTCCACCGTGTCCTGCACCATCTGGCGGCTGCCGGTAAAGCCGCTCAGCTGCACGGCCAGCTCCCTGCCGCCGTTTTGGGCGGCGGCCTCCAGCAGGTCCGTCAGGGCGGCGATATTGGTGGCGTGGACAATGCCCTGGATCTGCTGGAGCGTGCGGCGGTAGCCGGCGGTGAAGCGCAGCTGCGTATAGCCCCGGCCTCCGTCGTCCACGGTGTAGGTCAGGTACTCCAGGGCGTAGGCCCCCAGGGGTGTCTCCTGCTGTACCTCGGTGCAGGCCTGCTGGGCCGCCTGGGACAGGTCCGTCTCCCCCTGGGTGTCGTAGTACCAAACGGTACCGCTTTCATCATGGGCGCTGACCAGCAGCAGCAGATCGTTTACCAGGTCCTGGTAGCTCTCCGCCCGCAGCACATCCCGGCGGTCGCCCTCGTAGTAGGTGGCGCTGTGGGGCGAGCGGCGGCTGTACTCCCGCTGCAGCAGCCCGCACCCGGACAGAAGCAGCGCCCCGCACAGAAACAGGGGTAAAAGTCTTTTTTTCATGGGACGCTCCTTTCTTCTGCCAGATTTCGGAATAATTATAATAAGGTCATCTGCTCCCGGCCCTGGTCCTCCTCCCGGAGGAGGGCGCCGGCGGCGGGGATGCTGCGCACCCGGTAGCGGCTGAGGTTGGTGATGCCGCTCTCCTCCAGGGTGCACACCCGCTCCAGGTGATACCGGGGCTTCATGTTCATCACCGCCACGCCCTGGGTGGAGCGGGTGGTCTTGGGCGCAAGCAGCGCCGTGTGCAGCAGCAGGGCCCGGGGCTCGGTGCTGATGAGGGCCAGCTCCTTGTCCTCCGTCAGGGTCAGCAGGGCCGCCAAGGGGCTCTTGTCGGAGTAGGCCCCGGTGAGCTTGCGGCGGTTGGAGGTGGTGGCGTAGGCCGAGAGGGAGACCCTTGCGCACTTGCCGTTTTCAAAGAAGAACAGCAGATGCCCGCTGTAATCCCCGGGCAGCACCAGGTCGATGACCTTTTCCTCCTCGTCCATGCCCAGCTTGGTGGGCAGGTAGTCTCCCAGCAGCGACGCCTTGCCGTCGGCAAAGTCGGCGGCCCGGACCTTATACACCTGCTGGCGGTCGGTGAAGAACATCAGCTCGGTGTTGTTGGTGGCCTCGATTTGGCGGAAAAGCCCGTCGCCCTCCTTGAACTTCTGCTCGCCGCTCATGCGCAGGGACTGGGCGGTGATCTTCTTAAAATATCCCTCCCGGGACAAAAACAGCGTCACGGGATAGTCCGGCGTCTCCTCCAGCTCCTCCTCATACTCCGCCTCGTGGCTGAAAATGATCTCCGTTTTCCGGGGCTGGGCGTACTTTTTCCGCACCTCCTCCAGCTCTCCCACGATGATCTTGCGGATGCGGGCGGGCTTTTGCAGGGTGTCCTCCAGATCCTCGATTTCCTCCTCCAGAGCGGCGGTCTCCTGCACCCGCTTGAGGATGTATTCCTTATTGATGTTGCGCAGCTTGATCTCCGCCACATACTCCGCCTGAACCTGGTCGATGCCGAAGCCGATCATCAGGTTAGGCACCACCTCCGCCTCCTCCTCGGTCTGGCGGATGATCTCAATGGCCTTGTCGATGTCCAGCAAAATGCGCTTGAGGCCCTGTAAAAGGTGCAGCTTCTCCTGCTTTTTGTGCAGCACGAAGTACACCCGCCGCCGCACACATTCCGTGCGCCAGGCCAGCCACTCCTCCAGCAGCGCCCGGACCCCCAGCACCCGGGGCATTCCGGCGATGAGGATGTTAAAGTTGCAGCTCACCGTGTCCTGCAGGGGGGTCAGGCGGAAGAGCTTCTGCATGAGCTTGTCCGGGTCTATGCCCCGCTTTAAGTCGATGGCCAGCTTCAGGCCCGAGAGGTCCGTCTCGTCCCGCATGTCGCTGATCTCCTTGATCTTCCCGGCCTTCATCAGCTCGGAGACCTTGTCCAAAATGGCCTCCAGGGAGGTAGAATAGGGGATCTCGTAAATTTCAATAATGTTTTCGCTCTTGATATAGCGATACTTGGCCCGGACCTTCACACCGCCCCGGCCGGTTTCATAAATGCGTCCCAGCTCCTCCGGGTCGCAGAGAATTTGTCCCCCGGTGGAAAAATCCGGAGCCAGCAGGGTAGTGGCAATGTCGTGGTCGGGATTTTTCAGCAGCTGGATGGTGGTGTCGCAGACCTCCCCCAGGTTAAACCCGCAGATTTGTGACGCCATGCCCACGGCGATGCCCTGGTTGGCGCTCACCAGCACATTGGGATAGGTGGTGGGCAGCAGAGCCGGCTCTTTGGTGGTGTTGTCGTAGTTGTCCACAAAGTCCACGGCGTCGCAGTCCAGATCCCGGAAAAGCTCTGCGCAGATGGGGGCCAGCTTTGCCTCAGTGTAGCGGCTGGCGGCGTAGGCCATGTCCCGGGAGTAGACCTTGCCGAAGTTGCCCTTGCTGTCCACAAAGGGGTGGAGCAATGACTCGTTGCCCTTGGCCAGGCGCACCATGGTCTCGTAAATGGCCTGGTCGCCGTGGGGATTCAGGCGCATGGTCTGGCCCACAATGTTGGCGGACTTGGTGCGGTTCCCCGTCAGCAGGCCCATCTTGTACATGGTGTACAGGAGCTTGCGGTGGGAGGGCTTGAAGCCGTCGATCTCCGGGATGGCCCGGGAGACGATGACGCTCATGGCGTAGGGCATGTAGTTCTCGTCCAGGGTAGAGGTGATGGGCTGCTCCACCACCGTGCCCCGCAGCCCCATAACATTGGGGTCTGCGGTGGGGTGGACGGCTTTCGGTTCTGTTTTCTTTTTTGCCATGAAAGATAATTCCTTTCGTATTCAAACTGGCGGAGAAAGCACGGGCTGCCCCGCCAAAAAGCGCTGGATTTTAATTTGCGGCGCACCGCACGCGGCAGGGCACATGGGCCCTGCCCTACAAAACCGGGGCCGGGCGGACAGGGTCGTCCGCCCCTACAAGCATTTCCGTAGGGGCGACCCTTGCGGTCGCCCGCGGGAGGGGCAGAGCCCCTCCCCTACGCAAAAACGGGGAAGCTGGACATCGTCCCCTACGGAGTGTCTACCGATGGCCGTGTGTAGGGGCCGATGCCCACATCGGCCCGCCGGGTTTTGCGCCGGACTCTCTGTAAACCACCGTGTCATTGCGAAGCCAGTGCGCACACTGGCTGTGGCAATCCGTCCCCCCGTCCCCTACGGAATGTCTACCGATAGCCGTGCGTAGGGGTCGGCCTCCTGGACGACCCGCCCCGGGCTTGTACAGATTCTCGTGTTATCCGTAGGGGCGGACGCCTCTGTCCGCCCGCCGGACTTGCACCGCACCTCTTGCAAAAGCAATGTCATTGCGAAGCCAGTGCGCACACTGGCTGTGGCAATCCGTCCCCAAAGCCTCCCTTGCCTAAAGGGAGGGGGACCAGCCGCAGGCTGGTGGAGGGATTCGTGCGGGGAAGAATCCCCCAGTCACGGCTTCGCCGTGCCAGCCCCCCCTTGCGCAGGGGAGGCTTTATATTCCTTTGCTCCGCCTACCCCCGCCAATTTGCCAAGGGGTAGACGCCATTTTCGCGTTTGTAAGCTGCCAACAGCTCATGTTCCCGCTGCTCACAATTTTCGCAGACTTCGTACTCTAACAGCAGGAGCGGATAGTCCTTCACCTGCCAAATGGCGCGCCCGCCCTTGTGATTGACAGCGGTGCCCCAGCCGTATTTTACATATTGCAGCACCCGCTGCCGCAGGCCGCCGCGCCCGTTGGCCTTGCCGATGTACAAAACGGTTTTGTCTGTGCATTGGCCGTATTTTTGTTCCAAAATTGCCGCCGGATAACCTTTTGCACGCAAATTGTCGGAGCCCTCAATAAAGGAAATGGGCAGCTTTTCCGGAACCGTCACGCGATAAACGCCTGGTTGACACGGAAGCGAACTACACTTCGTTCGATGGAGTTCTTCCAATGTGGAAACCGTTGGATGTTTTTGGTACAGCGTCGGGTCGCGGTCAACACTTTCCAAAAATGAAATGTCTTTATCGAATCTGTCCATGTCACCCTCAGCTCACATCGATCATATCCAAATACTTATACCCGTTCTCGGCGATATACTCCTTCCGCCCCGCCAGGTTGTCCCCCAGCAGGAGGTCAAAAATGCGCTCGGTCTCTGCGGCCTCGTCGGGCAGGACCTTTACCAGCCGCCTTGTCTCCGGGTTCATGGTGGTCAGCCACATCATCTCCGGGTCGTTTTCGCCCAGACCCTTGCTGCGGTCCACCTTCACCTTTTTCCCCTCCAGAGACTTGAGAATGTCCGCCTTCTCCTTCTCCGAGTAGGCAAACCAGGTCTTTTCCTTGCAGGTGATCTCAAACAGCGGCGTCTCCGCAATGTACACATAGCCCTCCCGGATGAGGGTGGGGCACAGGCGGTAGAGCATGGTGAGGATCAGGGTGCGAATCTGGAATCCGTCCACATCGCCATCGGTGCAGAGGATGACCTTGCTCCAGCGGAGGTTATTCAGGTCAAACTGGTTCAGGTCCTTCACCGCCCGGCCGCTTACCTCCACGCCGCAGCCCAAAACCTTCATGAGGTCGGTGATAATGTCGCTCTTAAAAATGCGGGGATAGTCGGCCTTCAGGCAGTTGAGTATCTTGCCCCGCACGGGCATGAGACCCTGGAACTCCGCGTCCCGGCTCTGCTTGCAGGCGCCCAGGGCGGAGTCGCCCTCCACAATGTAAATTTCCCGCTTGCTCACATCCTTGGTGCGGCAGTCCACGAACTTCTGCACCCGGTTGGCAATGTCGATCTTCTCCGTCAGCTTCTTTTTTTGGTTGATGCGGGTCTTTTCCGCCGTCTCCCGGCTGCGCTTGTTGATGAGCACTTGGCTGGCGATCTTCTCCGCCGCGTCGGGATTTTCAATGAAGTATACCTGCAGCTGCTCCCGCAGGAAGTCGTTCATAGCGTCCTGGATGAACTTGTTGGTGATGGATTTTTTGGTCTGGTTTTCGTAGCTGGTCTGGGTGGAGAAGTTGTTGCTGACCAAAATCAGACAGTCCTGCACATCGGGATAGGTGATCTTGCTCTCGTCCTTGGTGTACTTGCCGTGGTCCCGAAGGTACTTGTCAATGGCGTACACAAAGGCCAGGCGGGTGGCCTTTTCCGGGGAGCCGCCATGCTCTAAGAAGCTGGAGTTATGGTAGTGCTCCACCACGGGGTGCTTGTTGGAAAAGCAGCAGGCAATGTTCAGCTTTACCTTGTACTCGGCCTTGTCCGCCCGGTCCCGACCCCGGCGCTCGCACTCCCAGCACACGGGCTCCGTGAAGGCGTCCAGCCCCGCCAGCTCCCGGATGTAGTCGGCAATGCCGTTTTCGTAGAGGAAATCCTCCGTGTCGAAGGCCGCTCCGTTTTGGTTGCGCAGCCGGAAGGTGACCCCGGCGTTCACCACGGCCTGGCGCTTCATCACATCCCGGTAGTAGTCCGGGGGGATTTGAATGTCCGTGAACACGTCCAGGTCCGGCAGCCAGTGGATGCGGGTGCCGGTCTTGCGCTTTTGGCTCTCGGGCAGGGGGCGGGTCTGCAGCTGGCCCACAATTTCGCCCCGCTCAAAGTGCAGGGAATACTCCTTCCCCTCCCGCCATACGGTCACATCCATGTAGCGGCTGGCGTACTGGGTGGCGCAGGAGCCCAGGCCGTTGAGGCCCAGGGAAAACTCGTAGTTTTCGCTGTTTTCGTTGTCGTATTTGCCGCCGGCATACAGCTCGCAGAACACCAGCTCCCAGTTGTAGCGGCCCTCTTTCTCGTTCCAGTCTACCGGGCAGCCCCGGCCCATGTCCTCCACCTGGATGGAGAGATCGGAAAACCGGGTCACGGTGATGAGCCGGCCGTGACCCTCCCGGGCCTCGTCAATGGCGTTGGACAGTATTTCAAATACAGCGTGCTCGCAGCCCTCCAGGCCGTCGGAGCCGAAGATGACCGCCGGGCGCTTGCGCACCCGATCCGCGCCCTTGAGGCTGGAAATGCTCTCGTTGTTGTAGCTTTTTTTCGTTGCCATAGATCCCTCCTGCCGGCGATTCCGGCCATGCTTTATTATTTTACCGCATTTTCTCCGTTCTGGCAAGTGCGGCGCCATGTCCTGACAAAAATCGGGATAAGGGGAGAAAATGTTAGGCAGTCCCCTTTCTTATAACAAAAACGCAACCCCATAAAATCAGCCTTCCACAAAGGGTTTTGCACATTATCCACATAGTTTTCCACATCGTTATGTAAACAGAAAATCCGCGGAAAAGTTGCATAATTTTTCTTGTAGACATAAAAAAGCCAAACGGACGCCATAACCCGGCGTTTTTCGCAAAAAAGCCCCGGGCCGACGCCCGGAGCCTTGTTGTAAAAATCTGTCATTGCGAGGGCGCACCGCGCCGTGGCAATCCGTAACCCTTACGGAACAACCCTTCCAGCGCTTCGCGCCACCTCCCCTTACACAGGGGAGGCTTTTTTGTTGGCTCCCCTGCGTAAGGGGAAATCGCCGAAGCGCCGCCAGTGGCGGAAGAAGCGAGGCGATTTCGAGGAAGTGCCCCGATTGGCGGCCACGACAGTGGCCGGGAATCGGCTGGCACGACGGTGGGCAGGTTGTCACGGCAAAGCCGTGACTGAGGGGTCGACTACCGCACCCCTCGTGCCGCACCCGGCGGCGGGACACATGGGTCCCGCCCTACATTACATCTTTTGTAGGGCAGGGCCCGCGTGCCCTGCCGGGCAGGTGCGGTGTTTATCGGCGGGAGGGGCAGAGCCCATCCCCTACGCACTCCTTGTTACACACCCCCGTAGGGGCGGACGCCGCTGTCCACCCGCCGAGTCATACACCGCGCCTCTTGTGATTTCGTAGGGGGCGATGCCCTCATCGCCCCGCCCGTAAGCGCTTCTTGCTTTGCGTAGGGCGGGGTGACTACACCCCGCCGCATACCGCGTTTCTTAAATTCTCTTAAAAATACTTCACCTGTCCCGCCAGCAGCAGGCCCGGGAGGAGCCACAGCAGCTGAAACAGCACCAGCCGCAGCGGCGTCAGGGACGCGTAGCCGCCGATGCCCGTGAGGTAGTAGCACAGCAACAGGCCCGCCACCGCCGCGAAAAGTGCCAGAGCTGTGGTCCACCGCACCGCCAGCAGCAGCTTTCGGCTGCCCAGTACGGTTTCGGCGTAGGGCATGAGCCCGTCCCGGTAGATCAGCGCGTGGGCCGGGGCCGATTCCCGGGTCTTTTCCAGCAGGGAGAGCCTCGTCTCCACATCCGGGTAAATGGGCTTGGCGTCCACCTTGAAGCTTCGGCGCAGGAAATCCGGGGTGATGTTGCACCCCCGCACCGCCAGGACCGGCGTTACCCGGTTGCGCCGCAGGGCCCGGAGGGCCCAGTCCACATTCCGGGACGGCTGATAGCGTAGGGCGAAAATGGCCGTCAGCTGGCCGTCCACCGCCAAAAACAGGCCCGAGGGGACCTTCAGATCCTTGGGCAGGCGCACCTTTTGCTTGCGCATGAAATAGGCGCTGCCCAGAAGTACCGTCTCCCCGTGGATGGAGCCGCCGGCGCCGCCCTCCTCATACCAGCGGAAATCGTCCAGCTTTTCTGCGTGTCCGCCGTTATCCGAAAGCATCTGCTCCAAAAGCGGCAGGGCCTGGCTGTCCGCCGCCCGGGCCACGGCCACGGCGTAGGACAGCACCCGGCCCAGCTCCTCTCCGTAAATCTTCAGCCCGTGGAGAGACAGGGTGCCGGAGGGGAACAGGTCCTCGTCCGTGACCAGGATGCGGCGAAAGCCGCTAATATTCTTTGCCCCGCAATACCCGGCCACGGCGCAGCCGCTGTGGCTGAGCCTACGGGCCAGCAGCCGCATGGGCAGCGCCCCGGCAATGGGCAGCGACAGCGGCATGGCCGCCGTCAGCAGGGCCGCCAGGACCCAGAGGGGCTGCGCCGGCTTAACATCCGACAGACACACCACTCCGGTCAGAACGCAGGCCGTGGCCAGCAGCAGGGGCAGCACCGTCCGCTGCCATTTTTCCGGCAGATCCGGGGCCGTGGCGTGGGTGTAAAACCCGTCCAGGCGGCCGTTTTGCTTCACGGCGCCGGCCTCGGTCCGGGCTACGCCCCAGGGGGGATTGCCCCCGAGATTTGCCAGGCGGAAGCTCTCCCGCCGGCCCTCACACCGGAGGAAAACGCCCCACTGGCAGCAGAAGACCACCAGGGCCGCTGCCCCGGCCAGGGGCAGATGCGCGCCCCCCTTGACCAGGCACCAAACGCAGTCACCTATAACGCTCAGGACCACCAGCAGCGCCCCTACGGCGCCGTGAAAGTGTTTTTGACGCAGGCCGGCGGCCATGTCCTGCCACAGGGGCAGGGCGAAAACGGCCTCCAGCAGCAACAGCCCACCCAGCACGCCGAAGCGCAGGGCCGGGGTATCCGTCCAAAAGGCAGGCATGTTCACCAGGGAATCCGCCGCCGTGAGGCCCACCAGAAACACCGTGGGCAGCAGGCACCGCAGCACCGCGCCCCGGTGGCGGCGGCACAGCCGCTTCTGGGTGAACTCCGCCTCCTCCATAGGCGGCTCCGGCGGGATATCCTCGTGTTCCTGCTCCGGGTCGGGCCGAGCCTTGGGGGCCGTCAGCGCCCGAAGAAATCCCTGGATCGCCGCCAGCCGCGCCCGGCGCAGGGCGGCTCTCCTGGCCTTTCGGGCCGCCGCTTCCTCCTGCTCCAGCTCCAGCTGCCGCTGGGCGGACTCCTCCTCCATCACGGCGGAGACGGTCCGGTCCATCACATCCTCAATGGACACCAGCCGCTCTTTCGGCTCCTCCGCTTCCGACTGCTCTTCCGGGTTTTCCTCCGGCTCTTCTTCGGCGGGGTGCTCATCCTCTGCTTCCGGCTCCGGGGCAGGCTCCGCCGCCGGGGGCTCCGGGACAGGCTCCTCCGCCACAGGGGGGGACGCTTCCGGCTCCAGACTCTCCGGCCGGCTCGGCGCCTTGGGCTTGGTGGCGCCTGTGCCGAACTCCGCCAGAATATCCTCCAGGTCGTAGTCCTGGGACAGGGGCACGTCCTTCAGCAGCTCCCCGGTGTCTGACAGAGTGCGATTCAGTTCTTCGTCCGTGTATTTGCTCATGGATCCTCGCTTACATCCGGCGGCGGACCGCCTCATATAACAATATCGCCGCGGCGGCGCTGGCATTGAGGGAGGAGATGTGCCCCTTCATGGGGATGCTCACCAAAAAGTCGCATTTCTCCCGGACCAGGCGGCCCATGCCGCTGCCCTCCGAACCGATGACGATGGCCGCCGGGCCCTTGAGGTCGGCATCGTAGAGGGAGGTAGTCCCCTCGGCGGCGGTGCCGTAGACCCACACGCCCTTCTTTTTAAGCTCCTCCAAGGTGGCCGGGAGGTTTGCCACCCTTGCCACGGGCATGTAGCTCACCGCGCCCGCGGAGGTCTTGCCCACGATGGCCGTGAGCCCGGCGGAGCGGCGCTTGGGGATGATGACCCCGTGGGCCCCGGCGCACTCGGCGGTGCGGAGGATGGCTCCCAGGTTGTGGGGGTCGGAAATCTCGTCGCAGACCACCAGCAGCGGCGCCTCGCCCTTTTCAGCGGCGGCGTCCAGCAGGGACTGCACGGACACATACTCCCGCATGGCCGCCAGGGCAATGACCCCCTGGTGGGCGTGGGTACGGCTCATGCCGTCCAGCTTGCGCCGGTCGGCCTCCACCACCACGATGCCCTTTTCCCGGGCCCGGGAGGCGATGTGGCCCAGGGTCTTGTCCGTTTCGCCCTTGGCCAGGTAAATTTTGTCGATGTTCTCCCCGGAGCGCAGGGCCTCGATGACGGCGTTGCGGCCCTCGATGATGCCGTCCGCCTCCGCCTGGGGCAGGGACTTCTGTCTGTCGTTGTCTCTCATAGATGATCCTCATAACAGTAAAAATATAAAAATAGTATAGCACATATAGGATATAATAGAAAGAAAAAAGAAAGGTCAATTCATAGAAATTTTACACGGTGAGGGTTTTTCCGCCCTTGTTTGCTTTTATTTTATATGGTATACTTCCATTAATTGCATAGGAAACTGCGCAAGGTTTTTCTAAGCGGAAGGAGGCCTATTATGGACTCAAATAACAATCGAAACAACAAAAACAACAAGAATAACCGAAATCTTCGGGGCGTGCTGGTGCTGCTGGCCTGGGCCGTGGTGCTGACCATCGCCTTTAACTACTTTGCCGACTACACCGGCAACGCCGCCAATAAGTCTACCAGCTTCGAGGTGGATTTCAGCGCCCTGGCGGACCTGGTGCGGGAGGATAAGATCGACCGGGTGGAGTTTAAGGACGGCAAGATCTTTGCCACGCCTATCGACGGCTATGTGTATACCGACGAGAGCGGCAAGGAGCCCAAGTCCTATACAAACTCCGAAAAAACCAAGGTCATCCTCTATACCACCCAGATCAACAGCAACAACTTCTATGAGCTGCTGGATGAGCATAATGTGACCTACACCGCCCCGGTGGTGGAGCAGATGAGCCCCGTTTTGCAGTTTATGATCACCTATATCCTGCCTACCATTTTGATGCTGGGCGCGTTTATGCTGGTGTTCCGCCTGCTGAGCAAGAGCAGCGGCGGCATCGGCGGCATCGGCAGCGTGGGCAAGTCCAACGCCAAGGTGTATATGGAGAAGCAGACCGGCGTCACCTTTAAGGATGTGGCCGGGCAGGACGAGGCAAAGGAGTCCCTGGAGGAGATCATCGACTTCCTCCACAACCCCGGCAAGTACACCGCCATCGGCGCAAAGCTGCCCAAGGGCGCGCTGCTGGTGGGCTCCCCCGGTACCGGCAAGACCCTGCTGGCCAAGGCCGTGGCAGGCGAGGCCAATGTGCCGTTTTTCTCCATCTCTGGCTCTGACTTCGTGGAGATGTTCGTGGGCGTGGGCGCAAGCCGCGTGCGCGACCTGTTTAAGGAGGCTGCCAAGGTGGCCCCCTGCATTATCTTCATCGACGAAATTGACACCATCGGTAAGTCCCGTGACGCCAGCCGCTTCGGCGGCAACGATGAGCGGGAGCAGACCCTGAACCAGCTTTTGGCGGAGCTGGACGGCTTCGACCCCAGCAAGGGCGTCATCGTCCTGGGCGCTACCAACCGCCCGGAGATTCTGGACAAGGCACTGCTGCGTCCCGGCCGCTTTGACCGGCGCATCACCGTGGACCGGCCCAACCTGGCGGGCCGCCTGGCCACCCTGCAGGTCCACACCCGCAACATCCATCTGGCCGAGGATGTGAATCTGGAAAAGATTGCCCAGGCCACCGC
>CAKTZK010000033.1 GCA_934635515.1 uncultured Oscillospiraceae bacterium
GGCCCAAATAGCTCTCGGACTGGGCAATCTCGTTGGTGTGGTGGGGGAAGGCGTTATCCACGCCGCCGCAGTGGAGGTCCAGGTACTCGCCGTTATACTTCATGGAGATGCCGGAGCACTCAATGTGCCAGCCGGGATAGCCCACGCCCCAGGGGGAGTCCCATTTCAGGGCCTGATCCTCGAACTTGGACTTGGTGAACCAGAGGACGAAGTCGTTTTTATTACGCTTATTGGTGTCCTCCTCCACGCCCTCCCGGACGCCCACGGCCAGATCCTCCTCGTTGTGGTCGTTGAAGATATAGTACCGCTCCAGCTTGGAGGTGTCGAAATAAATATTGCCGCCGGAGAGGTAGGCATAGCCGGTATCCAGGAGCTTGGTGATGATCCTAATATAATCGTCGATGAGGCCGGTGGCGGGCTGGACCACATCCGGGCGCTTGATATTCAGCTTGCGGCAGTCGGCAAAGAAGGCATCGGTGTAGAACTTGGCAATCTCCATGACAGTCTTATGCTCACGCTTGGCGCCCTTGAGCATCTTGTCCTCGCCCTCGTCGGCGTCGGAGGTCAGGTGGCCCACATCGGTGATGTTCATGACGCGGTTCACATCGTATCCGGCGTAGCGCAGGTACTTCTCCAGCACATCCTCCATAATATAGCTGCGTAGGTTGCCGATGTGGGCGAAGTGGTAGACGGTGGGGCCGCAGGTGTACATCTCCACATGGCCGGGGGTGTGGGTCTTGAACTCCTCTTTCTTATGGGTGGCGGAATTATACAGATACATGGTCAGGTCTCCTTTATGGTTGCAGTTTTATTATATAGGCGATTTTGCGGGGGATGCGGATTGCCACACCAGTGACATCGGTCACTGGTTCGCAATGACAGGGTTTTTTGCATGGGGTGTGGTAGGGCGGCGGGACACATGGGTCCCGCCCTACATTATATTTGTTTTGTAGGGCAGGGCCCGCGTGCCCTGCCGGGTGGGTGCGGTACGGAATCGGCGGGTGGACAGGGGCGTCCGGCCCTACGGACAGCGTTACAGGGGGTGCAATGGGCGGGCGACCGCAAGGGTCGCCCCTGCGGAGCGGTTACAAGAGGTGCGGTGAGGTGAGGTATCCCCCAGTCACGGCTACGCCGTGCCAGCCCCCTTTAGGCAAGGGGGCCGAGAGGACGGGGGATGCGGATTGCCACAGCCGGTGTGCGCACCGGCTTCGCAATGACACATTACAAGTAGTACGGTGGGGCGGGCCGATGTAGGCATCGGCCCCTACGGGTACATAACAAGAGGTGCGTAGGGGCGGGGCTCTGCCCCGCCCGCGGGCGACCGCAAGGGTCTCCCCTACGGAGGGTTACAAGAGGCGCATCAAAACGGGCCGTCGGGGAAATCGGCGAAGCGCTGCCAGTGGCAGATGAAGCGAGCCGGTTTCGAGGAAGTGCCCCGATTGGCGGCCACAACAGTGGCCGGGAATCGGTTGGCACGACGGTGGGCAACCGCCGGCCCCTACGAAAGCGTAACAAGAAATGCGGTGCAAGGCCGGGCGGGCGGGCAGAGGCGTCCGGCCCTACGGGTTGGCTCTACCTAAAAACGCCTCCCATGCCCGGGGGCATGAGAGGCGAAAAAATCGCGGTTCCACTCTCGTTTATCACTCAATGGGGGCCTTTTACGCAAGGCCGGGCGGAGGGCATCTGCATCCCCCGCGCTCCCGGACGCACTTTCCGCGCCGCTTCACAGGGCGGCTTGCAGCCGGTGACCGCCCCTCTCTTGGAAAAGCTGTGGCGCGTACTCTTTCCGATCAACGCGCTATGTAGTTTACAGCCATTTTAGCAGGCTTTGCCCTCGGTGTCAAGATTCCTTGAAAACATCCCAGTTTTTAGCGAAGTACTCTATGCCGGAGTAGACGGTGGTCACCAGGATGACGCCCTGGCAGACATAGTTGAGCACCTGGGGAATGCCGAAGAGCATCAGGCAGATGCAGACCATGGTGCTGGCGGTCTTGACCTTGCCGGACCAGCCGGCGGCAATGACCCGGCCCTTTTCCACGGCCACCAGGCGCATACCGCTGACGGCGAACTCCCGCAGCAGCACCACGGCCAATATCCAGCCGTAGAACTCCCCGGACTCCACCAGACAGCACAGGGCCGCCATGACCAGGCACTTATCCGCCAGAGGATCGGCAAACTTGCCGAAGTCGGACACCTGGTTATAGTGCCGGGCGATGTACCCATCCAGCAGGTCTGTGAGACAGGCCACCACATAGACGGCCAGGGCCACATACCGGTAGCCGGGAAAACCCCAGTACATCACCACCAGGAAAACCGGGATGAGAAAGACCCGCAGCAGGGTCAGCTTATTGGCTGTATTCATGGGCATTGATTATTCCTCCGTTTCTATCACTTCGCCGGTGAGATCGCCGTCCATTGTGCCTGTAATACGCACGGGCACGAACTGGCCGGACTGAACATCTCGGTCCGCTGTAAAGTAAATCACGCCGTCGATGCCGGGACTCTCGGCATAGCTGCGGCCTGCGTAGGCCATGGCCTGGGGGTCAAAGCCGTCGCACAGCACCTCCAGGGTGGTGCCCAGGCGGGTATCGTTAAACGCGTCCATCACCTGGCTCTGCAGCTGCATCACCAGCTCGGCACGGCTCTGGGCCTCGTCGCTATCCACCCGGTTGAGCATTTTGGCTGCCGGGGTCCCCTCCTCCGGGGAATAGGGGAAGGCACCGGCCCGCTGGATTTTCTCCTCCTGCAAAAAGTCGCACAGCTCCTCAAAGGCAGCCTCGTCCTCATAGGGCAGGCCCGTGATGACGGTGGTGCGCAGGACCAGGCCGGGGATACGGCTGCGGAGCTTTGTAAATAGCTGGTGCAGACCCGCTTTAGTCTCCCGGCGGCGCATGGCTTGGAGGATGGTGTCGTTGCAGTGCTGGATGGGGATGTCCATATACTTGCAGATTTTCGGCTCGGATGCGATGGTGTCTATGAGCGCATCGGTAATGCTGTCGGGGTAGAGGTAGTGCAGGCGGATCCAATGGAAGTCCAGCTTGCACAGCTCCCGCAGCAGCTCCGGCAGCTTCTTCTCTTTATACAGGTCGATGCCGTAGCGGGTGATGTCCTGGGCGATGACGATGCACTCCTTTACGCCGCTGTCAGAAAGGGCCCTGGCCTCGGTGAGGATGTCCTCCATCCGGCGGCTGCGGTACTTGCCCCGCAAGGCCGGGATGATGCAGTAGGCGCAGTGGTTGCTGCACCCCTCGGCAATGCGCAGATAAGCGTAGTGCATGGGGGTGGAGATCACCCGGGGCAGCTCCTCCACTGGGCCGCTGATGTCGGCGAAGTGGCTAAACTTCTGCCCGGCGGCCACCTGCTCCACGGCGGAAACGATGTCGCCGTAGCTGCCGGTGCCCATGATGCCGTCCACCTCCGGCAGCTCCTCTAAAAGCTCCGCCTGGTAGCGCTGGCTCAGGCAGCCGGTGACCAGAATTTTGCCCACCTGGCCCGCCGATTTCAGCTCCGCCACGGAGAGGATGGTCTCAATGGCCTCCAGCTTGGCGCTGTCGATGAAGCCGCAGGTGTTCACCACCACCACATCGCTGCCGGCGCAGTCCTCCTGCACCGTCATGCCCGCTTGCAGGCACAGGGCCATCATCTGCTCGGTGTTTACACGGTTTTTGTCACATCCCAGGGATATAAATGATACGATCACAGTTTTTATCTTCCTTTATTCCTGAATCTCGGACTCCAGGCGGCGGAGGGGGGCCTGGATATCCTGCCACGAAAAGCCCCGGCGCTGCAGGGCGGCGGAGAGCTTGCGAAGAAGCGCCTCGTCCACGGTTTTATTCCGGCAGCGGGCCCGGAGAAAACGCTCCGCCGCTTCCTCCGCCGGGGGCATTTGAGAAAGAAGCTCCTCCCACAGGTCCCGGGGGATGCCCCGGTGGCTCAGCTCCTGGCGGATGCGGCCGGGACCGTAGCCGGAGGCGCTGTAATGCCGGACAATGGCGGCGCCGTAGGCCGCCTCGTCCACCGCACCCAGCTCCTCCAGCCAGAGAGCGGTGTCCTCCGCCGCCTCCCTGTCGCCGCCCCGGCGGGTGAGATGCTCCACCACCTGCTTCTTTGACAGCATACGGCTGCCGGTAAGCTGGGCGCCCCGGGCCTTCATTTGGGAGGCTTGGGCGGACTTTTGCAGCTCCTCCACCATCTCCTCCGAGAGGTCTGCGCCCGGGCGCAGGTCATGGTGCAGAAGTTCATTTTCGGTTATTTTCAGCAGCCGGCCGCCCTCTAAAAAGACCAGTATCCGGTTCTTTTTATGCTTGGACGGCTCCACGCGCTCAATCCGCATCGTCGAAATCGTCGGCGGACACATCCACGGCCCGGCCGGCAGCCCGGGCGGCTACCTTGGACTGGTTGCTCATGAGCTTGTGGAAATTCTTGCGGATCTCCTGCTCCACGGCGTCGCACTGGTCGGGATGGTCCACCAGATACTGCTTGGCTGCGTCCCGGCCCTGGCCCATGCGCACCTCGCCCAGGCTGAACCAGGAGCCGCTCTTCTGAATGAGGTCCAGCTTCACACCCAGGTCCAGAATCTCCCCTGTGCGGCTGATGCCCTCGCCGTACATGATGTCAAACTCCGCCTCACGGAAGGGAGGGGCTACCTTGTTTTTCACCACCTTGGCCCGGGTGCGGTTGCCGATCATCTCTCCATTGGCCTTGAGGGTCTCCACACGGCGCACATCAATGCGCACGGAGGCATAGAACTTCAGAGCCCGGCCGCCGGTGGTGACCTCGGGATTGCCGTACATGACACCCACCTTCTCCCGGAGCTGATTGATGAAAATGACCACGGTATTGGTCTTGGCGATGACGCCGGTGAGCTTGCGCAGAGCCTGGCTCATGAGCCGGGCGTGGAGGCCCACGAAGCTGTCGCCCATCTCGCCCTCGATCTCCGCCCGGGGCACCAGGGCCGCCACGGAGTCCACCACCACCACATCAATGGCGCCAGAGCGCACCAGGGCCTCGGTGATCTCCAAGGCCTGCTCGCCGGTATCGGGCTGGGAAATGAGCATATCCTCGATCTTCACGCCCAGAGCCCGGGCATAGGTGGGGTCCAAAGCGTGCTCGGCGTCCACGAAGGCCACCTCGCCGCCCTTCTTCTGGGCCTGGGCCAAAATGTGCAGGGCCAGGGTGGTCTTGCCCGAGGACTCGGGGCCGTAGATTTCAATGATGCGCCCCTTGGGAACGCCGCCGATGCCCAAGGCCACATCCAGGGCCAGGGAGCCGGTGGGAATGGCCTCTACATTGGTCTCGGCGTTATCGCCGTAGCGCATGATGGAGCCCTTGCCGTACAGGCGCTCGATCTGCTGCATGGCCCCCTCCAGGGCCTTTTTCTTGTCGGACTTGTCCACCACCGCGGCGGCGGTGGGCTCTTTCTTTGCTGCCATGATCCATTCCTCCTATAAAATACTGGCGAAAAATCTTTTGGATTTTTCTGCCAAAAGGTTTACAGTCTGCTGCGCGCATAATTTTGGTGCACGGAATGTTAAATTTGGTCGTAAAGGACACCCTGCACCACCCGGGGGATGCCGGCGGGGTCGGGGGTGATCTCCAGATCCCCGAAGCCGAAGGAGCGCATGATACGCAGCACATCATCCGCCTGGCCGATGCCCACCTCGAAAAGAAGCATTCCGCCGGTGCGCAGAGCCTCCCGCCAGAGACTGCTGACGGCGCGGTAAAAGTCCAGGCCGTCCTCCCCGCCGTCCAGGGCGCTGCGGGGCTCGTAGTCCTTCACAGAGGTGTCTAAGCCGGCGATGTCGCCGGAGGGGATGTAGGGGGGGTTGCAGAGGAGGCAGTCGAAGGTACCCAGACGGCTGGGCGGGGACTGCATGGCGTTCATCTGCAGGGGGGCCACCCGGTCGGAGAGATCGTTGCGGCGGATATTTTGGCGGCAGATACGCAGGGCTCCCTCGGACAGATCGCCCAGGGTCACCCGGCAGTCCGGCACCTGGCTGGCAACAGCCAGGCCCACGCAGCCGGACCCGGTACAAAGGTCCAGCACCCGGCTGCCCGGATTCGCCCGGAGAAAGGGCAGGGCGCAGTCCACCAGAGTCTCTGTGTCTGCGCGGGGAATGAGCACCTGACGGTCGATGTCCAGGGGCAGGCCGTAAAACTCCCACTCGCCGATGAGGTAGGCCACCGGCTCCCCGGCCAGGTGCCGCCGCACCAGGTCCCGCACCTGCTCCTCCACCACCGGGGGCACATAGAGCTGCCCGTCCCGCACAAGCTGCTGGCGGGTCTTCCCGGCGGCAAAGCACACCAGCTCCCGGGCCTCCAGGGTGGAGGCCTGGACCCCGGCCAGGCGCAGCTGCTGGCGGATATCCATATACAAATTGTTATATGTAATAGCCATAATACTATTTGTTGTCACTTTCTGTGGAAATTTAGGGATTCACGAAGAATTTTCGCCAGGACTATTTACCAAGCATCTTTCCCCTGCTCGGAGGGCAAGACCAGCTTCAGGGCCTCAATGGCCACCTCCAGCATGGAGTCGTCAGGCTCAAAGGTGGTGAAGTTTTGTAACCACATGCCCGGGGCGGACAGGGCTCGGGTGACGGCGTTGTCGTGGCGGCCCACGAAGCGGTTAAACTCGTATGTGATGCCCACCACCGGCACCAGGAGCAGCAGGTGCATGCCCACGCGGACCCATAGATTCTGCCACTCCACCTGGGTAAATACCACGGAGGAGAACAGGATGGACACCACGATCACCACAAACAGAAAGCTGGTGCCGCAGCGGGGATGGTGCCGGGGCTGGATGCGGGCGTTTTCCACCGTCAGCGGCAGACCCGCCTCGTAGCAGAAAATGGTCTTGTGTTCGGCCCCGTGATACTGAAACACCCGGTGTACGTCCTTCTGCTTGGAGCAGAGGATCAGATACCCCAGGAAAATGGCGATCTTGATAACGCCCTCAATGAGGTTGTGGACCAGGGCGCTTTTGGCGTGGAACAGCCCCGCCACGAAGGTGGGCAGCAGCATGAACAACAGCAGTGTAAGGCCCAGCGACAGCACCAGCGACACACCCACCAGCACGCTCTGCAGCTTCTCGGCGGAGACGTGCGCCTCCAGCCACTTATCTAACTTCGAGGGCTGGGCAGCCTCGTCGTCGGGGAAATAGTCCGCCGAGAACATCAGCGCCTTGATGCCCTTGACCATGGAGTCCAGGAAGGTCACCACGCCCCGGATAATGGGCAGGCCCAGAACAGGATACCTGTCCCGCACCAGCTTCAGCTCCTCCACCTTGGTCACCAGGCCCTCCGGGGCCCGGACCACGATGGCCTGCTTTTCGGGACCGCGCATCAGGATGCCCTCAATGAGGGCCTGGCCGCCGATGGAGGTGCGGAAGGTTTCTTTTTTCTCGTGTTTTGCCATGTGTCGTAAGTCCTCTCTGCTTCCCTCACAGTATAGCACAGCCGCCAGGGAAATACAACGTTTGTTCTACCATTTTTATTCTTCGTCCTGGGAAATGGGCAGGCGAATAGTCACCACGCAGCCCCCGCCCTCGGCGTTGCCGATGTCGAAGGTGCCCTCGTGCCGGTGACCGATCTCGTCGCACACCGCCAGGCCTATGCCGCTTCCACGGGCCTTGGAGCTGCCCTTATAGAATTTCTGCTTCACATACGGCAGCTCTGCCTCCGGGATACCGGGCCCGTAGTCCCGGACCCGCACTACATAGTCCTCTCCGTCCTGCTCCATGGATACCGTGATGCGCTTGCCGGAGCCTCCGTGCTTGGCCGCATTGTCCAGCACGTTGCACAGCACCTGCTTCAGCCGCTCCGGATCGCCGGTGATGGGCTTTTCAAACATCTGCCCGGCGTTTACATACTCCAGCTCAATGCCGTCCTGACGGAAAAGCTCCCGGTAGGTGTAAATAGCGTCCTCCACCTCCGCCTGCAGGTCCATCTGCTCCACCCGCAGGGTGAAGCGGCCATCCTCGATCTTGGAAAACTCCAGCAGCTCCTCCACCATGTTAGTGAGCCTGCGGGACTCCCGCAGAATGATCCGCACGCCCCGGCGCAGCTGCTCGGTGTCGCCGCTGTCGTCGGCCAGCAGCGTCTCGCCCCAGCCGTTGATGGCCGTAAGGGGGGTGCGCAGCTCATGGGATACGGAGGAGATAAACTCCGTCTGCATCTTTTCGCTCTGGCTGATCTGCAGGGACATCTGGTTGATGTTGTCCACCAGCTGGCCCATTTCGTCGTCAAATTTGTTGGGGATCTGTATGCCGTAGCTGCCGTCGGATATACGCTTGGCCGCCTCCGTGACCTCCGCCACCGGCACGGCGATCCTGCGCATGAACACCAGGTTTACCATCAGCACCACAACGCTGATGGCCGCGGCAAAGCCCATAATGGCCAGGCTCAGCAGCGCCACCTGCTTATCAAGCTCTCTGGTGGAGGTGACCAGGCGCACGGCGCCCACCACGCTGCCGTCAAACTCCAGCGGCGCGGACACCGCCAGGATGTTTTCCCCCGTAAGCGGATCCTCCCCGGAAAAGGAGTCCATCTTTCCGGTCTCCAGGACCCGGCGCACCTCCCCGGTCTCCGGTGTAATGCCCACCGTCTGGCCCCGGCTGGAGATCTCAATGCGTCCGTTCCGGTCCAGAAATTGCAGCTCAATGGTGTCCGCCTGGTCAAAATTCCCGGCGTACAGCACCGCGTTGCGGTAGTACTCGCTGTAGCTGACCATCACGTAGGTGTTAAAGTAGCTGGCGCTGGAGCGGGCCTTGTTTTCCAGGGCCGAGCGGGCGCTGCTGTAGTAGTTGGCCACCAGGGTCACCGATGTCAGCGCCGCGATCAGCAGCAAAATAACGATCACCGGAAACACGCTTGTGATGATCCACCGCCGGCGCATGCCCATCATGCGCCGCTTGCGGCCGGGTACCGCGCTCCGGTTTTCTCCGTTTTTCTCCTGCATCATGCGTCCCACTTATAGCCGTAGCCCCAGACCGTGGTGATGTAGGTGGGATTGGTGGCGTTGTCCTCGATCTTCAGCCGCAGCCGGCGGATGTTCACGTCCACGATCTTCAGCTCTCCGAAATAATCCCTTCCCCACACCAGGTCCAGTATCTCCTCCCGGGACAGAGCCTTCCCCGGGTTTTCCATAAACATCTTCATGATGGCGTATTCCATCTGGGTCAGCTTGATGCGCCGCCCGTCCTTTTCCAGGGTGCGGTTGCGGGTGTTGAGCACAAAGGGCGGCTGGCTCAGCTGGCCCGACATCTCCTCCGTCACGCCGGACCGGCGCATGAGGGCGTCCACCCGGGCCGTCAGCTCCGCCGGAGAAAAGGGCTTTGTCACGTAGTCGTCGGCCCCGGTCATCAGCCCCGTGACCTTGTCCATCTCCTGGGACCGGGCCGTGAGCATGATGATGCCGATGCGCAGATTCGTGGCCCTTATCCGGCGGCACACCTCAAATCCGTCGATGCCCGGCAGCATGATGTCCAGCAGCGCCACCCGGGTATCCGGGTTCTGCTGCAGCTTTTCCAGGGCCTCCTCGCCGCTCTCGGCCTCGATAACGTCGTAGCCGGCCCGGCGCAAATTGATAACGATGAAGCTGCGGATGCTGCTCTCATCCTCCAAAACCAGTACCTTTTTCATTGCCTGTCCCTCTCCTCTCAGTTTCCGTCGGTCCACGCCGTCGAGATCAAATAGAAATGGCTGTTGACCCACTCGTTGCTCACGCCGATAGCCTCGCCCTCTTCCGTAATGCGCATGGCGTAGGCCACATTGGTCCGCTGCATCAGCAGGGTGCGCCCGTCGCTGCGGGCATCCCGCTCCCGGTCCTCTCCGCTGAAGCTGTAAAGATACAGCACCGTTTCGCCGTTTACCTGCAGGGTCACGCAGGTCCCCTTTTCGGTGTTGGTCAGGCTGGTTCCCCGCAGGCAGCCGTGCCAGTCCTCATTCAGGGCCAGATACCAGCCGTCCGACAGGTTGTGATAGGTGTCCATGACCCATATACTGTCGCCCCGGCCATTGAACCGGTACCAGGAAAACACCCGCCCGGCAGAGCGGACGGTGCTGTCCGCCGGATAGGGGATCTCAATGATCCCGTCGTTGTTGATATCCTGGGGCCGCAGCTGGCAAAAGGAGTATCGCACCTCTGAAGCGCCAGTGGTGCGGCTCAGCGCCACGTTTTTCAGCTCTCCGTCCCGGCTCACCAAAATGTCCGTCATGGCCTGGTTTCCCTCGTCCACACCGGTGACAAAGGCGGCGTTGTTCTGGCTGTCCAGCTTGCCGCATACGATGCTCCCCCTGTTCAGTTCCGCCGCCGTGCAGCTGAGTCGGCACTCGCCCCGGCTGCGCAGCTCGCCCTCTGTCCAGCGGAAATGCTCCGCCAGGGTGCTGCCGTCGGCATCCGTCCGGAACAGCAGCAGGTCAAACAGGCCGTCGCTGTCCAGATCGTCCACGATAAAGCGGCTGTAGCCGTTTTGCATCAGCGTCTCGGCGCTGCTGCCCCGCAGCCGGTATACCGCCACGGTCTGCACCTCCGCGCTGATACGCCAGCCCACAGCCACCTCCAGCTTCCCGTCCCCGTCAAAATCCCGGAAGGAAACGGAGTCAATGGACGTGCCGCCGGACTCAATGGTGCACTGCAGGGCGAAGGCCTCTCCCTCCGCCCGGAAAATAAGGATCTTCAGCGGGTTTTCGTCCGCAGAGCAGCGGAAGAAGGCCACCGCCTCCTTGTGCCCGTCGCCGTCCAGGTCGATCATCTGCAGGGACTGCAGATTCGTGCCCCCGGTGGGCGCCGTGTATTCATATCCGTTTTTCAGGTACGCGTTGAGGGTGTTGGCCAAGCCCGTGTACTCCACCGGCACCTCCGGCAGAGTAAACAGATTCTCCACCGAAGTCTCCAGTGAGCAGCCCCCCAGGGCCAGCACCAGCACCAGGCACACCGGCAAAAGCAGGATTTTTCGTGTTACTCGTTTCATGGCCTCACCTCCCGATATTTCGATTCCGATACAGAATATACTATAGCACAATTCCCTTTTCTTGTGTAGCCCCTGTTTTCCCTTCCGGGGCAAAAAATAATTAAAGGCTATATTTTTAACTTTTTCTCCCGTATTTCCCGTATATTTTCCGTTTTTTCTGCAGATCCGCAGTATTTCGCCCGGAAACCATCCCTCCTCCGCCCCATTTTTGCCGCAGTCTGCGCTTGACAAGAAAAACCCTCGTCCCTTATGATACAGATATTATACTATTTCGGCAGATACGACTCTCTGCCGAAAAACAGGAGGATCATTGTGGAGAGAGAATCATTTAAGTCAAGGCTCGGCTTCCTGCTGGTAAGCGCCGGCTGCGCCATCGGCATCGGCAACGTGTGGCGCTTCCCCTTTGTGGTGGGGCAGAACGGCGGCGGCCTGTTCGTGCTGATCTACCTTATCATGCTGGTGGTGCTGGGCCTGCCGGTGCTGACCATGGAGCTGGCTGTAGGACGCGCCAGCCGCAAGAGCGCGGTGCTGGCCTATAAGGCCCTGGAAAAGCCCGGCAGCAAGTGGCATATCCACGGCTGGTTTGCCATCATCGGCTGCTATCTGCTGATGATGTACTACACCACCGTCTCCGGCTGGATGCTGAACTATTTCGTGAAATTCGCAGCCGGTGTCTTTACCCCCGGCATGAGCGCCGAGGCCAGCGGCCAGGTGTTTTCCGACATGCTGGCAAACCCCGTCGAAATGGGCCTGTGGATGGCCATCACGGTGATCGCCGGCGTGCTGATCTGCAGCATCGGCGTGCAGAAGGGCCTGGAGCGGGTCAGCAAGGTGATGATGAGCGCCCTGCTGGTGCTGATCCTGGTGCTGGCCATTCACAGCTTCACCCTCTCCGGCGCCGGTGAGGGCATCCGCTTCTATCTGGTGCCCAATGTGGATAATGTGAAGGCCGTGGGCCTGGGCAATGTCATTGCCGCGGCCATGAATCAGGCCTTCTTCACCCTGAGCCTGGGCATTGCCGCCATGGAGATCTTCGGCAGCTACATGAGCAAGGACCATACCCTCCTCAGCGAGGGCGCCCGTATCTGCGGTCTGGACACCTTTGTGGCCATTATGGCGGGCCTTATCATCTTCCCCGCCTGCTTCAGCTACGGCGTGGAGGTGACCTCCGGTCCCAGCCTGATCTTCATCACCCTGCCCAGCGTATTCACCAACATGGCCGGCGGCCGGGTATGGGGCGCGCTGTTCTTCCTGTTCATGACCTTCGCCTCCTTCTCTACGGTCATCGCCGTTATCGAGAACATCATGTCCTCCTGCATGGACCTGTTCGGCTGGAGCCGCAAGAAGGCCGCCCTTATCAACGGCCTCCTGGTCCTCCTTGCCAGCATCCCCTGCGTGCTGGGCTATAACGTGCTCAGCGGCTTCCACCCCATCGGCGGCCGGGACGTGCTGGACAGCGAGGATTTCCTGGTCAGCAGCATCCTGCTGCCCCTGGGCTCCCTGGTGTACCTGCTCTTCTGCGTGACCCGCTGGGGCTGGGGCTTTAAGAACTACCAGGCCGAGGCCAATGCCGGCAAGGGCCTGAAGGTGGCCGGCTGGATGCGCTGGCTGTTCATGATCGTGCTGCCGATCATGATCCTGGCCATTTTCATCATCGGCCTCATAGGCTGATACATCGGCAAATAAAAAAGGCATCGCATGTAGTCACATGCGATGCCTTTTTCTTGTTACACCAGGCCGCACAGCGTAAACCCGATGATGGTGACCACACTCACCCCCACAGCGTAGGGCAGGGTGGACTTGATGACGGTGATGTTGGACACCCCCGTCCCGGCGGTGGTCATAAATACCGCGTCGGCATAGAAGCAGGTGCTGTAGCCCAGGGCGATGCCGCTCATGACTGCGGCGATGATCACCGGCCCCGATACGCCCATGCTCAGCGCCAGCGGCACAAATACCGGGATGGCAATGGTCATCACCACCCAGCAGCCGCCCACGGCGAACACCGTCAGCCCCACCAGCAAAAACGCCAGCGGCGGGATCAGGAAACCCGGCACCGCGGAGCCGATACCGTTGATAAGGATGTCAAACAGGCCCAGCTCCCGGTTGGCCTCGCTGAGCATAAAGCCGAAGCATACCACAATGGTCAGGGAGGTCATCCCCTTGGCCCCGGCGAAGAAATTCTCGAAAAACTGCCCCACCGTCATGTTCCGCTGAATGGTATACAGCAAAAATTGGGCAATAAGGGCCAGCAGCACGCCATGCACCAGGTCGTTGTTAAAGGCGATGGTGCCGCCTACCAGCACGGCCAGGGGAATAATGGCGTTCCAGGCAGAGGAGCTCTTGCTCTCGTCCACCTCGGCAATATCCACCAGTTTTTCCGCCTTTTCATTCTTTTCCGCCGTGGGGCCGCCGCCCTGCACCCGCTGATAGCTTTTCTTCAGCACCCCCACCTTGGGAAACAGCCCCAAGGCCAGCAGCAGGCACAGCAGCATCATGCACAGGGGATAGATCATAAACGGGATAGCCCGCAGGTAGTCGCCGAAGTCCAGCCCGTATTCCGACACCAACCCCACGCTGAAGGCCGTCCAGCTGGAAAAGGGTACCGTCATGCACAGGCAGCAGGCCATGATGTTCGCCTGCAGGGCCAGATGCTCCCGGGGGATCCGGTTTTTGTCCGTGATCTCCCGCATGGAGAAGGTCACCGTCAGGGCGTTGAGGTATTCGTCGGCAAACATCACGCAGGACATGATCCACGCCAGTACCATGGTCCGTTTCGGCCCGGAGGCGATCTTCAGCAGCAGGTCCCGGAAGCCCATCAGGGCGCCGGACTCCTGAAACAGCGTGATCATGCCGCCAAACCCCATGATAATGCACAGCACGAACTGAAAGGACGAGTTGCCCAGCGTGCCGTACAGGGCATCGATGGTCCCCGTAAGGAAGTGCTGCCGGTAGAGCAGCACCATAGCCAGCAGCGTAGACAGGACCATGGACTCCGCCATTTTCCGGGTCTTCAGGGCGTAGATGATGAGAAATACCAGAGGCGCAAAAGCCATAATGATGCGCAGCATATTTCGTTTCTCCTCGTTTAAAGTGCTGCCTGCAGTATAGCAAATCCCCGCCCGAATGACAAGGGCAAAACCCTCTCTGTTTCGGAACATAATCCCACTCTCGCCCGGGCATACTAAGGGCACAGTCCGATTACACAAAATGGGAGGATCAGGTTTTATGTCAGAAATGTTTTGTTTTCAGTGCCAGCAGACCGCCGGAGGCTCCGGCTGCGTCCGCACGGGCGTTTGCGGCAAGCAGCCGGAAACCGCCGCGCTGCAGGATGAGCTGATCTATGCGCTGATGCGCCTGGCGCTGGTGGCGGAAAAAAGCGGCCGCCGCCCTCGGGAGGCCAGCCGTCTGCTGATAGACGGCTTATTCACCACTCTCACCAACGTAAACTTTGATAACGCCGCCATCCGCCGCTTCACCCACCGGGTGACCGCCCAGATTCAGGAGCTGGGCGGCTGGGACGGGGAGCTGATCTCCCTGTGGAAGGGGGACACGGACATCGTCTCCCTCCGCTCCACCCTGCTGTTCGGCATGAAGGGTATGGCGGCCTACGCCCACCACAGTCTGAATCTGGGCCGGGAAGACCCGGCGGTCACCGACTGGTTCTACACGGGCCTGTGCGCATTAAACCGCGAGCATACCGTGGAGCAGTGGCTCTCCCTCATCATGGCGTTCGGCCAGGTGAATTTTAAGTGTATGGCCCTGCTGGATGCCGCCAACACCGCCGCCTTCGGCGACCCCGTGCCCGCAAAGGTGCCCACCGACATCAAAAAAGGTCCCTTCATCGTGGTGTCCGGCCACGATCTGGAGGACCTGCACCAGCTGCTGGAGCAGACCGCCGGAACGGGCATAAATATTTATACCCACTGCGAGATGCTCCCGGCCCACGGTTATCCGGGGCTGAAGAAGTACCCCCACCTGGCCGGGAATTTCGGCACCGCCTGGCAGAGCCAGCAAAAGGAGTTTGAAAATATCCCCGCCCCGGTGCTGTTTACCACCAACTGCCTCATGCCGCCCCGGCCCAGCTACGCAGACCGGGTCTATACCACCTCCGTGGTGGGCTACGAGGGGCTGCGTCACATCAGCGGCGATGAGAACAACCGCAAGGACTTCTCGCCCCTGATCCGCCAGGCCCTGGACCTGGGCGGCTACACCCATGACCACAGCATGAGCGGCATCAACGGCGGCCATATCCTTACCACCGGCTTTGCCCACAGCGCCGTGCTCTCCCAGGCCCCGCAGCTCGTCGAGGCCATCCGGTCCGGTGCCGTGAAGCACATCTTCCTGGTAGGCGGCTGCGACGGGGCCCACCCCGGCCGGAATTATTACACGGAATTCGTCAAGCAGGCGCCCCTGGACAGTCTGATCCTGACCCTGGCCTGCGGCAAGTACCGCTTCAACGACCTGGACCTGGGCCAGATCGGCGGCCTGCCCCGGATCCTGGACATGGGCCAGTGCAACGATGCCTACAGCGCCATCCGAGTGGCCCTGGCCCTGGCGGAGGCCTTTGGCTGCACCGTCAATGACCTGCCGCTGACTCTGGTGCTGTCCTGGTACGAGCAGAAGGCCGTGTGCATCCTGCTGACCCTGCTCTCCCTGGGCATCAAAAACATGTACCTGGGCCCCACCATGCCCGCCTTCCTCTCGGAAACGGTCGTCAAGGTGCTGGTAGACACCTACGGTCTGCACCCCATCACCGCCCCGGAGCAGGACCTGGACGCCATTTTAGGCAGAGGATAACGCCCCCGGCAGAATAGCCCCGCCCATATCCAGCGCGTTTTTGTAAAGCAACAGCATAGCCCCCAAAACAGGCAAAGAAAAACCACCGTTTTCACTTAGAAAACGGTGGTTTTGTTGGTTGCGGAGGGAGGACTTGAACCTCCGACCTCCGGGTTATGAGCCCGACGAGCTACCAACTGCTCTACTCCGCGA
>CAKTZK010000034.1 GCA_934635515.1 uncultured Oscillospiraceae bacterium
CGTTTTCATCGGCTATCTTGATGGTGTCCTTCACCGGCACCGCCGGGGCCGAGGCACCCGTTGCCTGGGCGCTCTCCACCACCGCGTCAAACAGCGCCGGGGTAATAAGGGGCCGGGCTCCGTCATGCACGGCGATAAGCTCCGCCCGGGGGTCTGCCTCCAGGGCCCCAGCCAGCACGGATTCCGGCCGGGACGCACCGCCCCGCACCACCTTCACAGGCTTTTGAAGGGCGCACTTTTTGCAAAGGTCCGCCAGAGGCACCAGCAGGTCCTCCCGGGTCACCAGGATGATCTCATCCGTCCGCTCCGATGCGTCCACCGCCCGGAGGGTGTGCTCCAGTACCGTTCCCGCTCCCAGGGGCAGCAGCAGCTTGTCCTTTCCCATCCGCAGGGACTGGCCCGCCGCCACCACCACCGCCGTGCAGAACGGCCTGGACGGCTTCCGCAGGCCCCGAATTTTATCCCATAATTTCCCCATAAAAATGCCTCCTGTTTTTTCACTGCATAATAAGCGGAAAGTGCACCTTTGGCACACCGAAACTTCATCAAACTTCACCGCCAGTGTACCACAACAGCCCCGCTTTTGCAATAAAAGGCTCCCGACCAAAATCGGGAGCCTGCGCACAGTTCCTGTGCGGAAAAAATTATCTTCTGTTGTGAGGATACCATATCTTCTGCTTTTCGGCCTCCCGGATCAGCTCCTCCCGGAAGTCGGGATGGGCAATGGAGATGAGCTTTTCCGCCCGCTCCCAGACGCTGAGGCCCTTGAGGCACACGCAGCCGTATTCCGTGACCACATACATGGTGTTCACTCTTGTGTCCGTGACCACGGAGCCGGGCTGGAGGGTGGGCCGGATGCGGGAGGAGCGGGTGCCATCCTTATTTTCGTGGGTGGAAGACAGGCATATAAAGCTCTTGCCGCCCTTGGAAAGGTACGCACCCAGGACGAAGTCCTGCTGGCCGCCGGCGCCGGAGATCTGCTTGGTACCCGCAGTCTCGCCGTTCACCTGGCCGTACAGGTCCACATCCACGGCGTTGTTGATGGAAATAAAATTATCCAGCTGCGCCACGGTACGGATGTCGTTGGTATAGCTGATGGGCGCCGCCATACAGGCGGGGTTATCATCCAGGTAATCATAGAGCTTCTGGGTACCGGCGGCGAAGGCATAGACCTGGCGGCCCCGGTCCAGATTCTTGCGCATACCCGTGACCTTGCCCGCCAGAGCCAGGTCCACGTAGGCATCCACATACATCTCCGTATGTACGCCCAGGTCCTTCAGGTCGGACTCGCACAGCATGGCGCCCACGGTGTTGGGCATGCCGCCGATGCCCAGCTGTAGGCAGGCGCCATTGGGGATCTGCTCCACAATGAGCTTGGCCACGGCCTTATCCACGTCGGTGGCAGGGTTGGAGGGCTGGATGCCCATGGGATCGTTGCGCCCCTCCACGATCATGTCCACCTCGGAGATATGGATGCAGTTGTCAAAGCCGCCCAGGCACCGGGGCATATTCCGGTTGACCTCCACAATGACCACCTTGGACTTCTCGATGACCGCCCGCAGATGGGACGCGGAGAGGCCGAAGTTAAAGTAGCCGTGCTTATCCATAGGCGTCACCTGGAACATGGCCACATCCGGAGGGGTGATATGGTCGGTATAGTACCGGGGCAGCTCAGAATAGCGCATAGGCTCATGGAAGCCTGCGCCGCTGGCAATGTGGTGGCGCTCCACCGCGCTCATGTGGTGGGAATTGAAAATAATATGATGGACCGGGTCTTCAATGTCAAAAATGGCCGGCTTCCACAGGCTGATGCCGCCCCGGACCTTTACATCCTCCAGCTCCGGTGCCCGCCGGGCCAGGGCCTCGTCCAGCACCCGGGGATGAATGGCGCAGAATCCGTAGTCCACCCAATCGCCGGACTTGATGACCTTCACCGCTTCGTCCGCCGTGGTCAGCTTTTGCCGGTACATTTCCATGTAATCCATTGCTTTGTTCCTCCTCCATGTCTTTGATGTGTCCTCATCACACCTTTTTTACATTATAGCACCGCAAATCAGCAAAAAAAAGTGTCTTTGTGAAAATAATGTCACTTTGTCGGATTGCCTAATTTTTGTCAATAATTTCCGTCACAGGTTGTAAGGGTCTGCGGGTCACGGCCCTATCCGCCCGGTGCGCCGGGCAGGAAAAAAGCCGAGCGCTTTCCGCACTCGGCTCTCGGTATGATCTTGCAATTTCTCACCGCAGACGGCGGAGGGTCTCAAGGACCAGGTTCCAGGTGCGCTGGACGGAGGAAATATACATCCGCTCCCGAGGCGTATGGATCTGGTTCACCTCCGGGCCCATGGATACAGCGTCCAGGCCGGGGAGCTTATCGGCCAGCATACCGCACTCCACACCGCCGTGCAGTACCTCTATCTTGGGGGCGTGGCCGTACTGCTCCGTGAACACCTCTACGATCAGAGAGCGCAGAGGAGAATCCTCCCGGAACTCCCAGGCCGGGTAGCTGCCGCTGACAGACATCTTGCCGCCCAGCAGGTCACACAGCAGCTCCAGCTTCTGCAGAAGCATCTCCTTCTGCGTGTTCATATTGCTGCGCACGCAGAAGGTGGCCACCACGGAATCCGCCTCCGCCGTGGCGAGAATACCCAGGTTCAGAGAGGTCTGGACCAGGCCCTCTACCTCCCTGCTCCGCTCCAGCACACCGTTGGGAGCGCACTGCAGCAGGGCCAGGACCCGGTGGGTGGAGTCAGCGTCCATGGGCAGAACATCACTCCGGCAGGGTGCCACGGCGACGGTAATATCACTGTCGGCCACGGCAAACTCTCTGCGGAAGATCTTCTCCATCTTTTGGCAGATAACCGTTGTCTTTTCCACATCCGCCACGGTCAAAACAGCGCTGGCAGCGACGGGAATGGCGTTATCCTTACCGCCGCCGGAGAGCGTGACCAGACGGCCGCTGTTCTCCTGCAAAAATGCGTACAGAATCCGGCCCAGCAGCACCATGGCGTTGGCCCGGCCCCGGTCGATGGCAGCGCCGGAATGGCCGCCCAAAAGGCCGGAGACGGTGATTTCCACCGTTTCTCCCGGGAAGGCATCCCGCTTTACGGGCACCGCAATATCGACCCTGGCAGCACCGGCGCATCCGGCGGTGATCTCACCCTCCGTCTCGGAGTCCAGGTTCAAAAGCAGGCGGCTCTTAAGGCCCGACAGGTCGATGCCGGTGGCACCCTTCATCCCGACCTCCTCGTCCACCGTGAACACCACCTCCAGGGGCGGGTGGGGAATATCGTGGCTATCCAGCAGAGCCAGGCCCATAGCCACGGCGATGCCGTCGTCTGCGCCCAGGGTGGTGCCCTCGGCGTAGATCACATCCCCGTCCACCACCAGATCCAAACCCTCACGGGCCATATCCTTGGTGCAGCCCGGAGCCATTTCGCAGACCATGTCCATGTGTCCCTGGAGCATCACGGCGGGGGCGTTCTCATAGCCCGGGGTGCCAGGCTTGCAGAGGATCACATTCCCCAGCGCGTCCTGCTGCACCGCAAGGCCCCGATCGCGGCCAAACTGCACCAGATAATCGCTGATGGCCTGTGTGTTGCCGCTGCCGTGGGGAATACGGCACAGCTCCTCAAACCAATGAAGTACCCCACGAGGCTCCAAACCTTCCAATACTGCCATAGCTTTTCCTCTTTTCTTTTATTTTTTTGCAAGTATTGCTTTTCCTTTTTTACAGATCTTTACCGGTTTTCCGTCAGGTGGCGGGCCACATACACGCCGCTGGCAGAGGCATGGGACAGGGAGTGGGTGATGCCGCTGCCGTCGCCGATGACATACAGGCCCTTGCAGCAGCTCTCCAGATTCTCGTCTACGGCCACCTCCATGTTATAGAACTTCACCTCGACGCCGTAGAGGAGGGTATCATCGTTGGCGGTGCCGGGGGCGATCTTATCCAAGGCGTAAACCATCTCAATGATGCCGTCCAGCAGGCGCTTAGGCAGCACCAGACTCAAATCCCCCGGGGTTGCCTTGAGGGTGGGGGTCACCAGGCCCTCGTCAATGCGCTTTTGGTTGCTGCGGCGGCCCCGGACCAGGTCACCGAAGCGCTGGACGATCACACCGCCGCCCAGCATATTCGACAGGCGGGCGATGCTCTCGCCGTAGCCGTTGCTGTCTTCAAAGGGCTCGGAGAAATGCTTCGCCACCAGCAGGGCGAAGTTGGTATTCTCGGTCTTCATGGCGCTGTCTTCATAGCTGTGGCCGTTTACGGTTACGATGCCGTTGGTATTTTCATTGACCACGATGCCGTTGGGGTTCATGCAGAAGGTGCGGACATTGTCCTCAAACTTCTCCGTGCGGTAGACGATCTTGCTCTCATAGAGCTCGTCGGTGAGGTCGGAGAACACAACGGCCGGAAGCTCCACCCGAACACCCAGGTCCACGCGGTTGCTCTTGGTGGGGATTTGCATTTTCTTGCAAACGGCCTGCATCCACTTGCTGCCGCTGCGGCCCACGGAGACGATGCACCGGTCGCAGTCCATCTCCCCGGCGGCGGAGATCACCCGGTAGCCGCCCTCCGGCAGAGCCGCAAGGTGCTCCACGGGGGTATCAAAGTAGAAGGTCACCTTGTCCTTCAGGTGGTCATAGAGGTTCTGCAGGACCACGAAATTGATGTCGGTGCCCAGGTGGCGGACGGAGGCGTCCAGCAGGTTCAGCTTATGCTGGATGCAGAGCTTCTTAAACTGCGTCCCGGCGGTGGAATAGAGCTTTGTGCCCTGGCCGCCGTAGCGCATATTGATGCTGTCCACATAGCGCATCAGCTCCAGAGCCTTTTCCTTGCCGATGTGCTCATGAAGGGTGCCTCCGAAGTCGTTGGTGATGTTGTACTTGCCGTCGGAAAAGGCGCCTGCACCGCCGAAACCGCTCATGATGGAGCAGCTCTTGCACTTGATGCAGGTCTTCACCTTGTCGCCGTCGATAGGGCAGTGACGCTTTTCCAGGCTATGGCCCGCCTCAATGACCGCAATGCGCAGAGCCGGATCCCGCTCCGTCAGCTCGTAGGCGGCAAAAATTCCGCCGGGGCCCGCGCCAATAATGATAACATCGTAATTCATATCCGTTCCTCCTGCATATACCGGCCGCGGCATTACGTCCCGCGATACCTGGTATAAGTATTGTTTATGTTTCCTTTTTCTCAATAAGCCCGAATTATTATAACAAATATTCAGCGTATGTCAAGGAAAAAAACTGGCACGCTGTCCTGTTCCCATTATATATCCTCCCGTGGGCCGGGCCGAAGCCCCTGCCCCAGAGATTCCAGGGTGATAGCCCCGGCGGACAGCTCCGTAAGCCGCTGCTGCAGCCCCTCAAAGCCCCCCTCCGGCATAGAGACCGTGATGGTAACATCCGCGCCGTAATCAATGCTGTCCACCAGGCCGCTAAGCGCGGCGATGTCCAGCTTTATACGCTCCAAAAGGCTGTAGTCGCAGTGAAGCCGCCCCCGGCTCCACAGGCGCAAGGTCGAAACTCCCGCGGCGGCCAGAGCGTCCCGGGCGGCCTTGCCATAGGCCCGGGTCAGGCCTCCGGCCCCCAGCAGAATCCCCCCGAAATACCGGGTGACCACGCAGCACACATTGCCCACGCCCTCCCGCTGAAACACGTTGAGCATGGGCTGGCCCGCCGTGCCCTGAGGCTCGCCGTCATCGCTGTAGCGGAGGATGTTATCTCCCAGGATATAGCACCAGCAGTTGTGCCGGGCGTCATGATACTTCTTTTTGGCGGCGCGGATGCGCTCCTGGGCCTCCTCCTCGGAGGAGACGGGCCAGACCTGGCCGATAAACCGGGAGCGCTTTTCTGTAAACTCGCTTTCAGCAGCGGAAAAGGGGATCCTCTGCATCACTCCCAGTCCTCCTTTTCCTCCTGCCAGCCCTCAATATAGGGCTTCATCTGGCCCAGGACCTTGGGCGTGCAGACCGCCACCACGGTGATGGTCTGCTCATATTCCACGGACTCCACCTTGGCCTCCCGGTACAGGCCGTCTAGCATCCCCGCCTTGTCATAGGGTAGGTGGATCGTCACCCGGCGGGTGCCCTTATCCAGCTTTTTGTCCACCGCCTGGAGAAGCCGGTCTATGCCCTCGCCGGTCCTGGCGGAGATATACACGCTGTCCTCCTCCCGGGGCAGAGCGCCGGAAAAGGCCAGGTCGCACTTGTTATACACCCGCAGACAGGGAATATGATCCGCTTTTAGCTCCCGGATCAAATTATCCACCACCTGGGCCTGCTGGACCCACTGAGGGTTGGACAGATCAATGACATGGAGCAGCAGGTCTGCGTACTCCAGCTCCTCCAAAGTGGCCTTGAACGCCTCCACCAGCTGGTGGGGCAGCTTGCGGATAAAGCCCACCGTGTCGGATATGACCACATCCAGGGTGTCGCTGACGGTGAGGAGGCGGGTGGTGGTATCCAGGGTGTCAAAGAGGCGGTTATTGGCGGGGATGTCCGCGCCGGTAATGGCATTTAGAAGGGTGGATTTTCCGGCGTTGGTGTAGCCCACGATGGCCACCACCGGGATCTCGTTTTTCATCCGCCGCTGGCGCTGGGTGCCCCGGACCCGGCGCACCTCCTCCAGCTCCTCCTTCAGCTTATCTATTTTCCGGTGGATGTGGCGGCGGTCCGTTTCCAGCTGCGTTTCGCCCGGGCCCTTGGAGCCGATAGGGCCCTTGCCGCTGGTGCCCGCCTGGCGCTCCAGGTGGGTCCACATGCCGATGAGCCTGGGCAGCAGGTACTGGTACTGGGCCAGCTCCACCTGCAGGCAGCCCTCCTTAGTCTTGGCCCGCTGGGCAAAAATATCTAAGATCAGGCCGCTTCGGTCAATGACCTGCACACCCAAAAGCTCCGTGAGCACGCGAATTTGCGACGGGGACAGGTCGTTGTCGAAGATGACCAGCGTGGCACTCTCCTGGGCCACCATGGTCCTCACCTCCTCCACCTTGCCCTCGCCGATGAAGCTGTGGGGGTCGGGCTTTTCCCGGCTCTGGAGGATGCTGCCTACCACCTGTCCCCCGGCGGTATCCACCAGGGCGGCCAGTTCCCGCAGGCTCTCCTCGTCGGTGCTGTCCTCCCGGAGGACCGGGGAGCGCAGGCCCACCAGTACCGCCAGGTCCCGTTTCGTCTGTTCCAGTTGTGTGCGTTCCATAGCGTAACCTCATTTGAAAAATTATCCTATATATTATACCATACGCAGCCAAGATGTACAACAACGGAAAAAGCCCCGCACCGAAAGGTGCAGGGCTGAGTGTTCTGACAAATTACTTGTCCAGGCCGAAGCGCTTGTTGAACTTGGCCACGCGGCCGCCGGTGTCCACCAGCTTCTGTCTGCCCGTAAAGAACGGGTGACACTTAGAGCAGACTTCTACGCGAATATCCTTCTTCGTAGAACCTGTCTCAATTACATTACCGCAGGCGCATTTAATAGTAGTCTGCTGATAATTGGGATGGATTCCTTCCTTCATTGCTCTGGTTCACCCCTTTCCGGTACACATGTCCTCTGGAACTCCAAAGGCAAATCACATCATAGCACGATTGCATTTAAAATGCAAGCATTTTTTCATAAAATCCCTTAAAATTTGCATCATACATCCACTTCCGCCCCGGTAGAGAAGAAATACAGCACCCGGCGGCACACCGGCTCCTCCAGCACCCGGCTCAGCGCCAGGCTGTAGGCCTCCAGCTGGGCCCGGTAGCGCTCCGCCCGTTCCTTTTCCTCTCCGGGCTGCAGATAGTCCGTCTTGAAATCCGCCACCACCAGGCCCTCTGCCGTGCGGAAGCACACATCCGCCACGCCCTGGAGCATCATCTCCTCCCCCCGGACCCGGGGGTCGTACACCGCGGCGGGCACCAGCAGGGCAAAGCGGAACTCCCGCCATACCCGCTCCGCCCGGCGGATCTGTCCGCACAGGCTGGATCCCAGGAACTTGGCTATCTGTATAGCGTTTATACTTTCCCCCTGTTCCGGAGTCAGCAGCCGCCGCTCCACCAGAGACCGCGCAAATTCCCCCACCGCATCCGGCCGGGCCGGCGTGTCAAGGGGCAGGTACTGCATCACCAGGTGCATGGCCGTGCCCCGCTCCGCCGGGGTCAGGCCCTGTCGCTGCTGCAAAAACTTCGGCGCGGGAAAATCGCCCTGTACGGCCCCATGCTGGCCCGTACCCTCGGCGATCTGCTGGTCCAGCTCCCGTCCCTTCAGCTGGGTGGCCGTGACCTTGGACGGCACCCGGGACGCCTCCCTATACTCATACCGCTGCTCCAGCAGCTCCGGGAAAAAGGGCGGCTGCGTGTCTGCACGCAGCATTTCTTCCTCTATATAGGAGGTAAACTTCGGATTCTCGTGGAGATACACCCGCCAGCCCGGCGCGTCCTGCCGCAGCTCCGGCTGCACGCCGGCCCAGGTGTGTATCGCGCCGGCCTGGGTAGTGCACAGCAGCGCCTGGAGCACCCACTGCCCCATATTGGCCGCCCCCCGCACCACCTGGGGCGGAACGGGCAGGTCCGCCAGCGTCGCCAGCTTCTCCACCTGGGCCCGGGCGTTTTTCACGCAGTCCACCAAGATCAGCTTCTCCTGGGCCCGGGTCATGGCCACATACAAAAGCCGCATCTCCTCCGACAGCATTTCCTTTTCCATTTCCAGAGCCAGGGCCGTTTTAGACACCGTGGGGTAGCGCACATGGCGCGCCGGGTCCACCCGCTCCGTGCCCAGCCCCAGGCGGGAGTGGACCAGGACGGGCCGCTTCGTGTCGTCGGTATTGAATTTTCGGTTCAGGTCGCACAGGATCACCACCGGGAACTCCAGGCCCTTGGAGCTGTGGATGCTCATGATGCGCACGCCACCGGCGCTCTGCTCCGAGGCGATCTGGGGCTCCTTACCCCGGGCCATAAGACTGCGCAGGTAGTCCGTCAGCTCAAATACGGTGATCCTGCCTATCGCCGCCAGATTTTTCGCATAGCGGCACAGGTTCAGCAACCGGCTGCGGTGCAGCTGGCCGTTATCCATGGCGCCGAATACGCCGGGGATGTGGAGCCGGTCGTACATCTGCCAGAGAAGCTGATCCGCCGGCAGCTCCGCAGCCAGGCTCCGCAGATCGTCCAGCTGGCGCAAAAACGCCTGTACCGGCTCCTGCGTACAGGCCCGGCAGGCCTCATAAAAGCTTCCCTCTCCGCTGCCCCGGATCTGGGACAGCTGGTCCGGGGTAAACCCGAACAGCGGCGAGCGCAGCACTGCGATAAGAGGCACATCTTGCCTGGGATTATCGATGATCTGCAGCAGGGAGTACACCGTGGAAATTTCGACGGTCTCAAAAAATGACTCCCGCTCCCCGCCGGAATAGGCGATGCCGCAGCGGCTCAGGGCCGCCCCGAACTGCGCCATGCGGCTGCCCGGAGAGCGCATCAATATCACGATGTCCTCCGGCTGCACCGGGCGCAGGGCGCCGCCCTCCCCCTGGACGGGAAAGCCCTCGTCCAAAAGACGCCGGATCTTTTCGGCCACGAACGCCGCCTCCACCTGTACGCGGTCGAAGCTCTCGTCCTCGGTGTTTTCCACGTTCACCAGGTGTAGCTCCGTCTCCCGGTCCGGCGCCGGGGTATAGTATGTGGCCCCTGCGTTCAGCTGCTCCGCCGGACCGTACTCCATCTCTCCCATCTGCCGGGAGAGAATATTGCGGAAAATGAAGTTGGTCGCCTCCAGCACCTCCGGCCGGGACCGGAAATTCCGGGTGAGCAATATCTTTCTCGCCTGGCCCGCACGGGCCTGGCTCGCGTGGCAGTAGCTCTCATATTTTTCCAGGAAAATTTCCGGCTGGGCCAGGCGGAAGCGATAGATGCTTTGCTTGACATCGCCTACGGTGAAAAGGTTTTCTCCTTTACGGGAAACAGCGTCAAAAATGCAGTTCTGCACCTGGTTGGTGTCCTGGTATTCGTCCACCATGATCTCCACATATTCCTGGGCGATCTGCCGGGCCAGCTCGGTAGGCTCCCCGGCGGTATCGGTCAGCAGGTCCACAGCGTAATGCTCCTGGTCGGAAAAATCCGCCACATTGCGCCGGACCTTTTCCTGCTGCAGGCTCCGGGTGAAATCCCCCGTCAGATCAATAAGGGCCAGCATGGCCGGGGCCATGGCCCGCAGGTCCTCCAGATGCTCCGCCCGGGTGGCGGCGAAGGGCTCCATGGTCTCCTTCAATTCCTTCTGAAAGCGCTCCTTCAGCTTCTGCATCCGCATCTTCCAGTACTCATTCTCCTGGCCCCGGACGGGCTTCAGCCGGGGGAAGGTCAGGTCCACCGCGGCCACGGCATCCCAGCCGCCGCTTACAGCCTGGCGCAGCCGCAATAGGGTCTGGGACATAGCCAAAAAGCCGGGGCCGTAGGCGGCTTCAACCGCCGGGCAGGCGGCCATTTCCTCCACCGCGCGGGTCAGCCGCCCGCTCCAGAAGTCCGCCCATCGGGAAAGGTCCGTCAGCAGGATCTCGCCAAAAGGCGTGTCCTCCAGATCCTCCGGCACAGCCTGCCAGAATTTCCGGGTCTCCTGCAGCCAGGTCAGCGGATGCGCCTGGCTCTGCAGCTTATCGTACAGCTCCAGCACCAGGTCCGTCAGGCGGCTGTCGTCCCGGCCTGCGCCCAGGGTCTGGGCCAAAAGCTCAGCGTTTCCGTCCCCCTGCTCCAGAGCCTCGTAAAAGCGGTCCATCACCCGGCTGAGGACCCGCTGGCGCAAAACCGCCCCCTCCTGCTCGTCCAGCAGCCGGTAATCCGGTGTAAGGCTATGCCCCTTTATAGGCTGCAGCAGATGGGTGTTCTGGCGTAAAAGGCTCCCGCAAAAGGCATCCACCGTCTTAATATCCGCCTGGTAGACCCGGAACAGCTGGCGGCGCAGATGCTCATTCTCCGGCTGCTCCGCCACCCGCCGGGAAAGCTCCTTGGCGATCTTTCCCCGCAGCTCGGCAGCGGCAGCGCGGGTATAGATGATGATAAGGAAGTCGTCCACGCTGCATTTTTCTTCCTCGATCCTGCGGAAAAGGCGCTCCACCAGCACCTTGGTCTTGCCGGATCCCGCTGCCGCCGAAACCAGGAGACTGCCGCCCTGGTCCGTTACGGCCAGGCGCTGCTCATCCGTCAGATTCTTATCGATCATGGTGCGCCTCCTCTCCCAGTTTTCTTTCAATGTTCTCCCACACCTGGGCAGGCGGGGTGCCCTTGACTATGCGGCAGCGGTCCCGTCCCACGCCGGGGCGGAAGTAGCAGGCCGAGGCGTAGGCGCAGGTCCGGCAGGCGGAGTCCTGGGGCGTGCTCTGCGCCGGGTCGGCGTCCACATTACCCCGGGCCAGCTCCCCGGCGATCTGCCGCAGCAGGTGCTCCGTATATTTTCCCAGGCGCCCCAGCTGGTAGGCCGAGGCCACGCCGTCGGTTATGGTGCCGTCCTTTTTCAGGGCAATAGGCAGATACACCGGCTTTTCCAGGGCGCTGTGTTCCATAGCCTGCAGGACCTGGGCGTCCTGCAGCAGCAGGCCGCTGCGGCGCAGCTGTGCCTGTATATCCCCCCGGATCTTTTCCTCCGATGCCCCCCGCTTTTCATTCACGATCACGTCCCTGGCCGGCAGATACAGCACTCCCGCCGGTACCACCGGCATGCCGAAGTATCGCTGTCCCTCCTTTTCCAGGGCAAAAAGATACAGCAGCATCTGGATCCCCAGTCCATACTGTACCTGGCTGAGGTCAAAGGTCTTTTTCCCGGTTTTATAGTCCACCACCCGCAGGTAGAGCTTGCCGTCCTTCACCCAGCCGTCCACCCGGTCCACCTTGCCGACCACCCGCAGGGAGATACCCTCCTGCTCCACAGAGACGGCGGACAGGTCCGCATCTTTCCCGCCGAAGTTCAGCTCAAAGGACAGCAGCTGAAAGTCCGACTGGCGCATTTCGTCGGCAATATTACGCACCACGGCGCAGGCGGTCTTCTGCAGCCGCTCAAACAGGTAGCGGAACCGGGCACTCTTTTCGCTGTAGCGGTCTATCTTCGTCTGGGCGTACACCTGGGTATAGTGCTGCACCAGCTTATCCAGCTCCTCCGTCTCCACGCTGCCAAAGCCCCCCCGATCCTGCACCGTGCGCAGCACATTTTCCAGCAGATAGTGGATGAATGTGCCGATCTCCGGTGCCTGAAATCCGGCGGTCTTTCGCTCCTTGGCCTGAAGCCCGTACTGCATAAAGTACGCAAAATGGCAGCTTTTGATCTTGTCCATCCGGGAAGCCGACATCTGCACCTGGCTGCCGTAAAGGGTACGCACCGCCTCCGGCGACAGGTGCCCCCGCTCCATCCGTCCCGCCCGGGCGATGGCATCCAGCACCCGGCAGCCCTCCTCATCCCGGCGGAAGTAGGCCGCCAGTTCACTTTCGGGATAGCGCCCGGCGATCTCCAGCGCCGTAGCCGGGACGCCCAGACGGTACTGCCCGTCCTCCCGCTGCATCTGCACATCCGGCAGCAGCCTCCGGATGCGCTCCACAACAAAGGCCGGGCGCAGCGCCGAGCCATCCAGAGCCGCCGTGGGATAGCTGACATGCAGCAGCCGGGTAGGCTGGGTCAGTGCGGAATAAATATTCTGCAGCTCGTTATCCAGCTCATCAAAGGAGGCGTCCGCCAGAGGCAGGTCTTGCTCCTGCAGAAAGTTCCGGTCCTTCCGGTCCAATATGCCGCCGCTCTGGCTCACCTGGGGCATAACATGGTCGTTGCACCCCAAAAGGAACAGTGCCTTTACCCGTCTGCGGTCGGCCCGGGTCATTTCGCTGACCTTCACCTGATCCAGCGTCGCCGGGATGGTGGCCACGCTGTACTGGGTCAGCACCAGCCGCAGCATCCGGCAAAACTCCTCCCCGCTCAGGGGCGTATCTCCTAATATCTCCGCAAACTGATCCAGCACGCCGCAGAATATCTCCCACAGCTGGCGGTATTCCTCCGCCGTCTGCACCCGGCCGCCCTCCATCAGCTGCCGCACCTGCTGCTGCAGGAGCCCGGGGACCCCCGCCTGCTGAGCAAAGCGGTACACCGCCTCGGCCTTTTGCACCGCCGCCGTGGGCGCGCTCATGCTCTCGTACAGCGTCAGCAGCGGCAGGCGGACCTTTTCCCGTATGGCATTGATCTCATCCAGCCGCGCTTGCCGCTCGGGGGTCATGTCGGTGCCGTAGCCGTCGGGGCTGGCCGTCCAGGCCACGTCCCGCAGCCACATTTTCCCCCGGATATCCCAGAGGATCACATAGTTTTCCAGCTCATCACATTCGTCCCGGGTAATACCCGCCAGGCCGGTTTTCAGATAGCGGAACATATCCTCGTATTCAAACCCACCCGTAACGGCGTCCAGTGCGCCTAAGATCAGCAGCAGCGGCGGCTTTTGCAGAATATCGCTGCGCCGGCTGATATAGACCGGGATGTCGTCCCGGGCAAAAATATGCTCCAGCAGCGGCCCGTACTCCTCCATATCCCGGGCCGTAACGGCAATATCCCGGCATCGGTAGCCCTGAGAAAGCAGCCGCCGGATCTGCGCCGCGGCATACTCCACCTCCGTGTAGGCGGTGGCAGCCTCATAGAGCCGCACCTGCTCCGCTCCGCCGGGGTGCTCCGGGGCCGCCGCGCCAAAGAAGTACCGCTCCAAATGCGCCAGGGGCGTGTCCTCCCGGCGCTCCATAAATTCCATCTCGCACCGCTGTCCCACCTGCCGTGCCATGCGCACCAGACGCTGGCGCTGGCGGAAGGCATTTTGAAAAATGTCGGAGGCATACCTGTCCCCCAGCAGCGTCACGGTGACGCTTTCCGCCTGCTGCAGGGCCGTCAGGAGGATGCTCTCCTCCACCTTATTGAAATAGGAAAATCCGTCAAAAAAAACGTCCTTGCCCCGCAGATAGGCAGACGCCGGCAGAGCATCCCGAAGCTTTTGCACCCGGGACCGGGCATCCCGTCCCCCTTCCCGGAGCCTGGCGTCGTAGGCGGCGTACAGCAGGGCCACATCCCGCAGCTTGTCCCCCCGCTGCCCCGGTGCCTCCTGCACCCGGGCATAGAGCTCCTCCGGGGCGATCTCGTAGGCGTACAGCTCATCCATCAGCGCCACCAGCTGCTCCAAAAAGGCCGCCCGGCGGGAGGGATTGTTAAACACCCGCAGATTGCCGCCCACCTCCTGCAGAGCCATGCGCATCGTCAGCAGCTTGCCGCCCCCGTCCAGGGTAAAATCCGACAGACCACCTACCTCCCCCAGCACCCGGCCCGAGAGGTTGCGCAGGCTCAATACCTCCGCATAGCGGCTGGCGGTGTCGCCCAGGGCATGGCACAGGGCCACCTCCGCCTCGTGGGACACATGCTCCGGCACGATCAGGATCTGCTGACGCGCCGGGGTATTCTTCTTCATGGTGTCCAGCACCCGCGCCGACTTTCCGGCACCCGCCCGGCCGATCCATAGCTGCAACATTCCCTTTCTCCTCCCCGCTTTCTTCTTTTTTACGATTATAGCATAGCCGGCGCCCTTGTGCAAACATCTGTTCGCACATTTTCCCGGACGGATAAGCCGCAAAACACTTGACATTCCGGCAGAAACTTCATATAATAAATAAGCTGCTAAAAAACGGGGCGTGGCGAAGCTTGGTATCGCGCATGGTTCGGGTCCATGAGGCCGAGGGTTCGAATCCCTCCGCTCCGACCATAATGTGGAGACAAAAAAGATGTCTCATGCGAAAAGCCCGAATATATCGGGCTTTTTTGCTACCCAAACGGCGATTTTTCTCTGTACCGAAACACAGATGTAAAATCGCCGTTTTCCCTTTGTGGATAGACTTGAACTCCCGAAAAGTGAATATCCGATACACAGGCAGATAGAAATCAAAAATCTATCTGCCTTTTTATTACCCTCAAAAAAAGGAGAAATCAGATATGCTACAGAAAGAATTAGCCAAACGGCTCAGGGCTCGGTACGACTTTACGAACACGCACCGCAAATGCAGGCTGCCGATGTCTCCGATTACAGACAACTTGCCGCCTTCGGAGATACCGTATTGGCGGCAACCTACAACGAAAAGAACGGCTTTATGTTCTGTACCTGGAAACAGAATGAAAGTGGCGACTCGGTGTTCTGGGGAGATTACTCGCAGAACTATGAATATGTCAAGGAAGCCTTTGCCGTGCGTTCCGGTCTCGTCAGCAAACACCGACTGTTCAGTGAGAATGAATCGGCAGACCTCTATCGCTGTGTGGACTTCGCCAAAGGCAACTGCGAAACACTGACTTATGAGCAGGAACGGCTGCTGGATAAACTCCAAGAAAAGCTCACGGACGGATACCCCTCCCTCGAAGCCGAGCCGCCGACCTTTGAACAGGAATCAGCACCACAACAGAATATGTAATACTATCAATCGCCCTTCGGTTACACAAAAACCGGAGGGCTTTTTTTATTTCACAGCAA
>CAKTZK010000035.1 GCA_934635515.1 uncultured Oscillospiraceae bacterium
GAGGAGTCCTGACCCTGGTCATACAGCAGGGCGATGTTCTTGGCGTCGGGGTTGGCGGCGAAGATCAGGTCCAGGATGGCGTCGGTGTCCAGATAGTCGGAGGTGCCGGTGATGTTGGCACCGGGGGCCTCCAGGCTCTCCACCAGGCCTGCGCTGACGGGGTCGGACACGGCGGCGAAGACCACGGGAATATCGGTGCCCTCGGTGGCGGCCTGCATAGCCACGGCCACGGGGGTAGCCACGCCGATCATCAGGTCTACCTTATCGGCCATGAAGTTGGAGATGATCTGATTCAGCACGGCGGAGTCCGCGTTGCAGTTGTCATAGCTGATGTCGAAGGTGACGCCCTTCTCCTGGCCGATAGCGGCCAGCTGGGTCTTGATGTTGTCTACGATCTGGTTGAGGGATGCGTCGTCCACGTAGTTGCAGATACCTACCTTGTAGGTCTTGCCGCTATCGTCGCCGCCATCGGCTTTCTTGCCGCAGGCGAACAGGGACAGGGCCAGCAGAGCGACCAGGGCCAGGGACAGCACGCGCTTCACGATGTTCTTTTTCATTTTTGTTACCTCCAAAATTTGATATAGGTTTTTGGGCGGCGGATGGAGGGGCCGTTGCCGGCGGCCGGGATTTAAAAAACAAAAAAGACCTCTGCCCCACATGGGACAAAAGCCTTTGCTTCTGCGATACCACCCAAATTGACATCTTGCGATGCCCACTCGCTTTTACGCACCATCATGCGTACCCCACGGATAACGGGAGGGTTCCCGTCGGACCCTACTTAGGAAAACTTCCTGTTCAAGCCGCCCTCGGAAGGCCATTCACACTGCCGCGCACCGCTCCGATCTCACCACCCGAAGCTCTCTTGGGATGCCCTGTGCTGTGCTACTTTTCTTCCTCACAGGTTTGTCATCTGAAATTAAGCGCATTATAATCGCATTTGAAACCGTTGTCAAGGGGTTTTCTGAAATTTTTTTGAAGAAATTTCTGCATGCGGCCCAGGGGCACCGCCCCGTGCAAAAATCGCGGGAAGAAGGCTTTGCCCCATTCCCCCTTCTTGTAATCTTCCGGCTGAGAGAATATAATATTCGTACAGGCTGCGTGCGGACGCAGCCTGAAGCCAACGGTAGGTGGGAGAGTTTTGCCGTCTCCAAAGGCAATAGATAGGTGAGAAAGGCGATTTTATGTGGATCCTATTTTCATTCGGGTCGGCGCTGTTTGCGGGACTGACATCGGTGCTGGCCAAGTGCGGCATAAAGAAAACGGACTCTGACGCGGCCACGGCGATACGGACGATCGTGGTGCTGATCTTTTCCTGGATCATGGTCTGGATCGTCGACTCGGCCCCGACCATTACCACTCTCAGCGCAAAGACCTGGATCTTCCTGATCCTCTCCGGGCTTGCCACCGGCGCCTCGTGGCTGTGCTATTTTCGGGCGCTGCAGCTGGGAGACGTCAACAAGGTCGTGCCCATTGACAAGTCCAGCACTATCCTGACCATCGTGCTGGCGCTGATCTTCCTGGGCGAGCCTATCTCCTGGGTCAAGGGGGCGGCGGTGGTGCTGATCGGCGCGGGCACCTTTCTGATGATCGAAAAAAAGGCCGTTTCCGGCCAGAAGCAGGAGAAGAAAAGCTGGCTGCTGTATGCAGTCCTTTCCGCTGTGTTTGCGTCGCTGACCTCGATCCTGGGAAAGATCGGCATCGACGGCGTGGAGTCCAACCTGGGCACCGCCATTCGCACCGGCGTGGTGCTGATCATGGCGTGGCTGATCGTTTTTATCAAGGGCAAGCAGCACACGCTGAAGTCGGTGCCGAAGAAGGAGCTGGGCTTCATCTGCCTGTCCGGCCTTGCTACAGGCGGGTCCTGGCTGTGCTACTACAAGGCGCTGCAGGACGGCCTGGCCAGTGTGGTGGTGCCTATTGACAAGCTGAGCATCTTGGTTTCCATCGGCTTTTCGGCGCTGGTGTTCCATGAGAGACTGTCCAAGAAGGCGGCTGTGGGCCTGGTGATAATCGTGGGTGGAACGCTGATGATGCTGCTGTAAGGACCGGCGGATACACCGGGTGCGGGAAGACCGGCATTGGCAAGGGCAAAAGAAAACGCCTCGCAAGCCCTTGGGTTTGCGAGGCGTTTAAAGATGGTGCCGGTGGCCGGACTCGAACCGGCACGCTGTCGCCAGCGGTGGATTTTGAGTCCACTACGTCTACCAATTCCATCACACCGGCAGGTGCTTAGCTATTATAGCGCATTTCCCGGATGATTTCAAGAGAAAATTTGCACTTCCCTCCCCTGCCCGGGTCCCTTTCACGCAGGACTGCCGGGCGGGAAATTCCCGGCGGGGGGATGGGCGCATTGACATCCCGAATCGGCTGTGATACAATATCTCATATACCCCGTATGGTATGGAGGAATGGCTATGAGACAGTGTATGGACGCGGAGAATCTGCACCGGCGGCTGAAGAAGATCATCGGCCAGGTGCAGGCCATTGACCGCATGATCGACCAGGATGTGCCCTGCGAGGATGTGCTCTCGCAGATCAACGCCGCCAAGTCCGCCCTGAACGGCTGCGGCAAGGTAGTGCTGGAGGGGCATATCAAGCACTGCGTCAAGGACGGCATCGAGCACGGCGACGCGGACAAGACCATTGAGAGCTTTACCAAAGCCGTGGAGCGGTTTGCGAATATGCAGTAAAAAAGAGGGCCGACCCCCTTGGGTCGGCCCTTGAAGCTGTCGAAAAAGGAATTGCCGCCTGCGGGCGGCAAACTCTGCGAGGCTTTTTCGAGGGAACGGCGGATGCAATGAAAAATGGGGGTGGAAACGTCTCTTTTGCGGAGAATTTTTTATTTTTGCTTCTTGACAACCTATACCCCTATGTGTATAATGCGAGTATACCCAGTGGGGTATAGAAAGGGATCTGCGTATGAAGCGCATTACGGATAAAATTGAGGCATTTCTGGAACTGGGCGGCATCAAAAAGGACATTGTGCTGCTGGTGATTTCGGGGGTGGCGGTGGTGCTGAGCCTGCTGAAGTGGCAGCCCCTGCCCTTTGACCTGGCGTGGGTGGCCATTGTGCTGTGCGGCCTGCCCATCATCCTGGAGGCCATCATCGGCCTGGTGACGGCCTTCGACATTAAGGCGGATGTGCTGGTGTCCCTGGCGCTGGTGGCCTCGGTGTGCATCGGGGAAATTTTCGCCGCCGGAGAGGTGGCGTTCATCATGCAGCTGGGCGGCCTGCTGGAGGAGCTGACGGTGGCCAAGGCCCGGGCGGGCATCGAAAAGCTGGTCCATCTGACACCCCAGACGGCCCGGGTGCTGCGGCCCGGCGGACCGCTGGGCCACCTGGATCGTGGTCATCGCCCTCACCGCCGCGGGCCTCACCTGGCTCCTCTCCGGCGAGATCATCCGGGCGGTGACGATCCTGGTTGTCTTCTGCCCCTGCGCGTTGGTCCTGGCTACGCCCACGGCCATCATGGCCGCCATCGGCAACGCCACCAAGCACGGATTTCTGGTCCGGGAGGGCGACGCCCTGGAGCGCCTGGCTAAGACCAAGGTCATCGCCTTTGACAAGACCGGCACCCTCACCTACGGCACTCCGGAGGTGGTGGCGGTGGTCAGCGAGGGGACGGACCGGGGAGAGCTTTACCGCCTGGCGGCCTCGGCGGAGCAGCTCTCGGAGCACCCCCTGGGCAAGGCCATTGTGGCCTGCTTTAAGAAAGAAAATGCGGTGTCCCTTTCCCGGGTAGAGGCCTTTCAGATGCTGCCGGGCCGGGGCGTGCAGGCACAGGTAGAGGGCAAAACCGTCCTGGCGGGCAAGGCGGCGCTGCTGCGGGAGCAGGGCGTGGCCTTCGCCGTTCCGGTGGACGCGGAGAGCTATGTGCGCCGGGGCTGCACGGTGATCTACCTGGCGGTGGAGGGAGCCTTTGCAGGCTACCTGGCCCTGTCGGACACCCTGCGCAAAGAGAGCGTGGGCACCATTGACGCCCTGGCGGGGCTGGGCGTAGAGCCGGTGCTCCTCACCGGGGACAACGAAAACGCCGCCCGGACCATGGCGGAGAAGCTGCACATTCAGGCCCTCCGGGCCAACTGCCTGCCCGAGGACAAGCTGACGGCCATCGGCGAATTTCAGAAGAGCGGCAAGCCCGTGTGCATGATCGGCGACGGCATCAACGATGCCCCGGCGCTGAAAAAGGCGGATGTGGGCATCGCCATGGGCGGCGTGGGCAGCGACATTGCCGTGGACGCGGCGGACATCGTGCTGGTGGACGACGGGGTGCGGGAGCTGCCCCACCTGGTGGCCCTGTCCGGGCGCATGATGCGCACCATCAAGCTGAACATGACCTTTTCCATGACGCTGAATTTCGTGGCCATCGCCCTGGCTATCATCGGGACGCTGAACCCGGTGGTGGGCGCGCTGGTACACAATGCAGGCTCTGTGTTGGTCATCACCAACTCGGCATTTTTACTGAAATGGAGGAAGAAATAATGGCTATCAAAATCATCGGTCTCATCATCGGCGTGCTGGTCCTGGGCGCGGGCATCTACTACGCAGGCAAGGAAAAGGACGACCCGGAATCCAAAAAGATCTACACCATTATCGGCGTGGTAGGCGGGGTCATCGCCGCTGCGTGTGCGGCGGGGCTAATTGTGTGAGCAGAATTTGCAGACAGCAGGGCGGCAAGCCATCGAAAAGATGGCTTGCCGCCCTTTTTGTGCGTTCAAGGCACGTCAGTATTTGTTCAGCGCCGCCCGGATCTCTTGCACCGCCGCATCCGACAGGCCATACATTGCCCCGGCCCTCTCATCCAGTTGGACCCGGAGGGCCGCCCTTTCCTCGGGCGCTTCCGCCCGGTGCCCCGCCCGGCACAGGGCGGCTATTTCCCGGTGGAGGGTATCGGACGGATCATATCGGGGAATATGGAGCTTATCCAGAACGTGGGCCGAAATGCTGGTGGGATTCATGTAGCACGCGACGCAGTAGCTCACCGGCGACGAGCTCAGCACGCCGCATAGATAATAGGCCTCCGCCTCACAGTCGGTCCCCACGAACATGACCTTTTCATTGGGGATATACAGCTTTTCCCCTAAAAAATCGTCCCGGGCCGGGGCGATGACCGCGGTGATAAAGGACCGGGCAATATACCGCCAAGCCACTTTGTATTTTGAAAAGGTATACTCGCCCACCCGCGAAATGGCGTAAAAATGCCGCGACTGGATCGCCCGTTCCCAGCCGGCAAAGCCCTTGCGGGCCTCCAGCTCGGCCCGGAAGGCGGTCAGGTAGTGCATCGTTTCGGGGGCGGCGGTGCGCAGGACGTCCTCCGCCACGGGGTATATCCTTGTCTGTGCCGTGTGAGGGCAGAGAATGTAGGACTCCGAGCGGACCGACCACCGGGAAATCTCGCTTCCCCGGACCAGGGGATACACAAAGTCGGGCTCCAGCTCCGCAGTCACCGCCCGGACCTTCCGCTTGGCCCGGTCCACCCGGTTGCGAACGGTCACATTTTCGCCCCGCTTCCCCATAATATCCAGATAGTAAACGGCATTGGCACCGCCGGTAAAGACGCCCGTGCGGGCCTTATAGGGATTGCTGCCCAAAACCGCGTCTATCACAGGGGCCAGGGCCGCCGGGGCGTTTATCCAGGGGGAGGCGGGGTCGTTTTTATCCGCGGGATAGGCGGCGGTCTTCTCCACATCCACAAAGGCCATGACCGACTCCGCCGTGGCATCCGGCGCCCGGGAGGCCCGCAGAAAGGACTTTCGCCTGGTCCAGCAGCTATAGGGCACGGGAAAGGTGTGCCTTTCGCCTTTCCGGATGAGGACCAGAGCGCTTCGGCTCTGGGCTCCCTCAAAGGGATTCACGTTGCCCAGGTCCTCCACCTGCAGCACCCGGAAGGGGATGTCTCCCTTTTCCAGCCGAAACCGGCGGAAGCCCGCCCCGTTTTGGGCCGACTTAAACATAGCCTGCCGCAGGACGAAGCAGAGAAGGCCCTTTTCCCTGAGAAACCGGTCTATAACGATGCAGGTGACCAGGACGGAAATGTCCTCCTTTAAGAAGCTCAGCTCCCGGCCCCGGGCCCGGAGCAATCCGTACTCCGGCCAGAGATGGCGGGACTTTTCCTTGTATTTTTGCGGAAGATACTCCCAGTTTACCCAGGGCGGATTGCCCACGACCACATCGGCCTTCTCCGAAAAAAAGGCGAAGATCCGGTTTAGGAGGATGTTGGCCAGTATTCTCCGGTTGGTAAGGTCGTACCCCGCCAGACGATGACGCAGCTCCCGGCAGTCCTCGCGCCGGTCGATCAGCTGCAAAAGGCTGTCGGCGCAGAAGGAGGGCTGCTCCCGGGCGGCGCTCTCGCAGATAGAGTAGGGGAGCTCGCAGATCAGGCCGCAATTTGTGTCGATGACCAGGACGTTCACCTTCTGCAGGGGCATATTGATGATGTCGTAATGGTATATGGGGATCACGAAGCCGGGGCGGGAGCCGATCCGGTCCAGGACTGCGGCCAGATAGTTGGCTTTTGCCGTGAGGACCGCCAGGGCGTTGATGTCGAAGCCGGCGACGCCGGCCGGCTGTGCCGGCTCCGCCCGCCGCAGATGCAAAACCCGGGTCAAAAAGGTCCCGGCCCCGCAGGTGGGGTCCAGGAAGCGCAGGTCCCCCATGTTTTTCCCGCCGGCAGCTGCCGCGTCCTTTATGGCGCGGTCCGCAAGCCAGCCCGGGGTATAGTACTCCCCCAGGGCATGGCGGATCTCCTTGGGGAGCACCGTTTCATAAATAGACTTAAAGCTGTCCGGGGGGAAGGTCTGCAGAAACGCTTCCACGGAGGGGACCGTATTGACCGCCTCCAGGCAGGCCCGAAGTCTGCCGAAATGGGTCTCTATGGCCGGGTCCCGGTACTTCAGGAGCCAGGAAAACCAATCGTCATAGCAGTAATTGCAGATGCCCAGGCTTGCAAAGGCCTGGCCGGACAAAATGGACTCCATGGTGTCGCCGTCCCCGTCCTCCCGGGAAGCGGCGGCGCGGACCATGTTGTAGGCGATGAGCTTTATGAGCACGCTGTAGAAGGTCTGCAGGCATTTTAAAAGCCGGGTCAGGCTGACCTCCTCCGCCGCTTCAAATCCATACAGGGCGCATAGCTCCTGCCGGCGGATCTTGGTATTCCGGGAGAGGATCGCGTCCAGGTCCCCATAGGTGAGGGTCAGCTCGCTCTGCCACATGGGAAACAGGGGGTCTCCCCTATCCTGCAGTGCTTCCAGCTTATGATACAGGCAGTGGAGCATTTCCCGCTGGGCGGCGAACAGGGGGGAGTTTTTGTCCCGAAGCTGCGCGAGTATGGCGTGAAGATCGTACATAAAAGCCCCCCTGCGTGAAAAATACTGTACTTATGTCAGGACCATATTACAATAGTTTCCTTTCAAATGCAAGCCGCCGGGGACGTGCGGCGGAAGTAAAAGCGGCGCCGAAAGGCGCCGCTTTTACGGATGGAAGCTTTATGATCTTATGGCTCGGTTTTTTCGTACTCCACATATTGGAATTTCAGACCGTTTTCCTCCAGCACTTCGCTGACAGAGACGGGCTTCCAGTGGGGGTCTTGGTCCAAATTGGGGAAGAAAGCGTCCGCCGGGGCGTCGGCAAAAACCTTGGTGACATAGACCCGGGTGCAGTAAGGCAGGAGCTGAGCATATACCTCCTGGCCGCCGATGACGAAAGCCTCGTCCCCAGCCAGGGCCACCGCTTCTTTCAAAGAGCGGACCACCTCCGCCCGGTCCGGGGTAAAGTTGTCCCGGCGGGTCAGCACCAGGCTGCGGCGGTTTGGCAGGCCCCGGCCTCCGGGAAGCGATTCTAAAGTCTTGCGGCCCATGACCACCGTGTGGCCGGTGGTGAGGGCCTTGAAGCGCTGCAGGTCGGCGGAAATGCGGAACAGCAGCTGCCCGTCTCTGCCGATGCCCCAGTTTTGGCTCACGGCCACAATAGCCCTCATAGGCGCGCCCTCATATAGCCACGGGGATCTTGTCCTCAAAGGGCTGGGGATCGTAGCCCTCCAGGGAAAAGCTGTCCCGGGTGAACTGGTAGAAGTCGGTAACGGTGGGGTCCATGACGAATTTCGGTGCCGGGCGGGGGTCCTTTTCCAGCATCTTCTCGATGATGGGCACATGCCGGTCGTAGATGTGGGCGTCGGCAATGACGTGGACCAGCTCCCCGGCCTCCAGGCCCGACACCTGGGCCATCATGTGCACCAGCACCGCGTACTGGACCACGTTCCAGTTGTTGGCGGCCAGCATATCCTGGCTGCGCTGGTTTAAAATGGCGTTGAGGGTGCAGCCGGAGACATTGAAGGTCATGGAGTAGGCGCAGGGGTAGAGGGCCATCTCGTGGAGGTCCTGGAAGTTATAAATATTCGTGAGGATGCGGCGGCTGGCGGGGTTGTGCTTCAGATCGTAGAGCACCCGGTCCACCTGGTCCATGTCCCCTTCGGGATAGTGGTGCTTGACGGAAAGCTGGTATCCATAGGCCTTGCCGATGGAGCCGGTCTCGTCGGCCCAGCTGTCCCAGATGTGGCCGCGGAGATCCTTTATATTATTGGACTTCTGCTGCCAAATCCACAGGAGCTCGTCGATGCAGGTCTTAAAATAGGTACGGCGCAGGGTCAGGATGGGAAACTCCTCTTTCAGGTCATAGCGATTCACGATGCCGAACTTTTTCACCGTGTGGGCGGGGGTGCCGTCCTCCCAGTGGGGACGCACGGCCAGGTTGGTGTCCCAGACGCCATGCTCCAGAATGTCACGGCAGTTGGCCTTAAAAATCTCGTCGGCGCGGCTCACAGGCAGGCCCTCCTTTTTTATCTCTCGTTTTCCAGCTCGGCCACCACGCGCTTGGCGATGACCGGGTCGGACTCATAGTGGACATAGACACCGTTTACCCGCTGGGTGTCCTCGTCGCCCTTGCCCCCCAGCACCACCACGGAGCCTGCCGGGGCCTCCCGCAGAGCGCGCTCTACGGCGATGACACGGTCCGGCTCAATGATGACCTCCGCCTTTCCGTCCGCCGCGGCATGGGCAAGGCGGGTGTCGATGTCCCGGGGGTCCTCCAGGTCCGGGTCGTCGGCGGTGAAGAACACACGGTCGGCGTACCGGCCGCAGGCCTCGCCCACGCCCTGAATGCGGGCGGGGGAACGCTGCCCGGCCACACCGATGACCACGGTGACGAACTTATCCGGGTAGTCCTTTTTCAGGGCCTTCAGCACCGCCTGGCAGCTGATGCCGTTGTGCATATAGTTGATGAAGATCTTCAGGCCCGCGCCCTCCATCACATCCGCCCGGCCCGGCACCACCAGGTGCTCCAGAGCGGCGGAGATAACGGCGGGGTCGCCGCCCATGTCCCGGCCCACGGCAATGGCCGTGAGGGCATTCTCAATATTGAAAAGGCCGTCCATGCCCACCTTATAAATGTCCTGGCGGCCGGTGGCCTTTTCTGTGACGGTGAAGGCATAGCCCCGGGGGAGCTTCTGCACATTCGAGGCGGTATAGTCGCTCTCGCCGTCCTCGTCCATGCCCACCACAAGGGTGCGCCCGGCCTTTTGGGCGGCGGCAAGCACATGGTCAAAATAGTCCGTGCTGCGGACGATGATGGCGGTGTCGGAATTTTCCAGCAGGGCCTCCTTGCACTTGAGGTAGTCCTCCATGGTGGGATGCTCATGGGCGGAGATGTGGTCGGGGCCGATGTCCAGGAAAATGCCGTAGCGGAAGTGCTGGCCGTAGGTGCGGTGGACCTGGTAGGCCTGGCTGCTGATCTCAGCGGTGACCACGGGCAGCTTGTGCTCCCGGGCCTCGGCAAAGAGCTGCTGCATTTCCAGGGATTCGGGGGTGGTCAGATGGGTGTAGGTCACCTCACCGCCCAGGTCGTGCTCCATGCCGGAGAGAAGGCCGGTCTTGGTGCCGGTCACAGCGTCCATAACGGCGCGGGTCATATAGGTGGTGGTGGTTTTCCCCTTGGTGCCGGTGATGCCTACCAGGGTAAAGGCACGGGAGGGGTGGTCATAGAACCACTGGGCCGTCAGGCTCTGGGCCTTGCGCACGTCGCTGACCAAAATAGCGGGCAGGTCGCTCTCCAGCTCCTCCTGGGCCAGATAGCACACGGCCCCGGCCTCCCGGGCCTTTTCCAGGTACTCGGGCTTAAAGCCGTAGCCCTTGCAGATAAACAGGTCGCCGGGTTTGACGGCGCGGGAGTCGTTGCTGACACCCAGAATGTCCACATTCCGGCCTATGCCCCGCAGCAGCAGGCCGCCGGAGCGCAAAACGGATTCCAGTTCGGTTGTTTGTTTCATAAAAGGAACCTCCTTTTTGTCATTGGAATGGATCAACAAAAAACTCAGGAAAAATGGATCTTCCAGTCCTGCAGATCATAAAACGGATCAGTGATGGAGGGGGTGACGCCCTCGATGGCACCGGAGGTGGTGAGGATAGAGCTGCGGGCAAAGCAGATGGGCGCGATGGGCGTCTGCTGCCGAAAGGCCTCGTACAGCTTGGCCGCCGCCTCCGTGTGGGCTTCGCCCACGGCGGTGCGCTCGGCAGTGAGCAGGGCGGTGAAATTGGCGTCATTAAAGCGGCCATAGTTATCGGAGCCGCCGGTGGAGAGCAGGTCCGTCAGGTCCCAGTCGGCGGTCATTTTATACTCGCCGTAGTAGAGATCGAAGCGGCCGCTTTTCAGCCGGGAGACAAAGTCGCTCCAGGGCACAGCCTCCACGGTAACGCGCAGGGCGGAGGTGCTGAGGGCGGCGGCGATTTTCGCGGCGGCGCTCTGCTTATGGGTGTTCTCGGAATTCACCAGCAGGGTCACGGACACGGGCTCCGCGCCGCTGCCGAACCCGGCGGCGGTGACGGCGGAGGTGAAGCTATCCGGTGAATAAACCGCGTCCAGGTCCTTGGGATAGAGGGCGGAGGACGGATTCACCGGGAACTGGGCCGCCGCCCCGTGGCCCATGAGGAAGGAGCTGACGCAGCCGGCCCGGTCGATCCCCAGGCTCACGGCCCGGCGCAGGTCGGCGTTGTTAAAGGGGGCGCGGGAGGTATTGAAGCCCAGGTAGTGCAGCACGGTGGTGTCCGCGTCGGTAAAGTCGCCGGAGGACATGGTGCCGGTGGAAGCGGTGTTGGACAGGTCGCAGCGCAGCAGCTGCACCTCCCGGGCGTAAAAGGCGTAGGAAACGGTGTCGCTGTTTTTGCAGGTGTAGAGGTCCACCCGGTCCATGGGCAGCTTCAGCTGCTGCCACCAGGAGGTATTGGCGGTGAGATAGGCGCTCTCGGTGCCGGAGGCGGCCACGTAGGTGTAGCGTCCGGTGCCGGTGGGCACCAGATCTCCCTCGGTGCCGGACTTCACAATGGGAATATCCAGCAGGGAGATGAAGGACGAATTGGGGCGGCTGAGGCGGATGGTCAGGGTCTGGGAGCCGCTGGCGGAGATGTCCGACACCTGGCTCAGCCGGCCGCCGTAGCGGGCCGAGGACTGGGCCCGGCGAAGGGTGGCCGCCGCGTCGGACGCGGTGAAGGCTGTCCCGTCGGAAAAGGTTACGCCGCTGCGCAGGCGAATGGTCCAGGTGTAGCTGGCGGCGTCATAGCTCCAGGACTCAGCCAGGACCGCCTCCGGCTCCAGGGTCAGACTCAGGCGCACCAGGCCCTCGTAGAGGAGCTGGCCGATGTCCTGCTGGGTACCGTCTGCGCAGGTGACGGGGTCCAGGGTCAGGCCCTGGAGATAGGGCAGGGAAAAGGAGGAGATGGTGGTACTTTTATTCTTCTCCTTTTGCTTGTAGTAGTCGGCCAGCTCGTTATAGATCTCATTGGAGTCGGCGTCGGCATCGCCGCCGCTGCAGCCCAGCAGCGGAAGGACCAGGCAGAGGGTCAGAAGCAGGGATACAAGTCGCTTTTTGTTCATGACAGTTCCTCCAGGGCGATCAGAGCGGCCTGCACGCCACGGGCATTGCCCACCTTGCGGTGGGACCAATACAGGTCCTGGCGGCAAGCGGAGCAGTGACTGCAGACGTCGATGCGCGTTACCCCCAGCTTTTCCAGCCAGTGGGCATTGATGCCTTTCAGGTCCACATGCCACTTTTCGCCCCGGCGGATCATGTAGGGGTCGGCCTCCGGGCCCAGGGCATCGTGCATGGCCTCGGGCACATCGTCGCCCGTTTCAAAGCAGCACTGCCCGATGGCCGGGCCGATGGCGCAGATAAGGTCCCCCGGCTCTGTGCCGAAGGCGTCGTGCATGGCCAGGGCGGTCTTCCCGGCCAGGCCCTTGGCTACGCCCCGCCAGCCCGCGTGGACGGAGCCGATGGCCCGGCGCACCGGGTCAAAGAGCAGAACGGTGCCGCAGTCGGCGGAGAGGGAGACCAGGGAGAGCCCGGGCTGATCGGTGATGAGGGCATCTATTTCATTGTAATCCCGGGGGACGAACACGCCCTTCCCGGCGTCCTCCCGGGTGACGATACGGATATTATCCGAGTGGGTCTGCTGGGTCAGGACCACGCCCTGGGGGTCTACGCCCACAACGGCGCAGAATCGGCGGTAGTTCTCGCGGACGTTCTCCATGTCGTCGCCCCGGCTGACACCCAGGTTGAGACTGTCCCACGGGGCGGGGCTGACGCCGCCCATGCGGGTGGAAAAGCCGTGACGCACCGGCGCACCGTCCAGCAGGGAGCTGGACAGCCATAGCAGGTCGTTATTTTGATGGGTGAGAAAGGACATGACGGAACTCCTTAAAAAGGGATGGATGAGTGGGGGGTACGGATTGCCACAGCCAGTGTGCGCACTGGCTTCGCAATGACAGGGTATAGGCGAGATTGAATTTTTTATGCATTTCTGCCGCAGCAGTTCTTATACTTCTTGCCGCTGCCGCAGGGGCAGGGGTCGTTCCGCCCGATCTTCTGCACCCGGCGGGGCTGCTTTTTCACGGTGCCGTCGCCGCCGACGCTCTCGCCGGTGGCCTTGGCCACCCGCTCGCGTTTGATCTCCTCGTCCTTCTTGATGCGCACGGAGTAGAGCCGCCGCACGGTCTCGGACTGGATGGAGGAGATCATGTCCTCAAACATATCCAGAGATTCCTTCTTATAGGCGATGATGGGGTCGGTCTGGGCGTAGGCCCGCAGGCGGATACCCTGGCGCAGGTCGGCCATGGCGTCGATGTGGTCCATCCAGTATTCATCCACCACCCGCAGCAGCACCACACGCTCCACCTCGCGCATGACGGGGGAGGTGAACTCCTGCTCCTTCTGCTCGTAGTAGGCGGCGGCAGCGGCGGTGAAGGCCTCGGTGACGTCCTCGGCGGTCTTTTCCTGCAGCTCCTCCTCAGTAAAGCGTACGGCGAACTTGGGGAAGTACAGCCCCTCCACCTGGCGCAACAGCTCCCGGCAGGAGGCGGGGTCCAGATGCTCGTTTCCGGCAAAATGCTCCGCCACCAAGTGGGAGATGGAGGTGTTCATCATGTTCATGATGATATTCTTCACGTCCAGGCCGTCCAGCACCTGCTTGCGCTGGTCATAGATGATCTCGCGCTGCTTATTCATGACATCGTCGTACTCCAGCACGGACTTACGGGCCTGGAAGTTCCGGGACTCCACAGTGGTCTGGGCCTGCTCGATGGCACGGGAGAGGATCTTCTGCTCGATGGGGGTGTCCTCGTCGATATTCAGCCGCTCCATCATATTGTGGACCCGGTCGCCGCCGAACAGGCGCATGAGGTCGTCTTCCAAAGAGATATAAAACCGGGTCTCGCCGGGGTCGCCCTGGCGGCCCGCACGGCCACGGAGCTGGTTGTCGATACGGCGGGAGTCGTGGCGCTCGGTGCCGATGATGAACAGGCCGCCTGCCTGGCGCACCCGGTCGGCCTCGCCGGCGATCTCCTCCTTATGCTGCTGGAGCTTCTCGGCAAAGAGCTTGCGGGCGTTCAGAATTTCCTCGTCCTCGGTCTCGGCGTAGCCGGTGGCCTCGGCGATGAGCTCGTCGGACATGCCGGCCTTACGCAGGTCGGTCTTGGCCAGGTACTCGGCGTTGCCGCCCAGCATAATATCCGTACCACGGCCGGCCATGTTGGTGGCCACGGTGACGGCCCCAAATTTACCGGCCTGGGCCACGATCTCCGCTTCCTTTTCGTGATTCTTGGCGTTGAGCAGGTTGTGCTTGATGCCCTCCCGGGTCAGGAGCTTGCCCAGCAGCTCGTTTTTCTCAATGGAGACCGTACCCACCAGCACAGGCTGGCCCTTTTCGTGGCACTCCTTGATCTGGCGGATCACGGCGCGGTACTTGCCGTTTTCGGTCTTATATACGGCATCGGTATTGTCGATACGGATCACCGGGCGGTTGGTGGGGATCTCCACAATGTCCAGCTTGTAGATGGTGGAGAATTCCTCCTCCTCCGTCAGGGCCGTACCGGTCATACCGGAGAGCTTGCTATACAGGCGGAAATAGTTCTGGAAGGTGATGGTGGCCAGGGTCTTGCTCTCCCGCTGGACGGACACATGCTCCTTGGCCTCAATGGCCTGGTGCAGACCCTCGGAGTAGCGGCGGCCAAACATCAGGCGGCCCGTGAACTCATCCACGATGATAATTTCGCCGTCCTTGATGACATAGTCCACATCCCGCTTCATGGTGCCGTGGGCCTTGATGGCCTGGTTGATGTGGTGGGCGATGGTGCTGTTTTCGGGGTCGGAGAGGTTCTCCAGACCGAAGAACTCCTCGGCCTTGGCAATGCCCCGGGCGGTGAGGGTGGCGGTTTTGGCCTTTTCATCCACCACATAGTCCGCGTCGATGGCGGGGTCCTCCTCGGCCTTGTCGTCGGTCTCGGTGACCACGTATTTCTTCAGCCGGGCGGCAAACTGCTCGGCCTGGTCGTAAAGCTGGGTAGACTTTTCCCCCATGCCGGAAATAATAAGGGGGGTACGGGCTTCATCGATGAGGATGGAGTCCACCTCGTCCACGATGGCGAAGTGGTGGCCCCGCTGGACCTGCTCGTTGGCGTAGATGGCCATATTGTCGCGCAGGTAGTCAAAGCCCATCTCGTTGTTGGTGCCGTAGGTGATGTCGGCGGCGTAGGCGGCCTGGCGCTCGGCCTTGGTCATATCGTGGATGATAAGGCCCACGGAAAGGCCCAGGAACCGGTGCACCTTGCCCATCCACTCCGAGTCGCGCTTGGCCAGATAGTCGTTGACGGTGACGATATGGACGCCTTCGCCGGTGAGGGCATTTAAGTACGCGGGTAAAATG
>CAKTZK010000036.1 GCA_934635515.1 uncultured Oscillospiraceae bacterium
GAGAATATCCTCCCGGATATGGCGGTACAGCTGCTCATAGAGGCTCTCTTTTTCCTTTTTTTCAAGTGTGTAGGTCAGCATAGCCCCTCCAACTGGTATTATCAAAGAATATCATTATGGTTATTTTAATATATCCAATTTACACTATAATACAGTCAGCAACAAAAAGCAAGAGGTGAATTTCTATGAAAGATATGCGTATTCGCAAACTCGTATTTGCGGCTCTGATGGCCGCACTGACCTATGTTGCCACCATGGTGATCCAGATCCCCTCCCCTATGCAGGGCTATGTGAACCTGGGTGACTGCTGCGTGCTTCTGTCCGGCTGGATGCTGGGTCCTTGGTGGGGCGGCGCCGCCGCAGGTATCGGCTCCATGCTCACCGACCTGCTCAACGGCTATGCCCACTATGCGCCGGGCACCTTTGTTATTAAGGGCTGCATGGCTATCGCCGCCGCCCTGCTGGCTAAGGCTATGGGCCGCAAGGCCGGCGGCTATGTGGTCAGCGGGGTGGTGGCCGAGGTCATCATGGTCCTGGGCTACTTCGGCTATGCCGCTCTGCTGCTGGGCAAGGGTATCGGCGCCGCCGCCAGCATCCCCGGCAACCTGGTGCAGGCCGCCGCGGGCCTGGTCATCGGTCTGGCTCTTTTCTTCCTGCTCAAGCGCAGCAAGGCACTGGACAAACTGAACCTGCAGTGATAAACTGAGAACAAACAGTTCTTATGCAGGAAAGGATGACGGAATATGGCGGGTATCGTACATGATTTGGAACAAAAGGATCTGTTCTGGCAGGTGCAGGGCGAAGCGGCCAAGGCGGCCCAGCAGCTTATTGACCAGGCGCATTTGCGCGCGGGGCAGATCGTTGTGGTAGGCTGCAGCACCAGCGAGGTGGTAGGCCGGCGTGTTGGCAGCTGGTCCACCCCGGAGATCGCGCAGGCCATTTTCGACGGGCTGAACAGCGTGTTCTCCCCCCAGGGCATCTACATTGCCGCTCAGTGCTGCGAGCACCTGAACCGGGCGCTGATCGTGGAGCACGAGGCTGTGCCGGGGGCGGAGATCGTGAACGTAAAGCCCCAGCCCAAGGCCGGCAGCTCCTTTGCTACCGCCGCTTACAACAGCTTCCGTCAGCCGGTGGCTTTGGAAGAGATTCAGGCCGACGCCGGCCTGGACATCGGCGGCACCCTCATCGGCATGCACCTGAAGAAGGTGGCTGTTCCCGTGCGGCTGGACCAGAATCATATCGGCAGCGCCATTTTGTTGGCGGCCCGGGTGCGGCCCAAGTTCATCGGCGGTGAGCGGGCCATTTATGACGAGAGTCTGAAGGACGGATACCCCGACTTTACCTGATCCGCCGCGGCGGGTCTTCCCCCGGCTGTGTAGTCCACGGAAGGACTGCTGTCACCAGGCAGCAGTCCTTTTTTGCGGTTTTTGAACAAAGTGTTAAATTTGGGGTTGCATTTCGCTTTTACCCGTGTTATACTAACTTCATCTTTTATATGGCCCTGTGAACCGTTAAGGATCTTTTGGGAGACTGAACGGGGAGGGGACTCTGGAGAATCCCATTGAGTTGGGTGCCGAAGGTGTAAGGTCCGTCAGGGCCGAATCTCTCAGGCAAAAGGACAGAGACGGAAGTGCTTTTTTGCCATTTCCTCTGCCTTCTTCGGAGTCGCTGCTGAGCGGCTCTTTATTTTTTTAAAGGAGAAAAAGAAAATGATCGAAGAAGTATTGTATCCCATTGTGTGTAAGGTCAATGAGTACCTTTCCAACTACATGCTGGTGGCGCTACTCATCGGCGTGGGCCTGTGGTACAGCATCAAGACCCGCTTTGTGCAGGTGCGCTGCTTTGGCGAGGGTATGCGCAAGGTGTTCGGCAATCTGAAGCTTCACGGCGGTGCCCAGGAAAGCGGCATGACCTCCTTCCAGGCTCTGGCCACTGCCATCGCCGCCCAGGTGGGCACCGGCAACATCGTGGGCGCCTCCGGCGCCATCCTCACCGGCGGCCCCGGCGCCATCTTCTGGATGTGGATCATCGCCTTCTTCGGCATGGCCACCATCTATGCCGAGGCGACACTGGCCCAGAAGACCCGCCGGGTGGATGCGGACGGCACCGTTCACGGCGGCCCCGTGTACTACATCACCACCGCCTTTAAGGGCGGATTCGGCAAGTTCCTGGCAGGTTTCTTTGCCGTGGCCATCATCCTGGCCCTGGGCTTCATGGGCTGCATGGTGCAGTCCAACTCCATCGGCTCCACCTTCCAGACGGCCTTCGGCATCCCCTCCTGGGTCATGGGCATCGTGCTGGTCATCATCTGCGGCGTGATCTTCCTGGGCGGCGTGCCGCGTCTGGCTGCCGTTACGGAGAAGGTAGTGCCTGTTATGGCCGCCATCTTCCTGCTGGGCGGTCTTGCGATCCTGATCATTGACATCAAGCATGTCCCCGCCACCTTCGGCCTGATCTTCAAGTATGCCTTCCACCCGGAAGCCATCATCGGCGGCGGCATCGGCTATGCTCTGAAGACCGCCATCAGCCAGGGCGCCAAGCGCGGCCTGTTCTCCAATGAGGCCGGTATGGGCTCCACCCCCCACGCCCACGCCCAGGCCAATGTGGCCCACCCCCATGACCAGGGTGTGGTGGCCATGATCGGCGTGTTCATCGACACCTTCGTGGTGCTGACGCTCAATGCTCTGGTCATCATCTGCGCTATGTATACCAAGGGCGGCATCCTTGCGTCCGGCCAGATCCCCGACGGCATCAACAAGGCCAACCTGGCCCAGACCGCCTTCGGCACGGTATTCGGTGAGAAGTTCGGCGCCATCTTTGTGGCTATCTGCCTGTTCTTCTTCGCCTTCTCCACGGTGCTCAGTTGGAACCTGTTCGGCAAAATCAACGCCAACTATCTCTTTGGCCGCAAGAATCCCAAGCTGTGCAATACCATTTACACCATCATTGCCCTGGTGTTCATCTTCCTGGGCACCCTGACCAGCAACGACTTTGTATGGGAGCTGACGGACATGTTCAACAACCTGATGGTCCTGCCCAACGTGCTGGCCCTGTTCGCCCTGTCGGGCATGGTGATCACCATGCTGAAGGCGGGGCAGACGAAGAAGCTGAAGGTTTGAGCTTTGAGAAATTGAAAATTTGCAGTTTATAACAAAAGACATCCGGCCCTTGCCGGATGTCTTTTTGTGTATTGGGATGCGGAGGGGCGGCGGGGATGCGGATTGCCACGGGCGCGGCGCACCCTCGCAATGACATGGTTTTTGCAAGGGGTGCGGTGCAAGGCCAGGCGGGTCGTCCGGGAGGCCGACCCCTACACACCGTTTACCGATAGAATTTCGTAGGGGGCGGCGTCCCCGACGCCCCGTCACCTCCCAGATTGCGGGCGACCGCAAGGGTCGCCCCTACGGAATTGCAGCAAGGAGCTGGTAGGGCGGGCCGATGGTGGTCGGCCCGCCGGGGGGATTCTTATTTTTTGGCGGCTTTGGCCATGAGGGGAATATCGCCCACGCCGTCCAGAACGACGCTGGGGCGGTAGGCGTAGGTCTGGAGGGTCTCCGGGGTGGAGACACCGGATAGGACCAGCACTGTGGACATGCCGCTCTCCAGGCCGGAAATGACGTCGGTATCCATCCGGTCGCCCACCATCACCGCCTCGGCGGAATGGCAGTGGAGCATCCGCAGGCCCGTGCGCATCATCAGGGGATTGGGCTTGCCGCAGAAGTAGGCCTGCTTGCCGGTAGCCATCTCGATGGGAGCGATGAGGGCCCGGCAGGCGGGGGCGATGCCGTTTTCAATGGGGCCGGATACATCGGAATTGGCGCCGATGAGCTTGGCCCCGGCCATGACCAGGTTGGTGGCCTTGGTGAGGGTGTCCAGGGAGTAGGTACGGCCCTCCCCCACCACCACATAGTCGGGGTTTACGTCGTTCATGGTCAGACCCGCATCATACAGGGCATTCAGCAGGCCCGCCTCGCCTATGGCGAACACGGAGCAGCCCGGGGCCTGCTCCTTGAGAAAGGCCGCCGTAGCCAGGGCGCTGGTATAGAAGTGCTCCTCCGGCACGTCCAGACCCATCCGGGCCAGCTTCTGGTTCAGCTCCCGGGGAGTATAGCCGCTGTTGTTGGTGAGGAACAGGTACTCCTTGTCCTCATCGTGGAGCCACTGGATAAACTCCGCTACACCGGGCAGGATACGGTTTCCGTGATAGATCACGCCGTCCATATCGCAGATAAAGCCCTTTTTCTCGTTGAAATCGATTTTATAGGATGCATCAGGCATAGGGCACCCTCCTTTCTCCTCTTCAAGCACAGTATACCACGGCAGAAGCTGCCGTTCCATCAAGGAAACGTTAAATCCGCATGAAATCTATCAGTTTTTCAGGCTCTGCAGCGGGGCGGGGATGCGGCCGCCACGGGCGATGAACGTAGCGGAGGAGGCCCCGTGCACCGGCATCACCGGGGCCGAGCCCAGCAGGCCGCCCATCTCGATCATATCGCCCACGGACTTGCCCTCCACGGGGATGATGCGCACGGCGGTGGTCTTGCTGTTGACCATGCCCACCGCGGCCTCGTCGGCGATGATGGCGGAGATGGTCTCAGCGGTGGTCTCTCCGGGGACGGCGATCATATCCAGGCCCACGGAGCACACGCAGGTCATGGCCTCCAGCTTATCCAGGGTCAGGGTGCCGCTGAGGGCCGCGGCGATCATGCCCTCGTCCTCGGACACGGGGATGAACGCGCCGGACAGGCCGCCCACATGGGAGGAGGCCATGACGCCGCCCTTTTTCACCGCGTCGTTCAGCAGGGCCAGGGCTGCCGTGGTACCGTGGGTGCCGCAGGTCTCCAGGCCCATCTCCTCCAGGATCCGGGCCACGCTGTCGCCCACCGCCGGGGTGGGGGCCAGAGACAGGTCCACGATGCCGAAGGGCGTACCCAGCCGCTGGGAGGCCTCGGAGGCCACCATTTGGCCCATGCGGGTAATTTGGAAGGCGGTCTTTTTCACCGTCTCGGCCACCACGTCAAAGGGCGCGCCCTTGACGCTCTGCAGGGCGTGGTACACCACGCCCGGGCCGCTGACACCCACGTTGATGACGCTGTCCGCCTCGCCTACGCCGTGAAAAGCACCGGCCATGAAGGGGTTATCCTCCACGGCGTTGCAGAACACCACCAGCTTGGCGCAGCCCAGGCCCTCCTGCTCCCTTGTCAGGTGGGCCGTCTCCTTGATGATGCGGCCCATACGGGCCACGGCATCCATATTGATGCCCGCCCGGGTGGAGCCCACATTCACGCTGGAGCAGACGAAATCCGTCTCGGTCAGAGCCTGGGGAATGGCCCGCAGCAGCAGCTCATCACCCCGGGCAAAGCCCTTTTGCACCAGGGCGGAAAAACCGCCGATAAAGTTCACGCCGCAGGCCTTGGCCGCCCGGTCCATGGTCAGGGCAAAGGGTACCAGGTCCTCGGTGTCGCAGGCTCCGGCAACCAGGGCCATGGGGGTCACGGAAATGCGCTTATTGACGATGGGGATGCCGAACTCGCTCTCGATATCCTCCCCGGTCTTCACTAGGTTTTCGGCGTATTTGGTAATTTTATCGTAGATTTTATCGCAGCAGCGCTTGGGGTCCTCGCTGACGCAGTCCAGCAGGGAGATGCCCATGGTGATGGTGCGGATGTCCAGGTGCTGCTTGTCGATCATGTTGATGGTGTCGAAAATATTATTCAGGCTCAGCATAGTTACACCTCTTACAGCTTGTGCATGGCGTCAAAAATGTCCTCCCGCTGGACGCGGATGGACAGGCCCCTACCCTCGCCGTAGTCCTTCAGGCTCCGGCTCAGCTGGTCAAAGGGCGCGTCGCACTGGGACAGGTCCACCACCATCATCATGGTGAAATACCCCTGCATGACGGTCTGGCTGATGTCCAGAACGTTGATATTGTGCTCGGCCAGGCGGTTGCAGACGCCAGCGATGATGCCCACCTGGTCTTTTCCTACTACGGTTACGATCGCTTTCATAGTATGTCACTCCATTTCATCCAAAGTCAGGGCAAAGCTGCCCAGAAAATTTTCACAGAAATACTGCAGCTCCGGCAGGTCCATTTTGTCCAGGGCCGCCCGGGTCTGCTCCGCCGCCGCCCGGAACTCGCCGTTGCCGGCCTTCAGCTCCTCCAGGCACTTGATGTGAGCGGAGAGCTTGTCCGCCGCCTTTACCAGCTCCTGCACCTGCCCGTCGGAGGGGCGCAGGGCCTCCTCGTAGTCTCCCCGCAGCTCCCGGGGGAGCATCGCCAGGAGCTTGTCCTCGGCCACCCGCTCCACCTGCTTGTAAGAGTCCCGAATCTGGGGATTATAGTATTTAATCGGTGTGGGCAGGTCGCCGGTGAGGATCTCCGGGGCGTCGTGGTACAAAGCCGCCACGGCCACGGCACCCTCGTCCACGCAGCCGCCGAAGCAGCGGTTGCGGATGACGGCCAGGGCGTGGGCCAGCACCGCCACCTGGTGGCTGTGCTCCTGGATATTCTCGGTATAGCTGTTGCGCATAAGGGCCCATCGGCTTATAAAGCGCATGCGGTTGATATAGGCAAAAAAGTGGCTCACGGCTCGATCTCTCCTTTCAGAACGCTGCCCTCCACGCCGGTGATGCGCACGGGGCGCAGGCAGTTGTGGAGGTTTTCGCCGGGGGCGGAGACCTCCATATAGTTAGGGGCGTGGCCGGTGTAAAAGCCCGGCGCGCCCGGCTGCTCGAAGAGCACGGGAAAGGTCTTGCCCACGCAGCTTTGCAGGTATTTTTCGTGGAGGGCGGCGGCCACCTCGCCCGCCCGGGCGGCCCGCTCCTCCTTTACGCTCTTGGGTACCTGCTCCATGGCGGCGGCCCGGGTGCCGGGGCGGATGGAATAGGGGAAAACATGGATCTGGGCGAAGCCGCAGCGGCGGATAAAGTCAAGGGTGGCGGAAAACTCCTCCTCCGTTTCCCCGGGAAATCCCACGATCAGGTCCGTTGTAATAGCGCAGCCAGGGAAGAACTGGTGCAGCAAAAGCGCAGACTCGGTAAACCGGGCGGTGTCGTACCGGCGATTCATCCGGCGCAGGGTGGTATCGCACCCGGACTGCAGCGACAGATGGAAATGGGGGCAGAGATTGGGGAGCGCCGATGCCCGGCGGCAGAAGTCCTCAGTGATAGTCCTGGGCTCCAGGCTCCCCAGGCGGACGCGCATTTCTCCGGCGGCGACGGAGACCGCCTCCAGGAGGTCGATGAGGCTCTTATCGCCGGGCAGGTCCTGGCCCCAGGAGGAGATCTCGATGCCCGTGAGCACCACCTCCCGATAGCCCTGGGCGGCAAGCTGCTCTGTCTGGCGGGCGGCCTCGTCCAGGGGCAGAGAGCGGACCGGGCCCCGGGCGAAGGGGATGATGCAGTAGGTGCAGAAATTGCGGCAGCCGTCCTCCACCTTCAGCAGAGCGCGGGTGCGGCTTTGCTGGCCCCCGGCGGGGAGAATTTCAAAGTCGTGGCGGTGGAGGGCATCGTCCACCAGGACCCGGGTCTGCTTTTCCTCCGCCGCTGTGAGAAGCTGGTGCAGAAACTCCATGCGCTGGCCGGTGCCGCCGATGAGGTCGATGCCCAGGGCCTTGGCCTCGTCGGTATGGGTCTGGACATAGCAGCCGCAGGCGGCCACGATGGCATCGGGATTTCTTTTTTTCGCCCGGCGGATCATCTGCCGGGACTTTTTATCGCTGACAGCGGTGACAGAGCAGGTGTTGATGATATAGGCGTCCGCCGCCTGCTCAAAATCCACCAGCTCATGGCCCCGGGCCGTCAGCTCCTGCTCCATGGCCTGGGTCTCGTATTGGTTGACCTTGCAGCCAAGGGTATAGAGGGCGATTCGCATGGGGTTTTCTCCTTGCACTTTGTCGATTTATCCGGTATAATATATAGTTGCATTATAATCTATCTTCCGGTCTCTGGCAAGTGCCCGGCGGAGGAAATGAGGTGTTTTTCTTGCACTATTTGGATAACGCCGCCACCACCCTGGTGCCGGAGGAAGTTATAGAGGCCATGGCAGAGGTCCTGCGCAGCCACAGCGGCAACCCGTCCTCCCAATATCCCTTCGGCCAGGACGGCAAGGCCGTGGCCGAGCACGGGCGGGAAACCATCGCCCGGGCCCTGGGCTGCCCCAAGGAGCGGCTGTTCTTCACCTCCTGCGGCACGGAGAGCGACGTGTGGGCCATCCGCAGTGCCGTGTGGCACGGGCGGCACAAAGGCAAGCACATCATTACCACCGCCGTGGAGCACAGCGCCGTGCTGGAGACCTGCAAGTGGCTGGAGACAGAGGGCTGCCAGGTGACCTATCTCAAGCCGGACCGGACGGGGATGGTCTCGGCCCGCCAGGTGCTGGAGGCGGTGCGGGAGGACACGGTGCTCATCAGCATGATGCTGGTGAACAACGAGACCGGGTGCGTGTTCCCGGTGGCGGAGGTGGCCCAGGGTCTGCGGGACGCGGGCAGCGCTGCCCTGCTCCACTGTGACGCGGTGCAGGGATTTTTGAAAGTTCCCTGCGACCCGGTGGGCTGGGGCGTGGACCTCATGAGCCTGTCGGGGCACAAGCTGGGCGGACCCAAGGGCATCGGAGCCCTTTACATCAGCCCGGAGCTGCGGAATTTCCGGCCTCTCCTCCCCGGCGGCGGCCAGGAGATGGGGCTGCGGTCCGGCACCGAGGCCACGGCCCAGATCGCGGGCTTTGCCAAGGCGGTGGAGCTGCGGCTGGAGAATTATGACGAGAAAATTCGGCATATAGCGGACCTGAAGGCCCTGTGCCGGGAGAAGCTGCTGACCATTCCCGGAATGGTGGCGGTGGGCAGCGGCACGGCGCCGCATATTTTGGCCGTTTCGCTGCCGGGGTATCCCAGCAGCAATATTGTAAACGACCTGGGCAGCCGGGGCATCTGCATCTCCGCCGGGTCCGCCTGCCACAAGGGAAAAAGCAGCCATGTGGTGTCGGCCCTGGGGCTGGACAAGCGCACGGCGGCGGGCGTGATCCGCATCAGCTTCGCGCCGGAGAACACGGTAGAGGACATTGAGGCGCTGTATGAGGCGCTGCGGGACCACCAGGCCCAGCGGTGCGGGATGCTGTGAAAAAACGCTGCCCTCACAGCTTTATATTATCTGTTTTCAAGGAGATCTTATGACTATTTTGATACGCCGGGAGCCCGGCTTCTATAAGCGGCTTATGAAGTTGAGTATGCCCATCGTGCTGCAAAACCTCATCACCTTCTCCCTGGGGCTCATCGACACCTTTATGGTCAGCCAGCTGGGCAACACCGAGATGGCGGCGGTGACGGCCGCCAATGTGCCGGTGTTTCTGCTTATATCCATTGTGTTCGGCGTCCAGAGCGGGCTGGGCATCCTGGTGAGCCAGTATTGGGGCAAGCAGGACATGAAGAGCATCAGCCGCTCCATCGGCGTAGCCGCCGCGGCGGGCCTGGTGGTATCGTCCATACTGGCCGCTATATTCTACTGCTGGCCGGTGCAAGTGATGGATCTGCTCTCCAACAATCATCAGCTGTCCGTTCTGGGCGCGCCCTATCTGAAGATCATCGGCATCTGCTATATATTCAACATGCTCTCCTCCGTATATTCCAGCGCCCAGCGCAGCGCGGAGAATCCCAGCTTCGGCATGAAGCTGTTCGGCACCTCCACGCTGATCAATACGGGGCTGAACTATCTGCTCATCTTCGGCAAGCTGGGCTTTCCCATGCTGGGCATCCAGGGTGCGGCCATCGCCACCCTCTGCGCCCGGATCTGCGAGTTCATCATCTGTGTGATCTACGCCCTGCGGGACAAGCGCATCCGCATAGATTGGCGCGCCTTTTTCCGCCCCGGCTGGGACATGCTGCGCCGGTTTTTGAAGTATGCCTCCCCGGTGGTGCTCAACGAGGCCGGCTGGGGCCTGGGCAACAGTATGCTGACGGTGATCCTGGGCTACACGGAAAACTCCGTGGAAATGCTGGCGGCCAACGCCGTTATGGGCAACCTGAACCGGCTGTTTCTGGTGTTCTGCTTCGGCTTGGGCGCCGCCACGGCCGTTTTGCTGGGCAAGGCCATAGGCGAGGGAAAGAGCCACGACGAGGTCATGGACCTGAGCCGGGCGCTGCTGCGGTTCACCGTGGTGTCCGGCTGCGTGCTGGCGGTCATCGCCCTGGCCCTGATCCCCACGCTGTTTATGCCGGTGGTGTTCCCGCTGTTCAAGCTGTTTGACCAGTCCGCCGCCATCGCGGCAGCCCTGGCCGTAACGGGCTTTGCCTCCATTCCCCTCCACGCCTACACCATTTCCGCCATCACCGGCGTTCTGCGGGCCGGGGGCGACGTTCTGTGGAGCGCGATTCTGGACCTGGCGCCCCAGTGGGTCATCTGCCTGCCCCTGACGGCCCTGTGCGCCCTGGTGCTGAAAACCGGTATTTGGCCCATCGCCCTGGCTATGCAGACCGAGTGCGTGGTAAAGGTCCCCGTCTGCATCTACCGCATCCGGACCCGCCGGTGGATCCACGATGTCACCGTGTCCCGGAGGGCAGATCTATGACCAGTTTTTTTACCTGTCCCCTGTGCGATAAGCCCCTGACCCGGGAGGAAAGGCGCTGGGTCTGCCCCGGCGGCCACAGCTTTGACCGGGCCAAGGAGGGCTACTGCAATCTGCTGCCGGTGAATCGGAAGCACTCCAAGGACCCCGGGGACGACAAGGCCATGGCCGCCGCCCGATCAGCCTTCCTGGAAAAGGGCTACTACGCCCCTCTGCGGGAGGAGCTGTGCCGCCTGGCTGCCGCGTATACAGGCGGCCGCCCCGCGGTGCTGGACGCCGGCTGCGGCGAGGGCTACTACACCGGCGGCCTCTATCACGCCCTGCTGAAGGCCGGAAAGACGCCCCGCATGGCCGGAACAGACATCTCCAAGTACATCCTGCGCCGGGCCGCCAAGCGGGAAAGGGACATTGAATTTGCCGTGGCCTCCTCCTATCACCTGCCGGTGGCATCGGAGAGCGTGGACCTGATCCTCAACTGCTTTTCGCCCATGGCGGCGGAGGAGTTTTTCCGGGTGCTGCGCCCCGGCGGCGCGCTTCTCTATGTGGTCCCGTCAGCCATGCACCTGTGGGAAATGAAGCAGGTGCTCTATGACCGGCCCTATCCCAATGAGGAAAAGCAGGTGCCCTATCCGGGCTTCGCCTGCCGGGAGGTTTGCCGGGTGGAGGGCCGGATCCATCTGCCCTGCCGGGAGGACATTTCGGCGCTGTTTCAGATGACGCCCTACGTTTGGAACACGCCCCAAGACGGCATCCGCCGGCTGGAGGAGCGGGAGGAACTGGATTGCCGCATCGGCTTCCACATTCACGTGTTTTCCCGGCTCCCCTAAGGACGTAATGTCCGATTATTTCAAAAAACGCCCCAATTTAGCGAAAAATGTTGTTTTTTCTCCCAAGGCATGGTATGCTGTATTCGCTGCACCCGGCAATCGGTGCAGCGAATATTTGTTATTCGGAGCATTGAGGAGAGAAAGAAAAATGAGCGAAAAAAAGACGCCCCGGGCGGCGGCGCTGCTGCCCATAGCGGTGTTTCTGGTCCTGTATCTGGGCCTGGGCATCGTGCTGGAATATGTGCTGAAAATTGAAATGGGCTTTTACCAGATCCCCATTGTGGTGGCCTTTCTGGTGGCCATTTTAGTGGCATGTCTGCAAAATCGGGATACCTCCTTTGACGAAAAGCTGGCCCTCATGGGCCAGGGCATCGGTGATAAGAACATCGTGACCATGATCCTCATCTTCCTGGTGGCGGGCATATTCGTAGGCGTCACCGGGCGCAGCAGCGCCGAGGCCGTGGCCTATTTCCTGCTGTCCATCGCCCCGGCCAAGCTGGCGGTGGCGGTGCTGTTTGCGGTGGCGTGCTTTGTATCTATGGCTATGGGCACCAGCGTGGGCACCATCACACTGCTTACGCCTATTGCCGTGGCCGTAGCCAAGGACTCCGGCTTCAGCCTGCCGCTGTGCGTGGCCTCGGTCATGGGCGGCAGCATGTTCGGTGACAACCTGTCCTTCATTTCCGACACCACCATCGCCGCCTGCTCTACCCAGGGCTGCCAAATGAAGGATAAGTTCCGCGCAAACTTCAAGATCGCTCTGCCGGCGGCTCTGGCGGCCCTGGCGCTGATCGTGGTCATCTCCCTCCAGGCGGATGTAGCCCACACCCCCTCCGGCGACCACAATCTGCTGCTGCTCATCCCCTATGTGCTGGTGCTGGTAGGCGGCATCGTGGGGCTGAACGTGTTCGTGGTGCTGCTGGTGGGCATTGCCGCCGGCGCGGCCATCACGCTGGCCACCGGCCAGGTAACGGCTCTGCAGCTGATGGGCAACATGGGCTCCGGCGTCAGCGGCATGTTTGAGACCATTCTGGTAACGCTGCTGGTTTCCTCCCTGTGCGGCCTGATCCGGGCCTACGGCGGCTTTGACGCGCTGCTGGCAGCCATTCACAAAATGTTCCACGGCAAGCGGGGCGGTCAGCTGGGCATCGGTATTCTGGTGGGCCTGATGGATATTTCCACCGCCAACAACACCGTTGCCATCGTCATGGCCGGCCCCATCGCCAAGGAGATCGCCACCGAGTACGGCATCAGCCCCAAGCGGTCGGCCTCGCTGCTGGACACCTTTTCCTGCGTGTTTCAGGGCATCATCCCCTACGGCGCGCAGATGCTGGTAGCCATTTCCGCCTGCACCACCCTGGGATATTCCATCAGCGCCTTTGAGATCATCCCCCTGCTGTTTTATCCCATGCTGCTGTGCGTGTCCAGCCTGCTGTTTATCCTGCTGGACAAGAAATAATAAGCTAAAAACGGAGGAGCCTCGCTCCTCCGTTTTATACCCGAGAAAACTTACCCCGGGGACTGGCATTTTCCCCGCCGGGCTGGTATAATAGATAAAATACGGACTGAAAGGGGAGCTATCCCATGGAAGATACGCGCAGCTTTGCTTATCTGTGCCCCAACTGCAAAAAGATCGTGCTGGCCCAGCGCACCCGCTTCGCCCTCAGCGCCGCCGCCGTGCGGATCGAGTGTGACTGCGAAAAATCGGAGCTTCGGGCAGAGACCGACGGCCTCCGCTTCCGCCTGTGGGTGCCCTGCGGCCTGTGTGGGGAGACCCACCAGGCGGAGGTGAGCACCCAGGCCCTTCTGGAGGGCCGGGGCGTGGGCCTGGCCTGCCCCAAGACCAATCAGCTGTGCTGCTATGTGGGGGAGCAGGCTGAGGTGGAAAAGGCCGCCCAGGAGCTGGAGCTTCGGGCGGAAAAGGACCGCTGCGAGGAGCCGGAGGCGTTCACGGACAACGTGATTATGTACGAGGTGCTCTCGGAGCTGAAGGATATTGCGGCCCGGGGCGGCATCAGCTGCTCCTGCGGGTGCAGGCAGTATTCCATCGCCGTGCACCGGGGGGCGGTGGACCTGATCTGCAAAGACTGCGGGGGGAGGCTCCGCCTGCCCGCCGCCACGGACGAGGACCTGGACCGGCTGTGCTGCCAGATGAAGCTGGTCATCCACGGCGTGTAAGACTGGCAAAAATTCCTGCGAAATTTTTTGCCGAAAAAGATTGCCGCCTGCGGGCGGCGATCTTCGCAAGGCTTTTTTGAAAAGCCGTAATTGAGAGAGGAAGAAAAAGCTATGATCGAATTTTTGGCCCGGGTGTTTATCCGGGGGCGGGACACCCTGTCCCCCAGCGCTCTGCGGCAGGCCTACGGGCAGCTGTGCGGCGCGGTGGGCATCGGGCTGAACCTATTGCTGTTTGCGGTGAAGTTTTTCGCGGGATCTGTCAGCGGGTCCATCGCCATCACCGCCGACGCCTTCAATAACTTATCCGACGCAGGCTCCTCGCTGGTGACGCTGCTGGGATTCCGCCTGGCGGGACGCAAGCCGGACCCGGAGCATCCCTTCGGACACGGGCGCATGGAGTACATATCCGGCCTGGTGGTGTCGGGGCTGATCCTCCTGATGGGCGTGGAGCTGGGCAAGTCCTCTCTGGATAAGATCCTCCACCCGGAGGAGGTAGTCTTCTCCCCTCTGGTGCTGGCTATTCTGGCGGTTTCCATCGGCGTAAAGCTGTATATGTTCTATTATAACCGGGCGGTGGGCAAAAAGATCCGCTCGGCGGCTATGGGCGCCACAGCTACCGACAGTCTTTCCGACGCCGTATCCACCGCCGCAGTGCTGGCGGCCACCCTGGTGGGGCATTTTACACACCTGAATATCGACGGCTGGGTGGGTCTGCTGGTGGCGCTTTTCATCCTGTACTCTGCCTATAAAGCCGCCCAGGAGACCCTCTCTCCCCTGCTGGGCCAGACACCGGAGCCGGAATTTGTGGAGCATATCCAGCAGATCGTTCTGTCCTACCCGGAGGTGCAGAATATCCACGACCTGGTGGTGCACGACTACGGCCCCGGCCGGGTGATGATCTCCCTCCATGCGGAGGTGCCTGCCGACGGCGACCTGCTGCAGCTCCACGACGTCATCGACAACATCGAGCACCGGCTGCAAAAGGAATTGGGCTGCATGGCTGTGATCCACATGGACCCCATCGTCACCGACGATCCCCAGACGGCTCACCTGCGCACAGTTGTGGCGGAAAAGGTGAGATCCATCGATCCCCGGCTCACCATCCACGATTTCCGTATCGTCCCCGGTGCCTCCCATACCAACCTGATTTTTGACACAGTAGTGCCCTACGATGTAAAGCTGACCCCGGCTCAGGTGCAAAAGCGCATCGGAGAGCTGGTGAAGGAGCTGGGGGAGCAGTATTTTGCCGTGGTGCAGATCGACAACAGCTATGTACTGTGAAAAAACGCCCCCGACCGCGTGGCCAGGGGAAGTTGAAGCTGGCGAAAAATCTTGCGATTTTTCTGCCAAAAGGCTTGCAGTCTGCTGCGCGCATAATTTTGAGCCGATGGCTCAAAATTCCACACTTGCAGCCTGAGAGGTATTTTTCCCCACGCGCATGTCGCGGTGAAAAATGATCCCAATTTTTTGCCGCCTGCGGGCGGCAAACT
>CAKTZK010000037.1 GCA_934635515.1 uncultured Oscillospiraceae bacterium
AAGCGCTTCAGACAACATTGTCAAAAGCGGTAGACGCTGAAAACCGGGTTCGGTGAATTCACCGAACCCGGTCAGACCTTTTGACACGCTTGTCTAAAAGTAAGGGTTGGCAAAGTGTCAAACCTTACTTACCAGATCATCTCCCGCACTACACACATTAGCGTCACCACCCAGGAAAGCGCCGCAAGCCCCACCAGCACAAGGAAAATGCCGTCCGCCAGAGCGGTATGGGCCAGATACCACGGGCGAAACACTGTAATCACCAGCGATCCGTACAGCAGCGGCACAGACAGCCGCAGAGCCTGTGCCAGACGGACGATCCCGCCCAGCAACGTCATTCCCAGCATCAAAAAAGCATACATCATGTTCCATGCCTCCTGTAATTTGTGGCATGTTACCATCAGCGGACAGACTTTGCAAGGGGCTGTCCGCCGATTTTTTACGCGGATTTTCTACGATGAGGGTGTCTGGCAGACACCCTCAATTTCAGCGGCAGGGGGTCAATGAAACACCCTGCGCCATCAAATTTTCGCAGAATTTTTATTTTCTGGTTATTCACCCGGCGGTTTTTTCGGGAGGGATAGTGAGGGGACTTCGCAGAAGTCGAGAACCGCTTTTGGCAACATTGCCGAAAGCGGTCAGGTGATGACCGCCCACCGTTGGCCCTGTGCCGCCCCGTGTGGCCTCCTTCCACCCCGACTGGCATACCTGCCCACCGATGGGTGAGCGCGCCCGTGTGGGGCGGGAAACGCCACTGGTTTCCCCTCGAGTAAAAAGAAAGAGGTGTAGCCTATCGCAAGCAAATCACAGGAGGATGCGTTCATCCGCACGGAACGCTTTCAGATCTCCTGCGGACGGGTGGTCCGGGTGGTTTCTGTGTTTCCGAAGCAGGGAACTGAAACCCCGGAGGACAAGCTGAAAGCGTTGGTGGAACTGGAGTTTCAGCAGGGAAAGCTGTGTGCCTAAAGGGCTGGACATTTCAGGCCGTTCAGGGTATTGTGGTGTCGCAATGCTCTGAACGGTTTGACCCAAAGGAGGGCAAGAGACAATGTCAAACCTGAAGAAAACCGCCCTGTACTGCCGTCTCAGCCAGGATGATGGCCTGGAGGGCGACTCCAACAGCATTCAGAATCAGAAAAATATCCTGCAAAAGTTTGCAGAAGACCATCACTTTCCCAATCCCTGCTTCTATGTAGATGATGGCTTCTCCGGCGGCAATTTCCAAAGGCCCGCGTTCCAGCAGATGATCTCCGATATGGAGAACGGTGAGATCGGGATCATCGTCACCAAGGACCTTTCCAGACTTGGTCGTAACCAACTTCATACCGGCCTCTACATTGAAGAACGCTTCCCCATGTTCGGCGTCCGCTACATCGCCATCAATGACAATGTGGACACTGACAGCAGCGAGAGCAATGACCTCATGCCGTTCAAAAACTTGTTCAACGAGTGGTTTATTCGAGATACCAGCCGGAAGATCCGGGCAGTGCTGAAAGCCAAGGCGGAACGGGGAGAATGGCTGGGGACCAGAGCGCCCTACGGTTATATCAGGAACCCGGACACAAAGAAGCTGGAGGTGGATGAGGAAGCGGCGGCCATCGTCCGCAGGATCTTCGCCATGTGCGCCAGTGGCAACGGCCCCAGCCAAATCGCCAGAATCCTGAAAAAAGAACAGGTGCTGACACCCACCATGTATGCCTATACCAAGTACGGCATGACTCATACGGGATTGGATAACCAGCGCCCGTATCACTGGTCTGGGGATACGGTAGCGGATATGTTGGAAAACGAGATCTATCTGGGCAATACCGTCAATATGAAATACAGTACCAAATCCTATAAGGATAAGCGACGAGTGGAGCATTCCAGAGAAGAATGCCTGGTGTTTGAGAATACCCATCCTGCTCTCGTTACACAAGAAGTTTGGGACATTGTACAGCGGGTACGAAAGAGCAAGCGCCGAAGAACCAATATGGATGAGCAGAACAAGTACTCCGGCCTTGTGTTCTGCTCCGACTGCGGCTCTAACATGGTGCTGCACCGTGCGCATACCATATCCGCCAGTTATAACCACTTCACCTGCCGTACCTACAAGCGAGATGGAGAAGCCTGCACAGGCCACTACATTCGGGAGTGCGTTTTGGATGAGGTGGTGCTGGAGGATTTGCGGAGAATAACGGCCATGGCACGGGAACATCCGGAGGAATTTGCTGCCTATATCGGCAGCAGGCAGTCCGCTGAGATCCAACGGGATATCCGCAGGCTGGAAAAGAAACTGGCAGCCATGTGGAAGCGGAAAGCCGAACTGGACGCCATCTTCAAGAAGCTGTATGAGGATAGCGTGCTGGGCCATATCACCATGGATCAGTTCCAGACGCTTTCCGGCAGCTATACGGAAGAGCAGAATCAAATCGCCGCAGGTATCCCGCAGAAAGAAGCCGACATCCAACGCCTGCGGGAAACGGTGAGTGGGACGGAGGACTTCCTCGATAGGGCAAAGCGGTACACGGACATTACAGAACTGACGCCGGAACTGCTGAGGCTGTTTATCGAGAAGATCGTGGTACACGAAAAAGAGGTAAAGTGGTCTAAACATGCGCCGCAGACTGTGGAGATATACTACAACGGCATCGGCTTCGTGGATAGCCAACAACAAGACATGGAAAGCCCGCAAACCCAGAAAACAGAAGAACCCCGACAGGCATCGTAAACACGATAACCTGTCGGGGTATCCCCGGAATTAGTTATTACCCCTGTCAGGGGGGAACAAAAGCCGCCTCTTTTTCTTGCTTGCAGTGAATCAGTAATTCCTGTATTGCAGTTGAGCGCAAAAAAGCGTCCGAGATCAAAGATCTCGGACGCTTTTTTTATACTGTCTTACAAGTAGTTCAGCGGGTCTACGGCGGTGCCGTTGACGTATACGCCAAAGTGGCAGTGGCTGCCGGTGCTGATGCCGGTGGAGCCCATATAGGCGATGAGCTGGCCCTTGTACACATGGTCGCCTACGTTTACCTCCAGGCTGCTGCAGTGGGCGTACAGGGTCACCATGCCGTTGCCGTGGTCAATGCGGATGCGGTAGCCATAGCCGCCGTCCCACCCGGAGGCGATGACGGTCCCGCCGTCGGCGGCGTAGATAGGCGTGCCGTAGCCGGCGGCGATGTCCAAGGCGCCGTGATTGGAGGAGGCGCCGGAAACGCCGATGTCACGGTAGCCGAAATAGGAGGTGATGATGCCGCTGCAGGGCCAGCGCAGACTGCCGGTGGCCGCCCAGGAGGGCCGCTCCTTGGTGCCCCGGGCCTGAAGCTCGGCAACGGGCTGGCTCAGCGTCACGGCGGCCACTACATCTCGGTTGACCTCCGCACCGTTAATATAGGTCACGTTGGCGGTGACATCCTCCTTGCCGTACACGCCGGACTTCAGCACCTGGTAGTCACCCTCGTAAATGGTGGGATCGTCCTGGTACTCCACGCTGTAGGCCACGTCCTGCAGATAGCTCTGCCGCTCCACGTCCACCACCGTCAGGTAGGGCACCGCGTTGCTGATGGTCAGCGTGTCGCCCACGTGGATCATGTCCGCCTGGTAGCCGGGGTTCAGGCTCAGCAGCTTGTCCACGCTCATCTGGTTTTCCAGGGCGATGTCATAAAAGGTATCTCCAGCCCGGACGGTGTAGGTCACGGCGCCTTCCTTGGTGGCGTTGAGCTTTTCGGCGATATAGCCCAAGTTCATCATCAGGTCGGCGGTGACATATTCCTGGCGGATATCGGTTTTCTCCACAAAGTAGCACTCCACGGTGTGGTCGGTGATATAGCCGGTTTTCAGCTGCTCCAGCAGCTCCTCCATGGCGCCCTCGTACTCCGTGGCCGCCACCGGCTCCTCGTCTACATACAGCACATAGCCGTAGGCCACCTGGCCCAGCTGCTTGGACAGCCGCATCTCAAATTCCTGCTTGGTCTGCACTGTGCCCCGCAGCACGATCTTCGTCTCCTGCTGCAAAAGGGAAGTGTCCACCGCATAATCCTCGTCGCCCAGCACCTGGCGGGTGACTTGCTCGATATGGGAGGCGGCCAGACGGACCGACCGCTTAGAGCTGGCCGTACCCAGGCTGATGCCGTCATAGGACACGTTTACGCCGATGGTATACAGGCTCAGCACCACCGCAATGGCCGCCACGGCCACCGCCGAGCCCAGAAACAGGGCCGGATGCAGCCGTATTTTCTCAAACATGGCCCGCCTGCGGCTGCCGGAGTGGATGCTGCGCCGGCGGATGCGATGCAGCCGCTCCCGAAAGCGGCTGGTAAACCGGGGGATATTTCCCCAGAAAAACAGCACGGTCTGGGCCAGCCGATGGTCCGATTCCGGGAAGCGCCTGGCCTTTTTCTCCCGGCCAAAATAGCGCAGCGCCTGCCGCGCCTGCTCTCGCTTGCGCCCAAAAAAGCGCAGGATCCGGCGAAACAGACCCTGTACGTCGGTACATCGCTGCAGCAGGTCCGGGTGTTCGCCCAGATACCAGAGTATTTTATTCGGCGCGGGATCGCGCCGCTTCTGATCGTTCATATCTATACCCATCCCAAAGGTTACAAAATAGTTACAAAATAATCATACCGCATTTCCCCTGCCCCGTCAAGGAAAAATCTGCGGAAAATTTTGCAATTCTGTAAATTCTCCTGAAAAAAACCATTTACAATCCGTATAAAGTACGGTATAATTTACTACCTGTATAAGAGAAAGAGAGAAAAGAGGGCATCTCATGGCAACAGATTTTTCCCGGACACTGAGCCTGCTGCGGCAGGAGCGAGGTATATCCCAGCGCAAGGCGGCCGTGCAGTTGGGCATTTCCCAGGCGCTCCTGAGCCACTATGAAAACGGGATCCGTGAGCCGGGCCTTACCTTCGTGGTGAAGGCCTGCGATTATTATCAGGTTTCGGCGGACTATCTCCTGGGCCGCACCCTCAGCCGGGACGGGGCCATCATCGTGGCCGACGACCTGTACGACTCCACGGACGAAAAGGGAAATCTCCGGGGCAGCATCATGGCCACCCTGCAAAAGAAGCTGGTGGTGAACACGGCCAATGTCCTCTTTGACCTTCTGGGCAAAACGGGCAGCCGCAGCGCTATTACTGCCGCCGGGGATTATCTCAGCGGCGCCATGTATCTGCTGCTGCGGCACCTGTACCGCCGGGGCAAGGGCAATGAGGAGCTTTTTGGCGTGGATGCGGATGCGTTCGACGCGGGAGCCGTAGAGGCGGACATGGCTGTCAGCCGCATGCGCTATCAGCGGGCCCTTCAGGCGGAGGACTGCCCGCCTATGACGGCCGAGTCCCTCACCGCCTATCCGGGTCTGGGCCAGAGTGTGGCCCAGGTGGTGCACAACACCGACGAGCGGTGTAAAAAACTCCCCTGATAATTATAATGTAATAATGTGGGGCGGGCTGACCACAGCCCGCCGTCCGATAACCACAGTATTTCTTGCAATGTGTCATTGCGAAGCCAGTGCGCACACTGGCTGTGGCAATCCGTACTCCAAAGCCTCCCCTGCGTAAGGGGAGGTGGCGCGAAGCGCCGGAAGGGTCGCCCACCAGCATCCCTTGTAACCCGCCAAACCGGCGGGGTGTGGTCACCCCGCCCTACACCCCCATCTTCTCCCTTTCATCCAAACACAATTTTCCCCATCGGAGGTCAAAGTATATGTTCGATCAATCCCATATCCGCAATTTTTCCATCATCGCCCACATCGACCACGGCAAGTCCACCTTGGCAGACCGGCTGCTGGAGCTGTGCGACGCCGTGCCGGAGCGGGAAATGGAAAACCAGCTCCTGGACAATATGGACCTGGAGCGGGAACGGGGCATCACCATCAAGTCCCGGGCGGTGCATCTCTATTATAAGGCGAAAAACGGCGAGACCTACGCCCTGAACCTCATCGACACCCCGGGCCATGTGGACTTCAATTACGAGGTCTCCCGTTCCCTGGCCGCCTGCGAGGGCGCCGTGCTGGTGGTGGATGCCACCCAGGGCGTGGAGGCCCAGACCCTGGCCAACACCTACCTGGCCCTGGACCACGACCTGGAGATCCTTCCGGTGTTCAACAAAATTGACCTCCCCGCCGCCGACCCGCTGAAGGCCAAGCAGGAGGTGGAGGACATCATCGGGCTTCCGGCCATGGATGCCCCGGAAATTTCCGCAAAAAACGGCGTGAATATCGACGCTGTTCTGGAGGATATCGTGGCTAACGTCCCCGCCCCCAGCGGCGACCCCAAGGCGCCCCTCCAGGCCCTGGTGTTCGACAGCCAGTATGACCCCTACGTGGGCGTGGTGGTCTACTTCCGTATTCGCCAGGGCACCCTGCGCCGCGGCCAGACTATCCGCCTCATGGCCACCGGCGCCGAGTATACCATTTTGGAGTGCGGCTACCTAAAGCCCCTGGGCAATGAGCCCACCGATGCATTGCAGGCCGGGGAGGTGGGCTACTTCACCGCCTCCATCAAGACCGTCAAGGACACCCAGGTGGGCGACACCATCACCGATGCGGCCGATCCCGCCGACCAGCCCCTGCCCGGCTACCGGCCCGCCCAGTCCATGGTCTACTGCGGCATCTACACCGAGGACGGCAGCAAGTACCCGGACCTGCGGGATGCCCTGGAAAAGCTCCAGCTCAACGACGCCTCCCTGACCTTCGAGCCCGAGAGCTCCGTGGCCCTGGGCTTCGGCTTCCGCTGCGGCTTTTTGGGCATGCTCCACATGGAGATCATCCAGGAGCGGCTGGAGCGGGAGTTCAATCTGGACCTGGTCACCACCCTGCCCTCGGTTATTTATAATGTGTATAAGACCGACGGGACGGTGATCCGGGTGGATAATCCCCACAATTACCCCGACCCGGCGGTGATCGAGCACGCCGAGGAGCCCTATGTGAAGGTGTCCATCATCGCCCCCAATGAGTACGTGGGGAACATCATGCCCATGTGCCAGGACCGCCGGGGCGAGTTCAAGGATATGCAGTACCTGGACACCCATCTGGTGGAGCTGCACTATCAAATGCCCCTGAACGAGATCATCTACGATTTCTTCGATACCCTCAAGGCCAATACCAAGGGTTACGCCAGCCTGGACTATGAGCTCTCCGGCTACCGTCCCAGCGAGCTGGTGAAGGTGGACCTGCTCTTAAACGGCGACGGCGTGGATGCTCTCAGCTTCATCGCCCATAAGGATAAGGCCTATCCCCGGGCCCGCCGCCTATGCGAAAAGCTGAAGGATAATATCCCCCGCCAGCTCTTCGAGGTGCCCATCCAGGCGGCCATCGGCGGGCGCATTATTGCCCGGGAAACGGTGAAGGCCATGCGCAAGGACGTTCTGGCCAAGTGCTACGGCGGCGACATCACCCGCAAGAAGAAGCTGCTGGAGAAGCAAAAGGAAGGCAAAAAGAAGATGCGGAATCTGGGCAAGGTGCAGGTGCCCACAGAGGCCTTTATGGCCGTGCTGAAGCTGGATAGCGACTGATCCATCTACTTATATGCCCCTTTCTTGCTGGACAGAAGGCGAAATCGGTAGTATAATATATGTATTGTTTGCAAAAGCGAGAGGAGAATGGAAATGAAGCGTGAAGTATTGCTGCTGGGCGATCCGGCCTTGTATGAGGTCAGCTCCGCCGTCACCCGGGAGGAGCTGGAGGAGCTGCGCCCGGACATTGAGGATATGTTTGAGTGCCTGCAGGACGCGGGCTTCGGCCACGGCATCTCGGCGCCGCAGATCGGCATTCGGAAGCGGCTCATCTGCCTGGATCTGGACGGGGTGCGCCGCGTCATCGTAAACCCCACGTTGGAGCTGGTGGGCAGCGAGATGATGGAGCTGATGGATGACTGCCTCTGCTTCCCGGGCCTGCTGGTGAAGGTCCGGCGCAACCGCCGCTGCATCGTTCGCTATCGGGACGAGAACTGGCAGGTGCAGGAGCTGGCCTGCGAGGACTATCTCTCCGAGCTGATCCAGCACGAATATGACCACCTCAACGGCATCCTGGCTACCATGCGTGCCGTGGACGGCAAGGCCTTTGTGATGAAGGCGCCTGCTGCCAAGTAAAAAAGAAGCTAAGCCATCCGGCGGGACATATCCCGCCGGATGGCTTTTTGGCGCGAAGAAAGCCCGGCAGGATCCTGCCGGGCTGGGGAAGCTTATAGAGAGATCAATATTCCTTGGCCTGCTCCTCGCCGGTGAGTACACGCAGAGCGGCCTGGGCCAGAGCCAGCAGCTCGTCCTCGCCGGGATACACGGTGACGGGGGCGATCCACTCCACCATCTCCTTCAGAGCGTCGGTGGTCTCCTTGCCGTAGGCGATGCCGCCGGTGAGAATGATCTGGTCCACCTTGCCGTGCATAGCAGCGGCCATGGCGCCGATCTCCTTGCCGATCTGATAGTGGAAGGCATCCACCACCTCGGCCACCTTGGCATCGGTCTCGGCCATCTTCAGCAGGTCGCGCATATCGGTGCTGCCGGCATAGGCCACCAGACCGCCGCGGCCCACGAACATCTTGCGCAGCTCAGCCTCCGTGTACTTACCGGAGAAGCACAGCTTCATCACGGCATCGGTGGGGAGGCTGCCGGAGCGCTCGGGGGAGAAGGGGCCCTCGCCGTCCAGAGCGTTCTCGGTGTCCACCACGCTGCCCTTCACATGGGCGCCTACGGACACACCGCCGCCCATGTGGCAGACGATGAGGTTCAGCTCCTCGTACTTCTTGCCCACTTCCTTGGCGTAGCGCTTGGCCACGGCCTTCTGGTTCAGGGCGTGGAACTTGCTGACACGCTGGATCAGGGGATGGCCGGAATAGCGGGCAATGGCCTGCAGCTCGTCCACCACGGGGGGATCCGCGATGAAGGAGGGGATGCCCAGCTCGTCGCCGATCTCCCGGGCGATGAGGCCGCCCAGGTTGCAGGCGTGCTGGCCCTGAACACCGGCTACGCAGTCGGCCAGCAGGGCATCGGAGGTGGCATAGGTGCCGCCACGAATGGGCTTTACCAGGCCGCCCCGGGCGCATACGCCGGTGAGCTTTTTGATGTCAAAGTTGTTCTCCTTCAGAGCATCCACCACCAGCTCCTTGCGCCACTCCTTCTGGTCGGGAATGGAAGCGAACTTGGCGATCTCCTCGGCGGGGTGCCGCAGAGTCTTGTCAAAGAGCAGCGTGTCATTTTCAAACACGCCGATCTTGGTGGAGGTGGAGCCGGGATTGATAACAAGAATGTAATTGGACATGGTTGTTTTTCCTCCTAAAGTATCAAAATCTCAGATAAAATTCAGATCTTCCTCGATCATAACAAACCTATTATACACCATGGCATATATATATGTAAATTGCTTTTTTGTTGAAAAAACGCATTTTCAGCGGAATGACCGCTCTCAGCGGGGATAGATCCCGTCCAGACGGTCTATCAGCACCGCGACGGCGCTGTCGCGGCAGTCCGGCAGCATCGTGACTCCCGGCACCCGCTTTACGGCGTCTACGGCGTTGGCAGGGGCAAAGGCGTGGCCCGCAAAGGTCAGCATGGAGACATCGTTGGCCTGGTCGCCCACGCAGCACACGTTCTCCTGCCGGATGTGCAGATGCTCTGCCAGGCGCTTCATCATACCGCCCTTGGTCGCGCCCTTGGCGGTGATCTCCAGGAAGAATTTTCCCGACCGCACCACTTCAAACTCCCGGGCCCAGCTCCGGCTGCGGACATACCGCTCTAGATCCTCGCCCCGCTGGTCTGTTTCTTCAAACAGCACCTTGCTGATGGGCATGGGCACCTGCAGAATAGACTCTGCCTCCACAGCGGCGGACCGGGTCATGCGCATGTGATTGTGCGTCAGATCGTTGGGGTGCAGCGTGTGGATCAGGTCGCCGTCGTGATAGATCTCGGCGGCAAAGCCGGAAAATTCCTCCTCCACCTGACGCAGATACCGGCGGATGGAGTCCGGCAAAAAGGCGGTGCAGAGATATTTCCCCCGGGAAAAGTCATAAAGAGCCGCGCCGTTAAAGAGGATGGTAGGGCCGTTCATGGGTAGGGTGGGGGCAATGGGCGCAAAGCTGGGCAGAGCCCGGCCCGTGGCCACGGAAAAGATGCCGCCCTCCGCCATGAAATAGGTAAGAGCCTCCCGGTTTTCATGGGAAAGCGGCGGCAAAGTGCCGCCGCTGAGCAGTGCGCTTTCGGTGTAGACCAGCGTGTTGTCATAGTCGCTGGCCAGCAGTACGCCGCTGAACTTACCCATGGTGCTTACACCTCCGGCTTCCCTGTGCCGCCGGGGCCGCGCTTGCTGTGCCGCCGGCCGCCCCGGTGGCGGGGCTTCTTGGCTGCGGCTTCCCCGGCCGGTGCCTGCTGCCGGGGCGCCTGGGGGGCGGGGGCTTCGGGCTTTCTTCCGCCGCGGCTGCGCCGGTCCCGGCCCTTTTCGCCGGTGCCCGGCTTTGCCGGCTTATCCTGCGGGGCTTCCATTTTTTTCTCACCGGAGCGCTGGGCCTCGCCGCCCCGTCCGCCTCTGCGGCGGCGGCCGCTGCGGGAGGAGGTGCGCTCCTTCTTTTCTTCGCTTTCCTGGGCGGCAGGCTGGGGAGTGGTAAACCGGAAGTCGGATACCACCGCCGGGAATTCCTCCACTTCCTCCTCTACCACCCGGCGAGCCGGGCGCTCCTGGGGGACATGGATGCCGTCCCGGCTGCCCTTGCCGTTGCGCAACACGCAGATCTCACAGTTGTGATAGCACCGGGGCGAATCCGGCTGGCTGTCCAGCCGCACGGAGACCTGCTCCTTCAGCAGATTCACGCTGCTCACGTTGCCCGGACCGTCCGGGGTCTGGACAAAGGAGTCGTTTTTCGGCATGCGCCGGGCGGCGTCCTCATAGGCATCCTGCTCGTATTTCAGGCAGCACATCAGCCGCCCGCAGGTGCCGGAGATCTTGGTGGGATTCAGGGACAGGTTTTGAGTCTTGGCCATTTTAATGGACACGGGGATAAAGTCGTCCATAAACTGGCTGCAGCAGAAGGGCCTGCCGCATATACCCAGTCCGCCCAGCATTTTCGCCTCGTCCCGCACGCCGATCTGCCGCAGCTCGATACGGGCGTGGAAGGCGGCGGCCAGGTCCTTCACCAGCTCCCGGAAGTCCACCCGCCCGTCGGCGGTGAAGAAAAACAGGATCTTGTTGCCGTCAAAGGAGCACTCCACCCGCACCAGTTTCATCTCCAGCCCGTGCTGGACGATCTTCTTCTGGCAGACGGCAAAGGCCTCCTTTTCCCGGCTCCGGGCCAGCTGCAGGCTGCGGCGGTCGTTCTCCGTGGCCAGCCGAAGCACCTGGCGCAGAGGCTCCACTACCTGGTGATCCTCCACCGTGTGGTTGCCCTCCACGCATGTCACATACTCCGGCCCCTGGGCTGTTTCCACGATCACGTCCTGGCCGGGCTCCACGGCCAGCTGGCCGGGACTGAAATAGTAATTTTTGCACCCGCTGCGAAAGCGGACGCTGACAACTTCTGTCATAGGATATCCTCCCATTCTGCGGCGAGGGCACCTAAAACCTGGCCCACCGCCACATTCCATTCACATTCTTGGGCAAATCTGCCCAGCATTTCACACAGCCGCATCAGCTGCTTTTTGTTGAGTTTTCGGCTCAGGGGACCCACGCAGTCGGCACAGAGGACCTGCGGCGGCGCGCCGCAGCGCAGGCGCAGAGCCTGCTGGGCGCCCTCCCGGCTACTCCGCAGCACGCCCTGCAGCTTCTCCCGGGTGATCTTTCCGTTTTCCAAGCCCACTAAGACCCGCACCACCTCCGGGCCCTCGCCGCCTGCCAGAGCCTCCAGCAGTGTCAGGGCCTCCGGGGCCAAGGGAGCCTCCTCCCGCTCCGCGGGGCGGACGGAAAACTCTGCGCATCGGGAGCGCACTGTGGGCAGCAGCACCGCGGGATTTTCCGCGCAGAACAGGAACGCCGCGTAGCGAGGTCCCTCCTCCACCAGCTTCAGCAGAACGTTTTGGTCCTGCACCGTCAGGCGGCGGCAGTCGGGGAACAGAAACACCTTGCACGCGCCCTCATTGGGCTGAATGAAAGCATCGGCGCGCAGAGTGCGCAGCACCTCCACAGATAGGTCCTTATGCTGGCTGTCCTCGGCGGTAACGCAGTCGGGATGGGTGCCGCGCAGCACCTTGCCGCAGGCGGGGCAGCGCAGGCAGGGCTTGTCCTGCTCCCGGCACTCAAGGGCGGCGGCATAGAACCGGGCGGCTTCCAGAAGATCGCCGCTGCCGGAAAAAATGACGCTGTGAGGCAGAGCGCCGGACCGCGCCGCCCGGCGGATATGGCTCTCCAGCACGGGATCCATCCGGCCACACCTCCCCTTTTCCGAAAAAATCTCACTGTCATTCCGAGGGAGCGAAGCGACCGTGGGAATCCGTAATATCCCTTGCATAAATCCAAAGGGGAACGGATTGCCACAGCCAGTGTGCGCACTGGCTTCGCAATGACAATATATACAATACCAGTATAGCACAGCTCCGGCGGTTTCTCAACCGCTCCCGTATTTTTTTTGTGATATGCGCCATTTATGGACAAAAGGGATGGGGAAATTAGGCAAAAGGGTAAAAATTAGAAAAATTGCCCGGAATATGTTGCATTTATTTTTTATTATGGTTATAATAAATCGTTACCATCATTATAAAGGTATATTGGAGGGTATTATGAGTAAAAAATTCTGCTATCTGTTCACCGAGGGCAATGCGTCCATGCGTGAGCTGCTGGGCGGCAAGGGCGCGAACCTGGCCGAGATGACCAACATCGGTCTGCCTGTTCCCCAGGGCTTCACCATCACCACCGAGGCCTGCACCCAGTACTATGAGGACGGCCAGAAGATTAACGACGAGATCATGGCCGAGATCATGGAGTACATCGAGAAGATGGAGAAGATCACCGGCAAGAAGTTCGGTGACCATGACAATCCCCTGCTGGTATCCGTCCGCTCCGGCGCCCGCGCCTCCATGCCCGGCATGATGGACACCATCCTGAACCTGGGCCTGAATGAGGAAGTGGTGGACGTTATCGCCGCCAAGTCCGGCAATCCCCGCTGGGCCTGGGACTGCTATCGCCGCTTTATCCAGATGTATTCCGATGTGGTGATGGAGGTGGGCAAGAAGTATTTCGAGCAGCTCATCGACGAAATGAAGGAGAAGAAGGGCGTCACCCAGGACGTGGAGCTCTCCGCCGAGGACCTGAAGGAGCTGGCCATGCAGTTCAAGGCCGAGTACAAGTCCAAGATCGGCCAGGACTTCCCCTCCGACCCCAAGGAGCAGCTTATCGGCGCCATCAAGGCCGTGTTCCGTTCCTGGGACAACCCCCGCGCCAACGTATACCGCCGGGATAACGACATCCCCTATTCCTGGGGCACCGCTGTCAACGTTCAGTCCATGGCCTTCGGCAACATGGGCGACGACTGCGGCACCGGCGTTGCCTTCACCCGTAACCCCGCCACCGGCGAGAAGAAGCTCATGGGCGAGTTCCTGACCAATGCCCAGGGCGAGGACGTGGTGGCCGGCGTGCGTACCCCCATGCCCATCGACCAGATGGCCGAGAAGTTCCCCGAGGCCTATGCTCAGTTCGTGAACGTGTGCAAGACCCTGGAGGATCATTACCGGGATATGCAGGACATGGAGTTCACCGTGGAGCACGGCCAGCTCTATATGCTCCAGACCCGTAACGGCAAGCGCACCGCCAAGGCGGCCCTGAAGATCGCCTGCGACCTGGTGGACGAGGGCATGATCTCCGAGCAGCAGGCCGTTGCCATGATCGATCCCCGTAACCTGGATACCCTCCTGCACCCCCAGTTTGACGCGGAGGCCCTGAAGAAGGCCCAGCCCGCCGGCAAGGCTCTGCCCGCCTCCCCCGGCGCCGCCTGCGGCAAGATCGTCTTCACCGCCGAGGACGCCAAGGCTTGGGCGGCCCGCGGCGAGAAGGTGGTCCTGGTCCGTCTGGAGACCTCTCCCGAGGACATCGAGGGCATGAAGGCCGCCCAGGGCATCCTCACCGTCCGCGGCGGCATGACCAGCCACGCCGCTGTGGTGGCCCGCGGCATGGGCACCTGCTGCGTGTCCGGCTGCTCCGCCATCGCTATGGACGAGGAGAACAAGAAGTTCACCCTCTCCGGCAAGACCTATCACGAGGGCGACTGGCTGAGCCTGGACGGCTCCACCGGCAACATCTATGACGGCGCTATGCCCACTGTGGATGCTACCATCGGCGGCGAGTTCGGCCGCATCATGGGCTGGGCCGATAAGTATCGCCGCCTGAAGGTCCGCACCAATGCCGACACCCCCCACGACGCCGCCAAGGCCCGTGAGCTGGGCGCCCAGGGCATCGGCCTGTGCCGTACCGAGCATATGTTCTTCGAGGGCGACCGCATCGACGCCATCCGCGAGATGATCTGCTCCGACACCGTGGAGGAGCGGGAGGCCGCTCTGGCCAAGCTCCTGCCCATGCAGCAGGGCGACTTCGAGGGCATCTATGAGGCCATGGAGGGCTGCCCCGTCACCATCCGTTTCCTGGATCCCCCTCTGCACGAGTTCGTTCCCACCGAGGAGGCCGATATTGAGAAGCTGGCCAAGACCCAGGGCAAGACCGTGGCCGAGATCAAGAACATCATCGCTTCCCTCCACGAGTTCAACCCCATGATGGGCCACCGCGGCTGCCGTCTGGCTGTCACCTTCCCGGAGATCGCCGCCATGCAGACCCGCGCCGTCATCCGCGCCGCCATCAACGTGCAGAAGAAGCACCCCGACTGGAACATGGTCCCCGAGATCATGATCCCCCTGGTGGGCGAGGTCAAGGAG